>JAXHUA010000118.1:0-31470 GCA_034189695.1 Chloroflexota bacterium | reverse complement strand
CATCCACCAAGGCATCGTGAGGCAGCGGTTGTAACTCTCTTCTGGGTTCCTTCTTGACAAAGCAGGCTGCCTTGTGGAAAAATGTACACAAAAGCATAATATAGCAGAATTTCCGAGAAGGCCAATCCAGACGTGGAAGGAGATAGAATCGAATGAGCGACCTGATGACCGTCAAGGAGGTGGCACACTATCTGAAGCTCAACTACATGACCGTATACAAGCTGGCTCAGAAGGGGAGGATCCCTGCCTCGAAGATAGGGGGCAACTGGAGGTTCAAGAAAGAACTGCTGGACGAGTGGATAGCCAAGCAGTCGACGGTTGTGGAGGGCAGCGTGCTCGTGGTGGACGATGACCCAGGTGTACGCGAGATGGTCAGCGACATTGTCTCAGAGCAAAGGTACAAAGTGGTGGCCGTGGAGAACGGAGAGCGCGCTATCGAGGAAATGGAGCGGCACCACTTCGACCTGGTATTCCTCGACCTCGTCCTGCCGGGCATGAGCGGACCGGAGACGCTCAACGCCATCAAGCAGAAGGACGATAGGGTTGTGGTAGCCATAGTCACCGGCTACGGCGACGACCCCATCGCCATGGAGGCGATGTCACTCGGACCGCTTCTCCTCATTCGCAAGCCTTTCAAGATAGACGACATCCTCGAAGTCCTCAACATCATGAGCAGCGCAGCCAGGCGCTAGTCAGGAGAGCCAGGTCAAGAAGTGCCGGCGCTGCGATTGCCGCATCATCGGAAGCATGCATGAGAATCCGCAAGAAACCACCCCAGCGGCCCGCTGAAGGGCCTCCGCAAGTCGAGGGCAATCGCCTCAGGGAGACACTAGCGAGATACAGAGCCCTCGTCGACGACATCAACGAAGTCTACATCGTGATCCGCGGGCAGCATATCATCTTCGCAAACGAGAGGGGCGCTCAAGTCCTGGGAACACCCGCAGACGGACTGGTCGGACGCAGTTTCTGGCAGTACATTGCCCCGGAGAGCGCTGAACTGGCCAACGGGATCTATCAAGCCACGCTCAGGGACGAGCCGGTTCCCGAAACATGGGAAGCCACCATCAGGAGTGAAGCGGGAGACAGTATTCCCACTGAGATACGGTTCAAAAGGATCATCTACGAAGGCAAGCCGGCCTACGCCCTTCTCGTCAGGGATGTGTCGGCCCGGAAGAAGGCTGAAGATGAGATAATCGAGCGGAACAAGAGGCTCGAAGTCATCACTGACCTGACGAAGATAATAGGCTCCAGTCTGGATATGAGAGACATCTACCAGGCCTTTGCGGACGAGGTCAAGAGGATAATCGACTTCGATCGGGCGAGCATAGCCCTCATCGATGGAGACAAGCTGCGGTTCTTCGCCGTGTCGGGCGATGTTGAGACCGGATTGAGAGAAGGCGATGTGATCCCACTGGCTGGCTCGACCACAGAATGGGTTGTCCAGCACAAGAGGAGCAACATCGAGACTGATTTCACCAAGGACATGCGGTTCACCATCGATGAAAGGCATCTCATCAGAAGCGGCCTGAGGTCTGCCATCCGGGTACCCCTCTTCTCCAGAGGTGAAGTGCTCGGAACCTTCAATCTCACCAGTCGCCACACTGGCGCCTACGGTGAGAGTGAGCGGGAGATCCTCGAGCAACTGGCGGGGCAGATAGCTGTAGCTGTTGAGAACTCCCTCCTCTTCATCCAGATAAAGGACCGTGAGAATGAGCTGGTCAAGGCCTACGCTGAACTCAAGACAGCACAGGGCCTCCTGGTGCGCTCGGAGCGACTCAGAGCACTGGGTGAGATGGCCAGCGGCGTTGCTCACGACTTCAACAATATGCTCTCGATTCTGCTGGGTCGGGCTCAACTCGCACTGGCAATCACCAAAGACCCCAAGGTGGTGAAACACCTTCGCATTATTGAACAGACGGCTGCTGACGGCGCGAAGACGGTGCGTCGATTGCAGGACTCGGCACGAGTTAGAGTCGACCGGGAGTTCAAAGTAGTGCAGCTCCACCAGGTGGTGAGGAGCGCGGTTCAGATGGTTGAACCCCGACGGCTGGAGCGACACCAGATCGACGGTATTGACATCGACATTGCCGTCCATGTCCAGAAGGAGATTTCCGTCGAGGGAGATGCAACCGAGTTGCGGGAGGTACTCACCAACATCATGTTCAATGCGATGGATGCGATGACGCGCGATGGCATGATAACCATACGGAGCGAGACGGAGGATGGATGGGTGGTGCTCTCTATCGCCGACACCGGCATGGGAATAGCCGAGGAGCTCAGGGGCAAGCTATTCGACCCCTTCTTCACCACCAAGAGCCCCGAAGGGCTCGGCATGGGGCTCAGTGTGGCGTACGGCATAATCAGCAGGCACGGCGGCACCATCGATGTGGACAGCACGGTTGGTCAGGGAACGACGTTCTACGTGAAGCTTCCCCTGGCAGCCAGGCCGGACAAGACGTTGCTCCTCCCTGAGGAGCCTACGGCGGTCAAGCGGGCCAAGATTATCGTCGTGGAGGATGATCCTCAGACCAACGAGGTGCTCAGACTGATGCTCCAGAATCTGGGCCATGAGGTCATTGGTTTCACCAATGCAATAGAAGCCTTTGAGGAATTCAAGAAGGCCGACTACGACCTTGTCATAACCGATATGGGCATGAAAGAGATGTCAGGCCGGGATTTTGCCACGATGATAAAGAGAGAGAAGCCGAATACCTCGGTGGTGCTTATCACGGGCTGGGGCAGCCAGTTGGACCGGGCCGAACTCCGACGCGCCGGGATTGACGCCATCATCTCGAAGCCCTTCACCAAGGACTCCCTCTCGGCCAAGCTGACCGAACTCTTGCCTACCAGCGCCTCGACCAGCCAACCCGGATAGCCTCAGTCTCTTTCCAGCCCGATCCGCCCCTGGTGACGTTACCTCACGTCACACTCGGAGAAAGGTCACCGCTTGTTGGAAAGGCCTGGTCTACCTGGCGCCATCGCCGGACAGCAGCGAGGGCACGCCCTCTGCCGCCTCGTCCATCTCGCGCAGCCTCTCCTCAGCCTCCAGTTGTCTCTGCTTCAGAGTGGAAGTAGAGCTTGAGGTCTTCCGGTAGAACTCCTTCAACCTGGGCACGCTGCTGAGCTTGGAGAATATCAGCGTGACGCTCACATCGCCGCCCGCCCGGGGATAGTCACCGCTCCTGATGACAGCGTCCTCGGCCATTTCCCGCATAATGCCCCCGAGTTCCCTCACCAGGGCGACATTCATCTCCTTCGAGGGTGCCGAAAGCATGTAGAGCGCCTTACCAGCATCCCGCGGGCTACAGGTTACCGACAGTTCGCTTATAGCCTGGTCGACCGCTTCCAGCCCCCGTTGCGTCTCTCTACCCTTCTTCCTGAAGTTCTTCCTTCTCTCAAATGGCAACCTGCTGAGCGTGGGCAGGTGCGATCTACCCACACCTATCGCAGTCCATCCTTCCATTGTCTGCATGATATCACCCGCGTCCACTGTCTTCGCGCCGATACGGCTGCGCTTGACTTCCTCACCAGCGCAGAGCAGGTCGTAGAACGGCGCGACTATCTCCTGATTGATCCTCTCCATGTTGTTCACAAGATTCGCGTCCCTCTTGAGGAAACGCTCGTTGTCACACAGGATCACCGCATCGGCAACCGCCTTGGTGGACTTGAGAGAGGTGGCGACGTTGTAGATCGTCCTTTCCTCGGTGCTCTCTTCGTGTTCAAAGGGAAGGATAGCCAATGCATAAACTGCCTTCTGGGGGTAGCGTTCCTTCAGTGACTGGCACACCACCGGCGCCGCCCCAGAGCCGGTGCCTCCGGCCACGCCAGCGACAACCAGGAATGCGTCGGTCTCGTAGAACCGCTCCCCGGTTCTCACGGCGTCGATCACCTTGTACGAATCCGCTCTCGCAACCGCCGCCCCGACCTCGTTTATCTTACCCACACCGTGACCGCTCGTCTTCCTGCCCCCAATAAGGATACGATGATGAAAATCACCCCGGATCGTTCGGAGCCCGGTCAAGTCAGCCTGGTCGGTGTTCACTGCGTAGATCCCAGTGACGATGTCAATCCGTCGATTCGACCTCGCTCGGGCAGCCATCCTGGCGAATTCATCGGCAATCCTGCCCCCACACTGTCCCAATCCAAGGACAACAAGTCTCATTCTTCACCTCCAGCCGTATTCGGATATCTCTCCCGCTCTACTCTGCCTTTCCCTGCACACCGCCAACCACGCCTATGCTAGGGCAGCACTATGCGCGTAAGTTGGCACTAGACTGTAGTAATGGACACTCGCTACCGTGTGTGACAGAAGAAGTCACTTGGTATGCTAAACACGGGATTCTAGCACGAGCTTGCCGCTTCTGTCAACCCTTTCCAGTCGCCACGCCCGCCCATTCGACCCAGCCACTCAGTACTCGTTTCTTGCTACCCAATCCCAATGGAAACAGGCAGGGTACCACCGCCCGTTTAGTCGCCCGTGCAGCCGTTGTCTGGCTCCAGCGCACCCTTACCGCCGCCGAAAGGCGGTACGGGCGGTGTGGCCCTCTTGTGCTCGCTTCGACTCATCATGCCGTCGACTCTGTCCTTGACCTCCTTCGTCGCCTGACCCGTCACCAGGTACCGGTCGAGATCAAGGTAGGTGATCCCAAGCTCATCCTCGTCTGTCTGTCCCTCCCACAAGCCTCCCGACGGAGGCTTGCGGAGTATCTCCTCGGGGATCCCAAGGTGACGCGCCAGCTCCCTGACTTCGCTCTTGACCAGATTCCCCAGAGGCAGGATGTCGACGCCGCCATCGCCAAACTTGGTGAAGTAGCCGACCGATATCTCGCTCCGATTTCCGGTGCCGGCGACAAGATACTGAAGCCGATTCGCCACGTAGTAGAGCACGACCATGCGCAGTCTAGGCTTCAAGTTGGCCTCAGCCAGCTTGCTGGCGCCGGCTTCGAGTCCCTCGGTCGGCAACGACCTCAGCAGCGAATCGTACGTCTCGTCGAGACTCACCGTCCTCACCGGGATGTTGAACTGCCTGGCGACAGCCTCGGCGTGCTCGACGTCAGCCTCACTGCTCTGGCAAGGCATTACTATGCCCATGCAGTTCTCGGGGAAGGCCCTCTTGGCGAGCACCGCGACCACAGCCGAGTCGAGCCCGCCGCTAAGGCCGACGATGACCCCACGCTGCCCCGCCTCCAGAACCCGCTCCCTTATCCACGCCGTCAGACTGCTGGCAAGCTTCTCCATTAGCTGCGGTTGAGAAAGAGGATTTCCCGCAGTATACTCTCGTGAGAGCCACATCGTCAAAGGACACGCAGCCATGGACTCCACGCTAGCAATCGTTCTCATACTGGCAGTTGCCGTCATACTCATCCTCCGCATCGTCTTCAGGCAGCGGCACCGCGGCAGCGACATCCTCCAATCAGCAGAACCTGAGCCACCGCCAGACGGAGCGGCTCTGGCGGAACAAAGCGAGCCGCCGGAGTCTGTGACGGATGCACCGGAAGGCCAGACGAGACTGAGAGCGGGGATTCCAACCGAGATGCGGACACCCGTGCAAAACGAGGACCACCTGCAGACGACTGTTGAGGTCGCCCACGTATCCAAGTCCTTCGGCGGGAGAGAGGTGGTCGAGGACGTGTCCTTCACTCTGCACGCGGGTGAGGTCTTCGGCCTCGTGGGGCCAAACGGGGCGGGCAAGACGACCACCATCAGAATGCTCATGGACATCATCAGGCCCGATGCCGGGGAGATACGGCTGTATGGCCAGCCCCTGGATGAGAGCACCAAGAACAGGATAGGGTACCTTCCAGAGGAGAGGGGCCTCTACCGTCGCATGACTGTCTCCGATTCACTCGTCTACCTGGCCAGCCTCAAGGATGTGGACAGGCGTGTGGCTACGGAGCGGGCGGAGGCCCTGCTCAGTCAGGTGGACATGTCCCGCCACAGAAAGAAGAAGATCGGTGAACTCAGCCGCGGCATGGGGCAGATCATTCAGTTCGTGGTGACCGTGGCCCACGATCCCGATCTCATCGTGCTCGACGAGCCTTTCGCCGGTCTCGACCCGCTCAACAGGCAAGTCCTGAAAGAGATTGTGCTCAGCCTGAAGGAGCAGGGCAAGACTATCATCCTCAGCACCCATATGATGAACGAAGTGGAGGAGATGTGCGACCGCATCATGATGATCGACAGGGGACATGCCGTACTGTACGGCGACCTTGCCGAGATTAAATGGCGTTACCGCAACAATTCGGTGCTGGTCGACTGGGAGGGCGATGCGGACACGCTTGAGGGCGTAGCGAACAGCCAGGTGCGTGGCAGGCATGTGGAGCTCTTCCTCGCTGAGGGAACCACGCCGCAGGACATACTGAATCAGCTCGTGGCAAGAAACGCCCAGGTCAACTGCTTCCAGGTCTCCACCGCTTCGCTCAACGAGATATTCATCCAGGTCGCGGGAAAGGCACGATGAAGAAGACGTGGCTCATCGCCAGACATGAGTTCTCCGTCACTATAAGAAGGCTGTCTTACATACTATTCACCGTGGCCTTCCCCATTCTCGGCGCTCTCGGCATGGTCATATATGTCGCCGCCAGCTACTGGAGTGGCGGAGGCGCCACTCCACAGGACCTGAAGATCGGCTATGTGGACAACACCGGTATGTTCACCGAGTTCACCAGTGGGGACGGGGCTATCTTCATACTGTTCGACACAGATGATGTGGCCAGAGACGCTCTGTTTGGCGGGCTTGTCAGCGAGTACTTCGTGATACCGCAGGACTATGTCGACACCGGGCGGATCGAAAGGTACACCACGCAACGCGAGCTGGAGCTCCCGCAAACGACGATGGCCTACATGAAGGACTTCCTGCTGGCGAATCTTCTCAGCGGCGAAGTGAGCGAGGAGGTGCTACAGCGAGCCAAGGCGCCCTTGCTCCCCGCGTCCGTTCGCCTGGACCCGCAGACAGGTGAGGTCGTGCCCCCAGAGAACCCGTTTGCCGCCTTCATACTGCCCTACGCCTTCGGGCTGCTGTTCATGGTGTCGCTCTTTGTCACGTCCGGCTTCCTCCTCCAGGGTGTGAGTGAGGAGAAGGAGAACCGCCTCATCGAGATCCTGCTGTCGTCCGTATCAGCGAGGCAACTGATGAGCGGCAAGGTGCTGGGCCTGGGGGCCGCCGGGCTGCTCCAGATCGGCGTCTGGCTCGTGACCGCTGTCGTACTCTTATCTGTCGCCCCCATATCGGGCCTGAGCGTGCCCGTCCTGGCTGCGGTGTTTGGCATCATCTACTTCATACTTGGCTACCTTCTCTTCGGGACCATCTGGACTTTCATTGGCTCCATCGGCTCAACGGTGCGAGAGAGCAGCCAGTGGACCACTGTCGTGGTGATGCCAGCGATAGTACCGATAGTGCTCATCGGCCTGTTCGTATCCAATCCATACCACGCGGTGTTCACCGTTCTCACTCTGTTCCCTCTCACCGCCCCCATCACAGCGGTAATGAGGCTGAGCGTTGGAGCGCTTCCCACGTGGGAACTGGTGCTGAGCATCATCATCCTCATTGCGTCAGTCCTCGGGGCTATCTGGCTCGCCGCGCGCGCCTTCCGAACGTTTCTCCTGATGTACGGGAAGAGGCCAGGTCTGGGCGAGATCTGGAGATGCGTCAGGGAGGGGTAGGCCCTTCACTGGCTTCGCCACCCCCAGAACCGGAGCCTCGGCCTGAGCGGCGCGCCGCTCTCTCCCCGGCATGGCCAAATCGACCGTAGAGGCCGTTGGTGATAGAATGATGTCAGCACCATGCGTCGAGAGCTTTACGATGTCATTGTCGTTGGGGCGGGGCACGCTGGCTGCGAGGCCGCCCTGGCCGCAGCCAGGGTTGGGTGCCGCACGCTGCTTCTCACCCTGAACCTGGACAACGTCGCCCTCATGCCCTGCAACCCCTCCATTGGCGGCCCGGCCAAGGGTCACCTGGTGCGGGAGATCGACGCGCTGGGTGGCGAGATGGCCCGCAATATCGACCGCACCTTCATCCAGGTGAGAATGCTCAACACGGGAAAGGGCCCCGCGGTCCAGGCCCTGCGCGCCCAGGCCGACAAGAGACTCTACGGCCTGTCCATGAAATACACCCTCGAGCACCAGCAGAATCTCGACGTCAAGCAGGCGCTGGTGGACGAGATCCGGGCGGAAGGCCCCTGCCTGCGTGTACGAACCAACATCGACTGGGTCTACTGTGGAAAGAGCGTCGTGCTCACGACCGGAACCTCCCTGCGTGGACGGGTCATCATAGGAGACAAGAGCTACTCGGCGGGCCGGGCCGGCGAGTTCGCGGCGGAGGGTCTCTCCGACTGCCTGCGCTCTCTGGGTTTCAGGCTCGAAAGGCTGAAGACGGGCACGCCGCCGCGCATCGACGCGCGGACCATCGACTACGCGAAGACGGCTATTCAGCCCGGAAGCGAGACGCCCCTGTACTTCAGCAGGTGGACCCAGCCCGCCAACGGCCACGAGTTCCCATCCCCGAATCCCGTCTATCCCCTCACACCATCCACGTGGCGGCCCCAGTTGCCGTGCTACCTGGTGTACACCAGCGAGCTTACACACGACATCATTCGACGCAATCTCGATCGCGCCCCGCTTTTCACCGGTCTCATAGAGGGTGTCGGACCACGGTACTGTCCCTCGATCGAAGACAAGATCGTCAGGTTCGCCCACAAGAAGCAGCACCCGCTGTTCCTCGAGCCAGAAGGCTGGGAGACGAATGAGGTCTACGTACAGGGAGCGAACACAAGCCTTCCCGAGGACGTGCAGCTTGAGATGCTGCGGAGCATACCGGCGCTGCGGCACGTGGAGATGGTAAGAGTCGGCTACGCCATCGAGTACGACTATGTGCCTTCGGGCCAGATACTGGCCACACTTGAGACGAGGCTTGTCCCCGGGCTCTTCCTCGCCGGCCAGATCAACGGCACCACGGGGTACGAGGAGGCGGCGGGCCAGGGGCTCATCGCCGGCATCAACGCTGCGCTGCAAACGCAGGGCAAGCCGCCTGTTCTGGTTCGCCGCGACCAGGGGTACATCGGTGTGATGGTCGACGATCTGATCACCAAGGAACTCAGCGAGCCATACCGGCTGCTTACCTCGCGGGCCGAGCACCGTTTGCTGCTGCGCCAGGACAACGCCGACCTCAGACTGACACCGCTGGGGTACAAGGTGGGGCTGGTCGATGCGGAACGCTACCACGCGGTGGAGGAGAAACGGGAGAGAGTCGCCGCGGAACTGGACCGGTTGAGCAGGAGCCACGTTAGCTACTCGGAGCGCAGCGTCAACGCCCTGGAGCTATTGCGTCGCCCCGGCATTTTTTACCACGACCTGGTTTCCCAGGGCTTCGCCGCCAACAGCCTGCCAGCGGATGTCGCCGAACAGGTCGAGATTGAAGCCAAGTATGAGGGCTACATACAGAAGCAGAAGCGTCAGCTGGCACGAATGGCGAAGCTGGAGGAACACCGGTTTCCCGAGCAGGTCGACTTCGATGCCATCACCGGCCTGAGGTACGAGGCCAGGCAGAAGCTGAAGAAGCTGCAACCAGCCACCCTGGGCCAGGCATCCCGCATCGACGGTGTCACGCCGGCCGACATGGCCATCCTGATGGTGCACCTGAAGAGAGGCCGTTGGTGAAGAAGGTCGTGATGTTCTGCGGAAAAGGGGGCGTCGGCAAGACGACCTGCGCCGCAGCCGCCGCCCTGCACTGGGCCGACCAGGCGGAGAGAACGCTCATAATCTCGACCGACTTCACCCCATCGCTTCGGCACGTATTCGAGTTGGGCGAGACAGATGATGGCGACAAGCCGGTGCAGGTCGCCCGGCATCTCTTCCTGCACGAGATCAGCTCGGAGGAAGTCAAGCGGCTCTGGGAGAGCAGCTTCGGCGCCGAGGTCTACGAGGTCTTCTCCGCCTTCGTCGGGATCGACTACCCGCAGTTCGTTGACTTCGTGGCGAGCATACTCCCGGGCATCAGAGATGAGTTCATGGTCGACTACATAAGGGGGCTCAGCGACTCGGGAACCTACGACAGAATCGTGTGGGACACCGCCCCCGCCGGCCAGACGCTGGGACTGCTGCGCATGCCCTCAATCGTCAACGCTCACCTCAAGCCCGCGCCTCGCATCTACTCTTCGCTGCGTACCACGGCGAAGACGAAGCGGTCCGTCCTGCACGTACTGCGGGAGTGGGAGGGACTGTCTTCCCGCGACATGGAGTTCTTGAGGAACGATGTCCAGTTCAACCTGGTCACCATACCGGAGGCTCTGGCCGTCCGCCAGCTCGACGGAATCGTCAGTGAGTTCGAGAGGTACGGTCTGCACATGGACCGGATGCTCGTGAACCAGGTGGTCGCGGACGCCGACTCGGATTTCCTTCGCAGCAAGGCGGCCATGCAGCAGAGCCACATCTCGGAACTGTGCGCCAGGTATCCGGGGAACACGGTCATGTTGCCGATGTTCCCCTTTGAGCTCAGAGGCATGGCCGGATTGCAGGAAATGGAAAGGGCCATGTTCGGCGATGGAGACAACCCCGAACCTTATTCTGCATAACGCGAATGTCCTCACCCTGGACCCCCGCAAGCCGCGCGCCGGGCTTGTCGCCATCAACGGGAGCCGCATAGCCTGGGTTGGCGATGACGACAGGCGAAGCGAGCTTGAAGGGGCCGCGACCAGGGCAATCGATTGCCAGGGAAAGACCCTCCTCCCCGGGTTCAACGATGCCCACTGCCATATCCTCGCCTTTGCATCGAGCCTCCTGGCGGTTGACTGCTCGCCGGCCTCGGCGGCCTCCATCGCCCACATCAGGGACAGCATCAGCAGGCAGGCGGCGAGGCAGCCCGCAGGCACCTGGATAAGAGCCGGCGGCTACGACGAGTTTCGCCTCGCCGAGGGGCGCCACCCGACTCGCTGGGACCTCGACGAGGCCGCCCCACAGCACCCGGTCAAGCTGCTGCACCGCAGCAGGCACGCCTGCGTTCTGAACAGCGTGGCCCTTTCCATCGTCGGCATCACCATTGAGTCCCCCGAGCCACCCGGGGGCATGATCGACAGAGACCTCGACTCCGGCGAGCCCAACGGCGTCCTGTTCGAGATGAACTCCTTCCTCGATAGCAGGGTCCCTCCCCTGACTCCAGACGAACTGGAGCAGGGCACCAGACTGGCCAACGAGCGGTACCTGTGCGCCGGCATCACATCGCTCCAGGACGCCACCGCGCACAACCGGCTGGATGAGTGGGCTTTGCTCAAGGGCTTCAAGGAGCGGGGACTGCTCGCTCCACGATTGTCAGTGATGGTCAGCCTGGACGCCTTGGAGGAGCTTCAGGACGGCGGCTTTCCGCCCCGGTCCGGCGACGACGAAGTGCGCCTCGGAGCGCTGAAGGCGGTCCTCACCGAGGCTACGGGCACCATGCACCCCAGCCAGGAGCAGCTCGATGCCGGCGTGGCCCGGGCGCACCGCGCCGGCTACCAGGTGGCCATACACGCGGTGGAGGAGAGCACCGTAGCCGCCGCGGCACAGGCCATCGCGAGCGCCCTTCGGGTGTCGCCGGACGGAAGTCATCGCCACCGCATAGAGCATTGCTCCATCTGCCCGCCGGAACTGCTCGAACGTCTCCAACGCATCGGAGCCGTCGTCGTGACCAACCCCGCATTCATCTACCACAGCGGGCAGCGCTACCTCGCTACCGTGGCTGAGGCACAGCAAAGGTGGCTCTATCGCATCGGCTCCTTCCTGAAGAGCGGCCTCATCGTGGCCGCCGGCTCCGACAGCCCGATAGCGCCGGTCGAGCCCGTGGTCGGTATCTATGCCGCAGTCACCCGTGCTGCGAGCAGCGGTGACCATGTACTGCCGGAGGAAGGCATCTCGGGCCTCGACGCCGTGCGCACGTACACCAGCAACGCCGCGTATGCCTCATTCGACGAGGGAGCCAAGGGCTCCATCACGCCGGGCACCCTGGCCGATCTCGTCCTGCTCAGCGACGACCCGAGCCGGGTGCCGCCGGAAGGAATCAAGGATGTCCGCGTCGAGATGACGGTGGTCGGAGGAAGGACTGTGTGGGAGCGGTGAGCGAAAGACAAAGCGAGGGGGTGGCCTGTGCCACCCCCTCGGTGCGCGTCGACATCCAGCGAGCCTACATCGTTCCGTAGGCCTTGTACTCGCCAAACACCTCCTTGAGGGTCTCTACCATCTCTCCCTCCGAGGCGTACAGCTTGACGCACTCCATGATGGCAGGGATGATATTCACACTCTCGTCCTCGGCCGCTTCCTTAAGACGCTTCAAGCTGGCCTTGACCGCCTCGTTGTCCCGCTCCCGCTTGACCTTGGCCAGGTTGTCGAGCTGCCTTTGCTCCGCCTCCTCCCTCTTCGTCGGGTCATACGGATGCGCCACCAGCCGGCTCGTCTCGACTTCGAGCTCGTTCTCGCCCAGGAAGGCGTTCACGCCGACTATGACCTTCTCGCCGGTCTCCACACCGTGCTGGAAGCCATAGGCGCTCTTGGCGATCTCACGCTGGTAGAAGCCCTGCTCAATCGCGGCGACCGCGCCGCCCATCTCGTCGATCTTGTTCAGGATGTCCCAGGCCTCCTCCTCGATCTGGTCCGTCAGCGTCTCCATGAAGTACGAGCCGGCAAACGGGTCCATGACGTCGGCGACGCCCGCCTCGCAGATGAGAATCCTCATCGCGTCCTCAGAGAGCTGCTGTGCCTCGAGACTCCAGCCCAGCCCGAGAGGCTCGTCATAGGGTGGGGCGACAAGGGGCGCGAAACCGGCCATGGCAGAGGCCATCGCCCCGACGACGCCTCGCGTCAGGTTATTGAGCGGGCGCTGGGCGGTGGTGCTCGAAGCCAGGAACAGTACGCCGGGTTGGCGCTGTATCCAGCTCTTCGGTTTCTTGGCGCCGAACCGCTCCTTCATTATCTTGGACCACATGCGCCGCTCTGCCCGCCTGACGGCGATCTCACGGAAGAAGTCCATGCTGCCGCCCAGCGACAGGAACGTCATCTGGCCGGCGAAGCTGTCCACGTCCAGACCGGCGTCGACCCCCAGCTGGAAGTAGGCAATCCCGTTGGCGAGCGTGAAGGCCAGCGCCTGGGCCGCCGACGCACCCGCCTCCCGTATGTGGTACCCGCTGATGCTCACCGGGTTAATGCCCGGCGCGTGCTGGACGCAGTACACGATGGAGTCCCGGGTCATACGCATTGACTCCTTGACCGGGAAGATGTACGTGCCGCGCGCCACGAACTCCTTCAGGATGTCGTTCTGCGGCGTCCCCACCAGCTTGTCGCTGGAAATGCCGCGCTTCTCCGCGAGCACGAAGTACATGCCCAGGGTTATGTTGGCGGTCGGGTTGATAGTGAAATTCGACCCGATCTTGTCCAGGTCCCTCTCGCCGGTGAAGGCCTCATAGAGGACCTCCATGTCGCGGAGGGTGTCTATGGCCACACCGACTCTGCCCACTTCACCGGAAGCCATCGCACTGTCCGAGTCGAAACCGCATTGCGTGGGCAGGTCGAAGGCGATATTGGGCCCCCCACTCCAGCCCCTGGACTGCATGGCCTTGTAGAAGTCCCGGCAGTCCTCGGAAGTCCCATAGCCGGAGTACATCCCCGCCCTTCGCACATCGACCGCTTCAGCCTGGCCCCGGGCACGCAGGCGCATGAGCGGAAAGACCGTACTGGCATAGGTCCCAGCGGTGTACGGATACTCTCCAGGAAAGCCGACCTTATCCAGGAAGACGTGGTCCTTCGTGTTAAGGGGAGTGTAGAAGCTGGTGGGGCTCTGTTGCAGCCCGTAGCGCCCGATGGACTTCTTGAGCGTCGTCTCCTCCCAGTCCTTTCGTCTGCCCTCGATTTCCTCCAGGTTATCCTTAGCCATCCTTGTCCTCCTTACCCTTGAATGACAGCGGACCTTGAATACGTACCATTGAGATACCAAATACTAGCATTTGATGGCAACAAAATCAAGAAAGGCCCTTGAAACACTACCGTACTTCGCGAATGCTGAACCCCTGGCGTCCCTATCGCCACAGAGACGAGCAGCAAAGCCCCAGCCGCAACGGCGCCGGACCCGACACTCACAAGGGGCGTGCCCGAAGGCGATCGACGGTGCATGCACTGCCGTTGTGAGGAGGAAGGATTGTCGGCCAGTGGCCGCCGTGCTACAATATAAGGTGAGATGCCCATATACGAGTACGTATGCCCCAAGTGCGATTTGCGGTTCGAACTGCGGCGCTCCTTCAGTGAGGCCGATGAGGCCACGTTGTGCCCCTCGTGCAACTCGGCCGCCAGGAAACTGCTCTCGAAGTTCTGTGCCACATCGAAGGGGAGCGACGGCGATTTGAGCTCAATAGCCGGCATGGGCAGTAGCTGTGGTACCTGCTCGGCCACAGACTGCTCCACCTGCAACCTCGGCCACTAGGTTTCCCTCCTTCTTCTCCTCAGAAGAAGCACGCCGGCCACGCCTCCGACGATGACGGCTTCCACCAGCGTTGCCCCAGCGATGTACAGCGCCGAGTCGTAGAAGAAGCCCCAGGGGAACATCATGATGAGGTAGTCGGTGGCCGGGTTCAGAATCCACGTGTCAGTGCCGCTGAAGAAAAGGTGGTGGAAGCTGAGGAACAGCCAGTCGAAGCTGACCAGCCCGGCCAGCCCGACGGCCAGCAGCAGGGCCACAGCCATCGCCGCGCCACCGGCAAGGCCCCAGAGCAGTGAGGGGGCGAATCTCCTCCTCTTCCAGGCGAATCCGCCCACGACGAACGCCGCCAGGTAGGCCGCGGCACCCACCTGAACCCAGTAGCAGAACCTGACAACGCCTTTCACGTCTCCCAGGTGGTCCACCTCCCGCTCGTTGAACAGGTCCCGGCCATCGGGCGTCATAACCGTCATCTCTATCGGTTCCTCGCGCGAGTTGAAGTACTGGACCATTTCCTGCGCCGCGACGGTCAGCTCCTCCAGGCTGAGACCCGTCGTCTCGCTCACGCCGTGTTTCTCGAATCCGTACGCGTACAGGCCTACTGAGTTCACGGCCCACGTGAGGTTGCTGCTCAGAAGGAATGCGGGGATGCACAGGACGAACACAACGAGAAGAACGCAGGAGATGACCCCAAGAGGCGTGGTGCGCACCATTGCGCCATCGTAGTGAAACGGGCACTTCGTTGTCAATGTGAAGGCTGGAGGCATATAATCGAACCAACGAGGCCGCAGGAAGGGGGACGAATTGGAGAGCTTTGACGCCCTTGTCGACATCATGGCCAGGCTGCGTCGCCCCGACGGTTGCCCGTGGGACAGGGAGCAGACCCACCTCTCGGTTAAGAACAACCTGCTCGAAGAGGCATACGAGGTGGTCGAGGCAATCGATGAGGGCGACAGGGACAAGCTCTGTGAGGAGCTGGGTGACCTGCTCATGCAGGTGGTCTTTCACACCCAGATAGCCTCGGAGCAGGGCGACTTCACCATGGACGATGCCCTTCAGCGGATCAACGAGAAGCTGGTGCGCCGCCATCCCCACGTCTTCGGTGACCAGCAGGTCAGGGACGCCAGTGAGGTTGTCACCACCTGGGAGAGGATAAAGCGAGAGGAGGGGAAGGGGACCACGTCGATCCTCAGCGGTGTGCCCCGGGACATGCCGGCCCTGGCGTACTCACAGGCGGTCCAGCGTCGCGCTGCGCGCGTGGGTTTCGACTGGAGGAACGCGGAGGACATTCTCGACAAGCTCACCGAGGAAGTGGCTGAGGTCAGCAAGGCGACGGACCATCGTGAGATGGTGAGGGAGTTCGGAGACGTGCTGTTCACGCTGGCAAACATCGCGCGGCGTCTTGATGTCGACCTGGAGCCGGCCCTGCGCGCCGCGAACGAGCGGTTCTATCGTCGCTTCTCACACATGGAGCGCGTCTGCCGCGAGCGAGGCGTCGCGCTGTCCAGCCTGCCACTCGAGGAACAGGACGCCCTGTGGGAGGACGCCAAGCGGGCCCTGGCTGACTGAGGCTCTGGCGCTCGTCGCGCTTGCCGGTCCTGCTGGCGGGTGCCGGCGTATCGCCATCTTCTGGTCGTCCGTGCCAGTATCAAGGACAGGGTCTTGCCGGCCCTGCTGGCCGGTGCCGGCGTATCGCCAGGAACAAAGAAATCGGGGCGAGAGGATTTGAACCTCCGACCTCAGCGTCCCGAACGCTGCGCGCTAACCGGACTGCGCTACGCCCCGCAGGCGTTCATTATAGTCCACTCACACCGCCATAGCAAGGACGCCACGCCCGCTGGCGGGGGCATTCCTTGTGGGCCCCCCTGCCCGATGCTATACTTACAGCGATGAAGTACTGCGTGCTCATAATCGATGGCGCCGCTGACTGGCCGCTGGCGAAGCGAGGGGGCAAGACGTGCCTGGAACTCGCTCGAACCCCGAACCTCGATGCCATGGCCAGAGACGGGGTCGTCGGCCTCGCGCGAACGGTCCCGCCGGGAATGGAGCCTTCGAGCGCGTGCGCTTGCATGTCAATCCTTGGCTATGATCCGGCGGAGTACCCTCTCGGCCGAAGCGCCATCGAGGCAAGGAGCATGGGCATACCAATCGCCGACGGAGAAGCGGTGTTCCGCTGCAACCTGGTCGCCGTCCAGGACGGCAGGATGCGGGACTACAGCGCCGGGTACATAGGCTCGAGCGAGGCCCACGTTCTCGTCGCCGCCCTCAACGACGCCGTCGACAACGACGTCGTGGAGTTCTATCCCGGCGTGAGCTACAGGAACATCTGCAAGATCAGGGGAAGGCAGGATACGCTGCTGGCCACCTGCACCCCGCCGCACGACATATCGGGCAGGCCCATCGACGAGTACCTTCCCCGGGGGGACGGGAGCGACCTCCTGCGACAGCTCATGTCGCAGTCCGTGGACGTACTGCGGGACCACCCCGTGAACCTGGAGAGAGCTGCGCGCGGTGAGACACCGGCCACGATGGTCTGGCTGTTCTGGGGCAGCGGGAAGATCCCCGACCTGCCGCCGTTCAAGGAGGCGTACGGCCTCAGCGCCGCCATCACCTCCGGGGTGGACCTCCTCCACGGCCTGGCGAAGCTCGCCGGCATAGAGAACCTGGAGATTGCCGGGGTGAGCGACGGCCTGGACAACGACTACGCCGCGCAGGTGTCCGGCGCGCTCGCGGCCCTTGAGAAGCACGACCTGGTGGTAATCCACGTTGAAGCGCCGGACGAAGCGGGGCATGCCGGCTCTATCGAGGACAAAGTGGAAGCCATCCAGCGCGTGGACCGCGAGATAGCGGGCCCCCTCGCGTCCTGGAGGGACAATGGGCTGCGAGTTCTGGCGATGCCGGACCACCCAACACCCATCGAAACCCGAACCCATACGCCGGAGCCAGTGCCCTTCGTCATATGGGGGCCGGGGTTCTCCGGCAACGGTGCGAGCGCGTTTGCCGAAGCCGAGGCCGCAGCCACGCACGTCTTCATCGAGAACGGTCATTTCCTCATGAGCCAGCTCCTCGGCGCGGGTCGGTGAGGACACGGGTATCAGTATGGCGCTCATAGTCCAGAAGTACGGCGGCAGTTCGGTCGCAGACGCGGAGAAGATAAAGAGCGTGGCGCGACGTGTCGCCCTCCGCAAGGAGGAGGGCAACGACGTGGTGGTCGTCGTGTCGGCCATGGGAGACACAACCGACCAGCTGATTATCCTGGCCCACCAGGTGAGCGAACGGCCCGACAATCGCGAACTCGATGTGCTGCTGTCCACTGGAGAGACCATCTCCAGCACTCTGCTGGCCCTGGCGCTCAAGTCAACCGGCTACGAGGCCATCAGCCTGAGCGGGGCGCAGGCGGGCATCAGGACGGACACCGTCTACAGCAGGGCACGCATAGTCAAGATCGAGTCTGAGAGAATTGTCAGGGAGCTCAACGAGGGCAAGATCGTCATCGTCGCCGGTTTTCAGGGGATCACCCCGAGCCTCGATGTCACTACGCTGGGACGGGGAGGGTCGGACACGACGGCAGTGGCGATGGCGGCGAGCCTCAAGGCAGAGGCGTGTGAGATATTCACCGACGTCGAGGGGGTCTATACCGCCGATCCACGCCTGGTGCCAGAGGCGCGCAAGCTGAAGGACATCGACTACGAGGAGATGCTCGAGCTTGCCAGCTACGGGACCAGGGTGCTGCACCCGCGCGCCGTGGAGCTGGGAGAGCTTTTCGACATCCCGATTCTTGTGGCGTCGAGTTTCGTACAGCGCCCGGGCACTATGATTCATGGAGGACCGGCTATGGAAGTGCGCAACAAAGTCCGAGCGATCGCCCATGACCTTGACGTGGCCAAGATAACAGTGCTGGGCGTCCCAGACCAGCCCGGTATCGCCACGTCCCTCTTCGAACCGCTGAGCAAGGAGAACGTCAGCGTGGACACCATCGTCCAGAACGCCAGCGTGGAGCGGGTCACCGACCTGACCTTCACCGTGGCCAGGGGCGACCTGGAGAGAGCAATGAAGGTGATCGAGCCGGTCGCGGCGTCGATAAACGCGAGAGGATGTGTGGCCGACGCCATGCTTGGCAAGGTGAGCATTGTCGGCTCGGGCATGCAGAACGCGCCCGGCTACGCCGCCAGAATGTTCCGCGCTCTTTCGGATGCCGGCATCAACATCGAGCTCATAGCGACGTCGGAGATCAGGATTACGTGCATCATAGGCCAGGACAGGGTGCAGGACGCCGTCGTCGCCCTCCACCAGGCGTTCGAACTCGACAAGGGAGAGCAGGAGGGGCTCCACTCGACACAATAGCCGGGGAGCAGTAGACAGAAGAGGGCAGAACGCTGTTCTGCCCTCTTTGCGTTTGTACCAGTGTAGTCAGTGGCTCGGAGCTAGGCTGCCACTACCTCTTTGACGCCAGGCACGTACTCCTTGAGGATTCGTTCGATCCCCCCTTTGAGAGTCAAGGTTCGCATAACGCACCCGCTGCACGCCCCAGTGAGCTTGACGGTCACCACGCCCTCTTTGTCGACATCGACCAGCTCCACACCGCCGCCATCCTCCTCCAACTGAGGCCGTATACGGGCCAGTATCTCCTCAACCTGTTCTCGCATGGCTTTCTCCTTCAGAACCCGGTTTCGTCCCGCGCTCGCGCGGCATGCTACGATGTATTGTATCGCACATCGTCGGCCCCGTCAAAGCAGCGTCATGGAGGGACAAGGGGCCGCCCTCGCCAGCATACCCGGGTAGGGCGGAGCATCCGCTCCGCCCCTGGTGGGGGAGCCGTCGCACGGGGCCGTTCATGCCCCTCGCTGCGCTCGGGACAAGGTTCGACGGGCTCACCACGAACGGCACGATCAGAATCCCCTCTCCCTTGAGGGGAGAGGGTTAGGGTGAGGGTGGAGCGTACGCGGGCCTTCGTCTTGACAACGCTCCTCACACCGTGATTATATTCCCCCATAATCATGGAGACAGCCGTGCAGCTCAGCGTCGTCATACCCGCCCTCAACGAAGAGGCGAACATCGGCGAACTCATCAGCGCCCTTCATGAGGTGGTCCCGTCGATCTCCCCACAATACGAGCTTATCGTCGTGGACGGCGGTTCGGTGGACAAGACCAGAGAGCTGGCCAAGATGCTCAACACCAAGGTGCTCGTCCAGACCGAGAGAGGGTACGGCGGCGCACTGAAGGAGGGGTTCCGGACGGCGCGCGGCGAGTACATCCTGACCCTCGACGGCGACCTGTCGCACAGTCCGACCTGTATACCGCAGATGTGGGAGGCCTGCAAGCGGGCTCAAGTAGTCGTGGCATCTCGATACGTCCATGGCGGCTCCGCTGACATGCCGCGTTTCCGGCGTCTCCTCAGCAAGGTGCTCAACAGGGTCTTCACCACCGGGCTGTCGCTCCCGCTCAAGGATATCTCCAGCGGCTTCCGTCTATACCGCTCCTCCGTGGTGAAGAACATGGAACTCGGAAGCTCGGACTTCGACATACTGGAGGAGATCCTCATCAAGTCCTATGCGCAGGGCTGGCGCATTCGAGAGGTGCCGTTTCACTACCTGCCGCGCAAGAGCGGTGACTCCCACGTCAGACTGCTCAAGTTCGGCGTGGCGTATCTGAGGACCTTCAGACGCATGTGGAGCCTGAGGAACTCGGTCCTGTCCGCCGACTACGACTACCGTGCGTTCGACAGCCGCATCCCGCTTCAGCGATACTGGCAGAGGCGTCGCTACAAGATTATCAACCGGATGGCGGAGGGAGCCAGGGCCACGCTGGATATCGGCTGCGGCTCCAGCCGAATCCTGAGCGCACTCGACGGCGCCGTCGGTCTCGACGTTCAGATGTCCAAGCTACGGTACGTGCGGCGTTTCGACACAGCGCTGGTCAACGCCACCATCGACGCTCTGCCCTTCAGGGACGCCTGCTTCGACTGCGTTGTGTGCTCGGAGGTCATCGAGCACGTTCCGTGTGACGAGACGCTGTTTCGCGAGATGTCGAGGGTCCTGGAGGCGGGCGGCAGGCTGATCCTGGGAACACCGGACTATGGAGGGGTATGGTGGAGGGTTATCGAAAGACTCTACGACCTATTCGCCCCCGGAGGCTACGCCGAAGAACACATCACCCGCTACACCAGGCGGAGTCTCGTGGAGATGGTCGAGCGCCATGGCTTCACGCCGCAGGGGATCGAGTACGTCGGTCGCTCCGAGATGATTCTCAGTCTCCGCAAGGCGTAAGCCAAAACCTCTGGCGAATTCGTCCATTTACCCCTTGACAATAGGCGGTTGAGCATATAGATATTATGCAAGCCGGAGCAGGAGACACGTATTGATAAACTACTCCACAAGAGAAGCGAAGCTGAGGCGCCAGCGCACCAAGGAGGCCATCGAGCTGGCGATGCAGGGGCGTTGGGAGGAAGCGGTGATTGCCAACAAGAGCGTAATCGAAGTCTTCCCCAATGACATCAACGCCTACAACCGCCTCGGCAAGGCCATGACTGAGCTGGGCCGATACGATGAGGCGATGGAAGCCTACGGCCGGGCCCTGGAGATCAACCGCAACAACAGCATCGCCAAGAAGAACCTGCGCCGGTTGTCCCTGCTCAGAGAGGCCCACCCGACCCCGGGGACCGGCAATCACCGGGCGTCTCCAGAGCTGTTTATCGAGGAATCGGGGAAGGCAGGCGTTGCCATCCTGGACAGGCTGGCCTCGGGAGACGTGCTCGCCAAGATCTCCGCCGGCGACCAGGTCTACCTCAGGCTCAGAGGCCAGGGGCTCGTCGTCGAGAACACCGCCGGAGAGTACCTGGGTCAGGTGGAGCCTAAGATTGGCGTGCGCCTTGCCAAGCTGATTGAGGGCGGCAACGGATACACCGCCGCCATTGCCCGGTCAGCCGACGACGAGGTGAAGGTTATCATCAAGGAGGTCTACCAGCACCCCAGTCAGGCCGGTCAGCCCTCCTTCCCGGCGCAGAGCTACAGCGGCTTCCGCGCCTACATCAGGGACACCATCCTCAAGTACGAGCTTGACGAGGACGACGGAGCCGACGACCGGGCCTACCATCTCGAGGAAGTAGAACCCCTCCATGAGACCGATACCCCGGCGACAGATGCCCTCGACGAACACGACGACGACCACGAAGCCGACGGCGTCGACGATTGAGGCAACGGCACCGGCGCACACGCAGCCTCCCGCCGGGACCAGGACTTGTCACCACACCGCCACCCCAGACACCGCAGCCCGTGGTACCTTTCACCACCCACGAGGCGTCCCCAGTTCTCCCGCTCCACCACGTTGACCACTGCCCCGGGCCAGACACAGTCGACTTTCACCCTCCACCGCCTGCGCCATACCGCCGCGGGCCGGCGACGGCATCGGTTCCGGCGCTCGACCCACCGGCGCCCAACCTGTTTTGACTGCCCAGGAAAAGGATGCTATTCTTATGGCTGGCAAGGCTCCGCTAGCCACAAGGCACAGGAGGCGTGATGCAGATCGGGATGGTCAGGCCAGTAGAGATCGAAGAGGAGATGAAGAGCTCATACCTCGATTACGCCATGAGCGTCATCATCTCGCGCGCCCTGCCGGATGTCCGCGACGGACTGAAGCCGGTACAGCGGCGCATCCTGTACGCCATGAACGACATGGGCCTGAGGCACAACGCGTCCCACAGGAAGAGCGCCCGCATCGTCGGTGAAGTCCTCGGCAAGTATCACCCCCACGGTGACAGCCCCGTCTACGATGCGATGGTGAGGCTGGCCCAGGACTTCTCCATGAGGTACCCGCTGGTCGACGGGCAGGGGAACTTCGGCAGCATGGACAACGACCCCCCGGCGGCGATGCGCTACACCGAGGCGCGTCTGTCGCAGATTGCCGAGGAGATGCTGGTTGACATCGACAAGGACACGGTTGACTTCGTCCCCAACTTCGACGACTCGCTGAAGGAGCCGACCGTCCTGCCGTCCAAGCTGCCCAACCTGCTCCTCAACGGAGCCGCGGGAATCGCCGTGGGCATGGCCACCAACATACCGCCGCACAACCTGGGCGAGGTGGCCGACGCCATCTGCCATCTGATCGATAACCCCGAGGCCTCGGTGGAGGAGGTCATCGACTTCGTCCAGGGCCCCGATTTCCCCACCGCCGGTGTCATCCTCGGCCGTGAGGGCATACGGGCGGCCTACGCCACCGGCAGGGGCAAGATCGTCGTCAGAGCCAGGGCCGACGTCGTGGAAACGGCCAAGGGACGGCACCAGATCGTGGTCACCGAGCTTCCCTACCAGACCAACAAGGCGGCCCTGGTGGAGAGAATCGCCGAGCTGGTCAAGGCGAAGAGGGTCGAAGGGATTACCGAGCTGCGCGACGAGTCGGACCGCCAGGGCATGCGCATCGTGGTTGAGCTGAGACGCGACGCCCAGCCGGAGCGCATCCTGAACAACCTGTACCGCCACACGGCGATGCAGTCGGCCTTCTTCGTGAACATGCTCGCCATCGTCGACGGCCAGCCCCGGGTGCTCAGCCTGAAGACGGCGCTTCAGGAGTACATCAAGTTCCGTCAGGAAGTCATCGTTCGCCGCTCGGAGTATGAGCTGGGCCGGGCCAGAGACAGGGCCCACGTGCTCGAAGGTCTCAAGATCGCCCTGGACAACCTGGACCGCATCATCGAGACGATACGCCGCTCCCAGAGCGCCGAGTCGGCGCGCAAGAACCTGATGACGTCCTTCGGCCTGACCCAGACACAGGCGCAGGCCATACTCGACCTGCAACTCAGACGGCTCGCCGCGCTGGAGCGCAAGAAGATCAACGATGAGTACACCGAAGTCCTCAAGACCATCGCCTATCTCGAGGACCTCCTCGCCAACCCGAGGAAGGTGCTCTTCCTCGTCAAAGAGGACCTCACCGCACTCAAGGAGAAGTACGCTGGCCCGCGGCGCACGGAGATAATCGAGGAAGAGCCTACCGAGTTCCGTGAAGCGGACCTCATCCCCCATCGACAGGTGGTCCTCACGCTGACCAAGCGGGGATACATCAAGCGTATGCCCATCGAGAGCTACCGGCTCCAGTTGAGGGGCGGCAGAGGGGCCACCGGCGTCCGTCAGGCCGAGGGGGTGCACCGCATGGTCAGCGCCGATACCCACGACACGCTCCTCTTCTTCACCGACAGGGGGCGGGTCTTCTCCCTCATCTGCTACCGGCTGCCCGAGGACACGTCCCGCATCGCCAAGGGCATCCCGCTGGTGAAACTGCTCTCGCTCGACGAACGGGAGCAGGTTAACGAGATCCTGCCCATAGCGAGTTTCACACAGGGTAGCTACATCCTGATGGCCACCCGCTCAGGGCAGATCAAGAGAACAGGCCTCGAGAAGTTCGCCGCGGTGAGAAGCAATGGCCTCATCGCCAACAAGACCCGCAAGGACGACGAGCTGGTCGCGGTGAGGGTGGCCACCGATGAGGACGACCTTATTATGGTGACGGAGAAAGGGCAGGCGATCCGGTTCGGCGTTGCCTCCCTGAGGGCAGCGTCCCGCTCCAGCGGCGGCGTTCGCGGCGTCCATCTTGCCCCGGGCGACTCCGTGGTGGCCATGGATACCGTCTCACCGGAGGCATACCTGCTCGTCGTCACCCAATTCGGCTACGGCAAGTGCACCCCGCTGGCACGCTACCGCCCCCAGGCCCGCGCCGGCATGGGAATAAAGAGCATCAGCATCAATGCCAAGTCCGGCGGCGTCGCCGCAGCCCGCGTTGTCGAGCTGTCCGACGAGATCATGATCCTCTCGGCCAAGGGGATCGTCATCCGCCTCAGGGCCGATAGCGTCCCTATCCAGGGCAGGATCAGGAGAGGCGCCAGCCTTATGAGGGTGGATGAAGGGGATCAGGTGGCTTCAATGGCCGTACTGGGCGCAAACCCCGCGTAACGGAGTGTCGCTGCGTTGGTGGCCGATTTCTTCCAGGGCTTTCTGCTGAGCTTCATACCGCTGTTCGTCGCCCTCGACCCGGTGGGCGTTCTTCCCTTTATCCTTACCCTCACGCAGCACATGGAGCCCCGAGAGCGTTCCCGCGCGGTGCTCTACGCCATGATCACGGCACTGGTGATGGGACTGGGCTTCATCGCCATCGGAGAGGGAGTGTTCCGCCTGCTCGGCATCACCGTCGCCGAGTTCCTGGTGGCGGGCGGCGTTATCCTTCTCGCCCTGTCCATCAACCACCTGGTCCGCGGGAAGCTGGTGGAAATCGAGCCATCGGTGGGATACGAGTCGATCGGCGTCGTTCCCCTGGGCACCCCGCTCATAGCGGGGCCCGCCGTCCTCACCACCCTTCTCCTCCTGACCGACCAGTTCTCCGACCAGGGCGCCGTGGGCATAGCCGTCGTAGTGGTCGGCTTCCTGGCCAACCTGGGCATTGCCTGGGTGGTGTTCGCCCAGGCGAACCGGGTGGCGCGGCTGCTCAGGGTCGGCGGCATGGGCGCCGTCTCCAAGATAGCCAGCCTGTTGCTGGCGGCCATCGCCGTCAAGATGATCAGCCAGGGCATCCAGAACATGCTCGCATGAGCACGCCCGGCCCCACACCAGGGGTGGAGCGGAGGCTCCACCCTGCCTGCATATGCTGGCCAGCCACGCCGCCCTTCTGTCATTGCGAGGCGCTGCCCCTCTGTCATTGCGAGGCGCTGCCCCTCTGTCATTGCGAGGCGCGAAGCGCCGAAGCAATCTCGGCGTGGGGCGTGAGCCCCCATCCCACCACCCCACCGGGATTGCTTCGCTGCGCCTCCGGCTACGCTCGCAATGACAGATGGGGGGGGCCCCGCGCGCTCCACATACGGGTGGGGTGCAGCGGATGCTCCGCCCTACCCGGGTATGCTGGCGAGGGTGAGCGGTCACCCCCGCCGTTCGTGGTCAGCCACACCCCCGCCGTTCGTGGTCAGCGACACCCCCGCCGTTCGTGGTGAGCCCGTCGAACCATGAACGGCCCCGTGCGACGGCGTCACCACGAGGGGTGGAGCGGATGCTCCGCCCCGCCTGCATATGCTGGCCAGCCGCGCCGCCCTTCTGTCATTGCGAGGCGCTGCCCCTCTGTCATTGCGAGGCGCTGCCCCTCTGTCATTGCGAGGCGCTGCCCCTCTGTCATTGCGAGGCGCTGCCCCTCTGTCATTGCGAGGCGCGAAGCGCCGAAGCAATCTCGGCGTGGGGCGTGAGCCCCCAGCCCCGGGTGTGACACCAGCCGCCGCCCCTTGCTATAATGATGGCCGACACCGTCGGGAGGGAGGAATGAGGGTTATGGTGGAGTTTCGACGCGACTGGCTGGACAACATAGACAACATGCAGCGTGAGATGGAGCAACTCCTGGACCAGATCTCCCAGCGCAAACCGCCCATGGTCCGCTTCTCGCCCCGCGCCTGGGAGCCGGCCATCGACATGTACGAGACGCAGAACGAGGTGGTAGTCGTGGCCGAGCTTGCCGGCCTGAGCTTGGAGGACATCCACGTCGGCTTCGATGGCAAGTCACTGATGATACGAGGCGACCGCAAGGAAAGCCACGAGGGAGCCAGGCGGACGTACTACCAGATGGAGATCTCCAGAGGGGCCTTCCAGCGGGCCGTGCCGCTGCCCGCCGCAGTGGACCCTGATGGAGCCGAAGCCTGCTACCATGACGGCATCCTGGAGATCGTGCTGCCGAAGCGGCCAACGGACCGCACCCAGACAGTGAGCATCCGCACCACGGAGAGCGGGGAGAGGAGGCAGCCATGGTCAGCCTGAGCCAGCAGGAAGAGAACGCACCCGAGACGCCCGCCATCCCCGAGGAGTTGCTCATCCTGCCTACGGGCGAAGCGGTGCTCTACCCGTCGATGGTCGTACCCCTGTCAACGCAGGAGGAGGCGACGGTGAAGATCATCGACGAGGCCATGGCCGGCGACAAGTTCCTGGCGCTCATCGCCTACCGCCCCGGGGAGGAGCAGCAGTTCTACCAGGTCGGCACGGCGGCCATCATCGCCAGGATGCTCAAGATGCCTGACGGCACCACCAACGCTCTCATCCAGGGCCTGCAACGCATCCGCCTCAAGAAGATCACCCAGACGGAACCCTTCCTCAAGTGCCGCGTGGAGCTGCTGGAAGAGGAGAACGCCGAGCAGACCACCGAGCTTGAGGCCATGATGAGGAACCTCGTAGCCCTGTTTGAGAAGGTGGTCTCGCTGGCCCCCAACCTTCCACCTGAGCTGAGCATGGTGGCGGCCAACATGACCCAGGCCGGCGGCCTGGCTGACTTCGCTGCCGCCCACATCAACATCGCTCATGAGCAGAGGCAGGACGTCCTGGAGACGCTCGACGTCGTCGAGCGGGTCAAGAAGGTCACCGGCATGGTCAACCGCGAGATTGAGATACTCGAGCTGGGCACCAAGATACAGTCCCAGATGAAGGAGGAGATGGACAAGAAGCAGCGCGAGTTCTACCTCCGGGAGCAGCTCAAGGCCATCCAGAAAGAGCTGGGCGAGACCGACGAGCGCGCCGTGGAGCTCAACGAGCTTCGCGACAGGATCGCCGAGGCCAAGCTGCCGCCCGAGGCGCAGAAGGAGGCCGAGCGCGAGCTTGAACGCCTGGAGCGCATGCCTCCCGCCGCCGCGGAGTACTCCGTCGCCCGCACCTATCTCGACTGGCTCACAAGCCTGCCCTGGGCAACGAGCACCGAGGACAAGACCGACATCGAAGAGGCACGACGCGTGCTCGACGAAGACCACTACGACCTCGACAAGGTGAAGGAGAGAATACTGGAGTACCTGGCGGTGCGCCAGCTCAACCCGGACATGAAGGGCCCCATCCTGTGCTTCGTCGGCCCGCCCGGTACGGGCAAGACGTCGGTCGGGCAGTCCATCGCCCGCGCCCTGGGACGCAAGTTCGTCCGCCTGTCGCTCGGGGGCATACGCGACGAGGCCGAGATACGCGGACACCGCCGCACCTACGTCGGGGCCCTGCCGGGCCGCATCATCCAGTCGATACACCGCGCCGGCTCCAACAACCCGGTGTTCATGCTCGACGAGGTGGACAAGGTGGGCATGGACTTTCGCGGCGACCCGACGGCGGCGCTCCTGGAGGTGCTCGACCCGGAGCAGAACCACGCCTTCTCCGACCACTACCTGGACGTGCCGTTCGACCTGTCCCAGGTGGTCTTCATCACCACGGCAAATGTCATCGACCCCATCCCGCCGGCGCTGAGAGACCGGATGGAGGTGCTGGAGTTGCCCGGCTATACCGAGCTGGAGAAGCTCAGCATCGCCAGGCCCTATCTCATCCCCAGGCAGCTCAAGGAGAACGGGCTGACCGAGAAGAACGTCGAGTTCACCGACCCGGCAATTCTTACCATCATCCGCGACTACACCCGCGAAGCGGGGGTGAGGAACCTCGAGCGGCAGATCGGCACCATCTGCCGCAAGGTGGCGATGAAGGTCGCCAGCGGCGCCAGGAGGAAGGTCAACATCACGCCGAGGAAGCTGCACGACTACCTCGGCGCACCGACCTACCGCTACGAGGTCGCCGAGCGGGGTGACGAGGTCGGCGTGGCCACCGGCCTGGCCTGGACCCCGGTAGGTGGAGAGATCCTCTTTATCGAGGCCAGCCTGGTCCCGGGCCGGGGCAACCTCATCCTTACGGGCAAGCTGGGCGACGTGATGCAGGAGTCGGGCCGGGCGGCCCTGACCTTCGCCCGCGGCTACGAGTCCCGTGCCCCAGGCAGGAGGAAGGCCAGGACGGACGGCAGGAGCTTCTTCGACAATCATGACGTCCACATTCACATACCCGCCGGAGCCATCCCCAAGGACGGCCCGTCGGCCGGTGTCACCATCGCCGCGGCGCTGGTATCGGCCGTGACGGGCAGGCCGGTGAGAAAGGACGTGGCCATGACCGGCGAGATCACCCTGCGGGGCAAGGTGCTGCCGGTCGGCGGGGTCAGGGACAAGGTGCTGGCGGCGCATCGCGCCGGCATCAGAAAGGTGGCGTTGCCCAGGGAGAATATCGAGAAGGACCTGGAGGAGGTGCCGCAGCAGGTGAAGGACGAGGTGGAGTTCATTCCCGTCCGGCGCATCGCGGACGTCTTGAAGGCCGTGCTCAAGTGAGCGCGCCGGGGGGCGGTCTTCTTCTGTCATTGCGAGGCGCTGCCCCCTTCTGTCATTGCGAGGCGCTGCCCCCTTCTGTCATTGCGAGGCGCGAAGCGCCGAGGCAATCTCCGCGTGGCGCGTGAGACCCCGTCGCACCACCCCACCAGGATTGCTTCGCTCCGCCTGCGGCTACGCTCGCAATGACAGATGGGGCACATGCTACGCTCGCAATGACATGTGGAGGGAGAAGCGGTTCACCCTTCGACAGGCCTGTCCTGAGTCCACCGAAGGGCTCTCGGCACGGCGAGTCGCCTCTGGAGACAGGGCGAACGGACGGGAACCAGCCGTTCGTGGTGAGCCGCACCCCTGCCGTTCGTGGTGAGCCGCACTCCTGCCGTTCGTGGTGAGCCGCACTCCTGCCGTTCGTGGTGAGCCTGTCGAACCATGAACGGCCCCGTGCGTACGCAAGTGGGGCTCCACCCCCGCCTGGAGCGGATGCTCCAGGCTACCCAAAGGTAGCCTCGCGGGGCGTTCTTCCCCTGAGGGAGGGGGAGACGGCTGAGGGCGACAAACGGTAGAAAGGGAGGCCATGAAACTGATCTTCATTCACGGTTCGGGAAGCTGTGGCGACGCGTGGCACTACCAGACGAAGCACTTCCCCGATGCCGACGCAGTCAGCCTGCCGGGGCATCCCGACGGCGAACCACGCACCAGCATCGAGGGCTACGTCGACTGGCTCAGGGACTACATCCGCCGGCAGAGCTACCGTGACGTCGTCCTGGCGGGCCACTCGCTGGGCAGCGCCATCGCCCAGCTCCACGCGCTGGAGCATGCTGACGACTTGAAGGCGCTCATCCTCATCGGCGCCGGCGCCCGGCTCCGCGTGCACCCGATGTACATCGAAGCCCTGGAGAAGGCCAGGACGGACCCCAGCATCATGGAGACGATGACGCAGGCGAACGACGACCTCGTCGAGCCGGACTACGCCGAGATGATGCGCCGCCGGTCGCTCCAGATAGGCCCGGCGGTCTTCCTCAACGACATGCTGTGCTGCGACAGGTTCGACGTCATGGACCGGGTGCACCAGATAAAGCTGCCGACGCTGGTCGTCTGCGGCACCGAGGACGTCATGACGCCCCCCAAGTACGCCCGGTACCTGACCGACAAGATCGAGGGGTCGACGGAGGTCATCATACCCGGTGGTACGCACCGCGTATTCGCCGAGAAGCCGGACGAGGTCAACCGCGCCATCGACGAGTTCGTGCAGCGCCTGCCGTCGTAGCGCCGCCCCCGCGGCGCCTTCTGTCATTGCGAGGCGCCGCCCTTCTGTCATTGCGAGGCGCGCAGCGCCGACTGTCATTGCGAGGCGCCGCCCTTCTGTCATTGCGAGGCGCGCAGCGCCGACTGTCATTGCGAGGCGCGCAGCGCCTTCTGTCATTGCGAGGCGCGCAGCGCCGAAGCAATCTCAGCGTGGGGCGTGCACCCCGTCCCGCCTCCCCACCGGGATTGCTTCGCTCCGCCTACGGCTCCGCTCGCAATGACAGGCAGAGGCGTGGCTACGCTCGCAATGACAGGCACAGGCGTGGCTACGCTCGCAATGACAGGCAGAGGCGTGGCTACGCTCGCAATGACACGCGCGGGCAGACCGTCCACCCTTCGACAGGCTCAGCGCAGGCCTGTCGAACCATGTCCCGAGCGAAGTCCGGGGCATGAACGGCCCCATGCACACGCCCCCGCCCCCGCCTGGAGCGGGTGCTCCGCCCTACCCGCGTATGCGGGCGCTCAGGGACATGGCGCCTGTTGACACAGGGCAGTCCCCTGTGCTATAAGGGCAGCGGCGTGGGCTGGGGGAGAGCGGTTCAGCGGCAGGGATCGCTAATCGGTTTCTTGAGGAGGTCGTCCGATGGAGCAGGCGGCAATAACCTTCAAGGTTAAGTACCCACCGAAGCTCTCCCGGTTGCTAATCTTCGTCAAATGGCTCCTGTTGATACCGCACTTCATCGTCCTGTACTTCTACGCCATAGCGGTGGGCATCACTACCTTCCTCGCCTGGTGGGCCATCCTGTTCACCGGCAAGTACCCCAAGGGCCTGTACAAGTTCGCCGTTGGGTTCTTCCGGTGGCAGATCAGGGTAAGCCTGTACTACTGTCTTCTGAGGGACGAGTACCCGCCTTTCAGCGGGGCATAGCCAGCGCGTGACGCGGCGCATTTTCTCCGCTTCGGCGGGGGGCTGGGGGTGTCCATGTTGCCCGTCACGATTTGGATATGCTGACGGCAGGGGCGTTCGGCTGAACGCCCCTGCTTTCTTTCACCTCCCCGCAGCGTGCGCTTCCCGCCCGGGGGCGGAGCGGATGCTCCGCCCTACCCATGTATGCATATGCCGGCGAGGCGCGCCGCCCCTTCTGTCATTGCGAGGGGCCCACCCCTTCTGTCATTGCGAGGCGCCCCCTTCTGTCATTGCGAGGCGCCGCCCTTCTGTCATTGCGAGGCGCGCAGCGCCGAAGCAATCCCGGCGTGGGGCGTGCACCCCGTCCCGCCTCCCCACCGGGATTGCTTCGCTCCGCCTCCGGCTACGCTCGCAATGACAGGCAGAGGCGTGGCTACGCTCGCAATGACAGGGAGAGGCGTGGCTACGCTCGCAATGACACGCGCGGCCAGACCGTCCACCCTTCGACAGGCCTGTCCTGAGTCCACCGAAGGGCTCAGGGCGAACGGTAATACGCTGGCCGTTCGTGGTGAGCCGCGCCCCTGCCGTCCGTGGTGAGCTACGCCCCTTTTGTCATTGCGAGGCGCGCAGCCCCTTTTGTCATTGCGAGGCGCGCCGCCCTTCTGTCATTGCGAGGCGCGCCGCCCTTCTGTCATTGCGAGGCGCGCCGCCCTTCTGTCATTGCGAGGCGCGCAGCGCCGAAGCAATCTCGGAGTGGGGCGTGCACCCCGT
>JAXHUA010000117.1:0-5295 GCA_034189695.1 Chloroflexota bacterium | reverse complement strand
AGGACGCGCAGCCACCACCCGTATCACCGGTGTAGAACAGACTCTTTCCGCCGGGAGAGGAAATCCAGTAGCCAACCGCCGGGACATCGCCGTGCCTCACGGGAAGTGGCAGGACGCGGTAACCCTCGATCACCACTTCCTTGCCTGGCTCAAGCGGACAGAACCTGAAGGTGGGCTTCTGCGGCGACGGCCTGCGAAGGAAGTCGGGATAGAGGACACCGTTCAGGAGGTGGGTCGAGATTACCTCAAGCGTGCTTTGCAGGGCGTAGACAGGGATTGGGCCGGACGCGTAGGCATTGATGCCGAATGTGGCCAGGTCTCTGACGTGGTCGAAGTGATGATGGGTGAGGAGTATCGACTTGAGGCGCAACTGCTCGGCCAGGGACAGGCTCGATGTCAGCCCCCCGACGTCCACCGCCATCACCTTGTCCACGAGGAGAGAGGCTAGCTTCGAATCCGACGATTCGCACTGATGAGCGCCGAGTATGTCAAGCTCCATCTTCACACCCTCTTTGCCTCCCACGTGAGGCGGAATCCAGCCGCAGATTCAGCGAGTAACCAGGAACGGATTGAAGTTGGTGTCGTAGTCAAACGTGTCCGCCCCCTCTTTTCTCTTGAGATAGCCCACGACGGCGTAGGTGAACGGGGTGGCTACGGCCTCATATCCGGTCTTCACCAGCCAGTGCGTGAGAATCATGGTGCCGAGCACAGCCCAGGGCTGAGTGCCGGCGAAGGCGACAATGATGAAGACCAAGGAGTCCAGACCCTGGCCAACCAGGGTGGAGCCAATCGTCCTTGTCCATAGCCATCGCCCCTTCGTCTTGACCTTCATCTTGGCCAGAACGAATGAGTTGGCGAACTCGCCCACCAGGTACGCACCGAAAGAAGCCGCCAGCAACCTGGGAGCGTAGCCAAGTATGCTCTGGTACGCCTGCTGATCGCCCCAGAACTGGGAGGCTGGCAGCAGGCCGCCCAGCCAGATAGCGACAACCGCCAGCAAGTTGCAGAGGAAACCCAGCCATATGACCCGTCTCGCCGAGCGGTAGCCGTAGACCTCGGTGAGGATGTCGCCGAAGATGTAGCTCACAGGAAAGATGATGATGGCCGCAGGAAGAACCAGCCCACCGACTGAGATCAGTTTCACAGCGATGATGTTGGCTACGATGAGGCAGGTGATGAAAACACCAGCGACGACGAGGAAACGGTGCGATACCATCATGCCATCAGATCCACCGCTTGGAGCGGAAGTAGAGCAACATCGCCCCGGAAAGGCATGCGGTCACCAGAATGATGAGGAGGAAGGCCCAGCGGCTGTCCGCGAATGGCACTGGCACATTCATCCCGAATAGCCCGGAGACGACGAGCAGGGGCAACATGACCGTGCCCAGGATGGTGAGCATCTTCATTATCTCAGTGGTGCGATGCGAGAAGAGCGAGTCACTGCTCGTGTGAAGCCCCTCTACCACTTCCCTGTACTCGTCGAGCGTCTCGATAATCTTGCCGAGGTGGTCGCCGACGTCGCCGAAGTACACGTCGAGGTCCTCCTTGAGGAAGGGGTAGTCCCGCACCTCAAGAGACCTGACGATTGCCGGCTGGGGCTTGAGTATGCGACGGAAGGCCATAATGTCACGCCTGAGCACGGAAAGCTCGCGCACCGTATCACGCGCCTGGTCACTGAAGAGCCGGTCTTCCGCCGCCTCGACATTGCCGATGACCCTGTTCATGATGGGAAAGCAGTAGTCCACCAGCCGGTCCAGGGCCCGGTACAGGAGGTAGCCCGAGCTTCGGCTCATGTTCTCCTCCCGAGCGCGTTCATTCTGCTGGCAGTCGTTGAACAGCTTCTCAAGAGGCTTCAAATCGCCGGAGTGCACCGTAACCAGGAAGTCAACCCCGATGAACATCGAGACCTGACTCGACGTCGTCACCCGAGCCTCCTTCTTGAAGACCGGGAAATGGAGCACCATGAACAGGTAGTTGTCGTACTCGTCTATCTTGGGACGCTCAATCCTGCTCAAGCAGTCCTCAAGGTCGAACAGGTTGAACAGGTAGTTCTCCGCGAGCCACTGGATGTCCCTTCGCGTGGGCTGCTCGACGTTCACCCAGGTGATCCTGCCCCACTTCACAGTCTCTATATTCAGTTCCGCCAGGTCTCTACCGACTGTCGCCATATCGCCACCGCCTGTGATGCACACCTATTCTACCATAATCCCCTACACTCGCAACCGTGTAGGTGCAAAACGCATAGCCAGGCGACTGCACCATGTCCCGGGCGCCCTACGGCGCATACCTCGTGGCCCCCCGGGAAGGGTTCCCCAGTATGCTCACACCCGTGGCCCCACCACATATCGAAATCTCGTGTTCTCCTATGATTTACACCGTTTCGATGGTATGCTATAATCGTGAAACTGTAATGGAAAAGGACAAGAAACAGACCATCATCAAGGATTTCCAGGTGCACGGGACGGATTCCGGATCGCCTGAGGTCCAGGTCGCTCTCCTCACAGAGCGGATCAATCGCCTTACGCAGCACATGGTCGTTCACCGCCATGATTACCACACCCTGCGCGGACTGCTGAAAATGGTGGGGCAGCGGGAGAGGCAGTTGAAGTATCTCAGCAGGACCGACTCCCAGCGGTACCGCACGCTGATATCAAGGCTCGGTCTGCGCAAGTAGTCCTTCTAGCGAGGTTTATCCGGTAATGCTGCAAACATTTCGTTCTACCATTGGCGACCGCGAACTCGTCATTGAGACCGGCAAGCTGGCCCACCAGGCCAGCGGTGCAGTCACGGTCCGCTACGGGGACACCGTGGTCCTGGTTACAGCGTGTGTCTCAGACGAGAAGCGAAACGGGGGCGATTTCATACCGCTCACGGTTGACTACGAAGAAAGGCACTACGCCGCGGGGAAGATTCCGGGCAGCTTCATACGAAGAGAAGCCCGCCCCAGCCAGGATGCAATCCTGGCTGACCGGCTCATCGACCGGGCAATACGGCCCCTTTTCCCCAAAGGCTTCAGGAACGACATCCAGGTCATAATCACAGTCCTATCCACTGATCAGGAGAACGATCCTGACATAATCGCCATGATCGGAGCGTCGTGCGCGCTCTGCATCTCAGAGGTCCCCTTCGATGGCCCGGTGGCCTCGGTTCGCGTTGGGTTCCTTGACAGCGAACTGGTGCTCAATCCGACCTATACGCAGCTAAGCAGCAGCTCACTCGACCTGGTGGTGGCGGGAACGGGCGAGGCCGTGGTAATGGTGGAGGCTGAAGCCAAGGAGGTGCCGGAGAACCTGATCGTCGAGGCAATGAGATTCGGCCAATCGGCGATGGCGGAGATCATCGCCCTGCAGAAACGAGTGCAGGAGGCGTGCGGCAAGCCGAAGATGCATTTCGTGGAACCAACGACCAATCCAGAAGCGGAGGCCGCAGTAGTCTCTCTTCTCGATGGCCGGCTCGACCAGGTCATGTACGCCGCGAAGACGGAACGCGGTGCGGTGATGGCCGCCATCGAAGAGGACCTGTGCCAGCAGCTTGGCGACAGGTTCTCGCAGGAAGACATCGCTGCCACCCTGCAATCGCGTCTGAAGAAGCTGCTGCGCGAGACAATCCTGGACAAGGGTGTGCGCGCCGACGGCCGTCGGCTCAATGAAGTGCGGCCCATTACCTGCGAGGTCAGTCTTCTTCCGCGCACACATGGTTCAGCTCTGTTCGTTCGCGGAGAGACACAGGTGTTGACCACCACTACACTCGGCTCGACGAGACAGGAACAGCTCATCGATACCATCAGCCAGGAGGAGACCAAGCGCTTCATGCACCATTACAACTTCCCTCCTTTCTCGGTGGGGGAGGTGGGTCGCGTTGGAGCGCCGGGTAGAAGGGCAATCGGCCACGGCGCCCTGGCCGAGCGGGCGCTCCTGCCTGTACTGCCGAGCGAAGAGGACTTTCCCTATACGATCCGCCTCGTCTCAGAGGTCCTTAGCTCCAACGGCTCGACGTCCATGGCCAGCGTTTGCGCCAGCAGCCTGGCGCTGATGGATGCCGGCGTGGGCATCCCCCGACACGTGGCCGGGGTAGCGATGGGACTGGTGGCCGGTGGTGAGAAGTACGCCGTTCTCACCGACATACAGGGGCTTGAAGATGCCTACGGCGACATGGATTTCAAGGCGGCCGGGACGGCCAACGGCATTACCGCCCTCCAGATGGACATCAAGCTCAAGCAGATACCGTACGAGGTCGTCGAGGAAGCGATCAAGCAGGCGAGCGAAGCCCGCAGCTTCATCCTGGGCAAGATGAGTGAGACCATTGCCGCCAGCCGGCCTGAGCTGAGTCAGTACGCACCGAGAGTGTACAAGATCACCATTCCCGCGGACCGGATAGGCGCAGTCATAGGGCCCGGCGGCAAGATGATACGGTCCATAACGGAGGAGACCGGTACCACTATTGACGTCGAGAACGATGGCACTGTCCTGATCGGCTCGGTCAACCCCGAGGGGGCACAGAAGGCGATTGCCATCATCGAGGGCCTGACCAAACCGATTGAGGTCGGCGCGACCTACACCGGAAAAGTGACCCGCGTTGAGAACTACGGCGCCTTCGTTGAGATCCTGCCCGGCAGGGAAGGCATGGTCCACATTAGCGAGCTCGCCGACTACCGCGTGCCGAGCGTAGAGGATGTGGTGAAGCTGGGCGACGAGATAATGGTCATGGTCACCGAGATTGACCACATGGGACGGATAAACCTGTCACGACGCGCCGTGTTTCAGGGCCTGTCAAAGGTGGCGAAGGTCAAGGACACCCGGGCGGGAGAGCCCTCCCAAAGACCTCCTCAAGGGGCACGTCAATCCAGGCAGGGTGGTGAGCAGCGCAGGCCGCCGAGGGGCAGGCCGCCTCGCCGGCGGCCACCGGGTAACTAACTGGGCTATAGCGGGGGGAAGGCAATGGCGATAGCCGTGGTTGTCTACGGGGCCGGCGGCAAAATGGGAAGCGAGGTGTTGAACGCCCTGTGCCGCGACCCAGAGCTTGAAGCAGTCGCCGCTGTCGACTCGAGAGCGCAGGACAGCTCATTGAGCCTCCCCGATGGCTCAGGTCAGATACCGTACTCCAGGCAACTCGAACCAGTCCTCTCACAGTGCAGGCCTGACGTTCTGGTGGACTTCACGGTGCGCGATTCCACCCTGGCGGCGGTGCCCGTGGCTGCTCAATGCGGCGTCAACCTGGTCATAGGCACAAGCGGCTTATCGCACGAGGACATTACCGAAATCGAAAGGTTGTGTACCAGCGGCGACGTGGGTGCTA
>JAXHUA010000116.1:0-25352 GCA_034189695.1 Chloroflexota bacterium | reverse complement strand
CAGGCATCGCGATGCTGCTGGTCGAGCAGGACGTGAGCATGGCGTTCCTGTTGGCCACCAGGAACTACGTTCTCTCCCACGGCAAGGTGATCTCGGAGGGAACGAGCGAGGAACTGCTCAAGGACGAGGGAATCAGGAAGACCTACCTGGGTCTCTAGCCGCTTCTTCCCTAACCCAATTCCGCACCACACACCCGGCACTGCTTGCGCGTCGCTATGTTCCTTATCTTGCAGCGCGGGCACTCCTTCTCGACCTTGTCGCGTACCCAGGTGGAGATGCCCTCGGGCATGAACATAAGAACAAGCAGGATCACCAGTGCGAAGAGCAGCATCCGCAGGTCGCTCACGACGGGGAATATGCTCAGCACCTCGGTCAGAGGCACCAGAATGAACACGCCTACAATCGGCCCGTAGATGGTAGCTATCCCCCCGAAGATGGCCCAGATTATCACCTGGAACGACACCAGGATGTGCAGAGTCGAGATGGGGCTCGCCGCCCTGAGGAAATGCACGTAGAGCCCGCCCGCTATGCCGGCGAAGAGCCCGCTCAGACAGAACGCCAGCAGCTTGTACCTGGTGGTATTGATGCCCGATGCCCTCACCGCGACCTCATCCTCCCGGATAGCATGGAAGATGATACCCGTCTTGGAGCTGGTGATCTTCCACATGATGAAACCCAGGCCCAGAAGCAGAACGGCGGCGATGTAGTAGTCGATCAACCGTGACCCTGAGAGCGGGTCCAGCCCCGAGACCCCTCGCTCACCCCCCGTGAGCGCGGGGAAGATGTAAATGATTCCAGTCAGAATCAAAGGAAAGGCTAGTGTGGCCAGAGCCAGATAAGGCCCTCTCAGCCTGAGGCACGGCACACCGACGATGAGACCCGCCACCACCGCCGCGAGCGCCCCCAGGGGTATGGTGAGTCCTGGCGGCAGGTTCACATGCATATTCAGCAGAGCAGACGTGTAGCCCGCCACTCCGAAGAAAAGCGCGTGGCCGAAGTTCAGCTGTCCGGTGAAACCCGACAGGAGGTCCCAGCTTGCAGCGAATATACCGAAGATACATGCCAGGATGACGATTCGAAGCACGTACGGCTGCGACGTGATCGCCGGCAGCAGGAAAAGAGCCAGACAGAACAGAACCAGCAGGACCTTGCTCGGCAGAACGAGCACCTCATCCCTGAACTCCCTGTATGCCCTGCCAAGATATGCCGTCAGGATGCTAATCACCGTTCTTCCTCAAACGACACTCCAAACAGTCCCTCTGGTCTTATCAGAATCACCGCCAGCATCACAGTGAGGGCAATAGCCAGCTTCAGATAGCCCCCTTCCGGCACCAGGAACACCACAAGCGTCTCCGCGAAGCCAAGAATGAGGGCGCCCAGGAAGCTGCCCTTTATGCTTCCCAACCCGCCAAGCACCACGACCGCCAGGATCATCACCAGGGGCGGCATCCACATATAGGGTGTCAAGGTGAACAAGGGAGCCACCAGCGCACCGGCTACGGCTGCTAGAGCCACCGCTATGCCCATGGTTATCATGCCGATCCGGCCCACGTTGATCCCCATCAGGTTCGCCACCTCACGGTCCTGAGCGGTGGCTCTGATAGCGACGCCCAGCTTCGTCCTCATCAGCAGCGCCCACGCCGCTACTAGAATGACCAGCACCGTCCCGAAGGTCAGTATGCGTTGCCAGGAGACCTTGACGCCCACTATCGTCGCGAATCCCGGGATGAGAGCCGACGTTCCAAGGAAGTGACCGCCGAACGCAATAAGCACCACCTCCTGGATAATGATGGCCAGGGCTATGGTGACAATGAGCACGGTAGTCTCGTGAGCACGCACCCGCTCGATGATGAACATGTACACCAGGACGCCTATGACGGTGACAGCCGCTACGGACAAGAAGACCGATAGGACAGCGTTCAGCCCCAGAGAAGAGGCGAGGATGTAGATGAAGTACGCCGCCAGCATGTAGAAAGCGGTATGAGCGAGGTTGATGATGCGGGCTGCTCCGTATATAAGAGAGAACCCGACAGCCAGCAACGCATAGACGCCACTGGTTATCAGTCCACTGACAATGATGCCTTCAATCATAGCCGGAGCAGTCTATACCTCAAACTTGAGTATACCCCCTCGGCGGTCGCCCATGACTTGCAGAGGGGGTATACTCCGAAGTCCTATGTCAATCGCTGTAGATCACGATCAACGACCTGTGAGCAGGTCCAGTCCAATCAGTCGGCCCAGGCGTCTATGACCCATGGCGGAAGCTCGTAGTCAACAGAACCTTCGTACACCACGCCTTCCCAGGACCCGTCCGAGGGAGGCCACACGCACTCCATCTCCCCATCCCGCCACTGGACACCAAGTCCAGTCACATAGCCGGCGCCCCAGACAACGTCATGGTCCTCGTCGAACATGATTCGGCCAGCGGTTCCCATGTGGTCGGTGTCCTCCATCGCGGCCACGACGGCGTCCGTATCCAGCGAGTCCGCCGCTTCAATAGCTTCCTTGAGTATGTACAGCGCTTCATAGGTGCCCGCGTTGTAGGTCGGGATCTCACCCGTCTCATCCACAAACTCGTCGTAGAACGGTATGGTCAGGTCGCTGATCTCAACCCGGGCATAGGTGTTCAACGTCATCTCGTATTCACCATTGCCGCCCGTGGCGTCCCAGAAGCCCTGCTTCTGGGCCTCAACGTTGATTCCCACCGAAGCCGCCGGGATCTGAAGCTCGCCCCACTGCCGCGCATAGGAAATCCCCACCGGCCCGGAGAAGGTGGTGAAGATGATTTGAGCGCCAGCATCCTCAATGGCCGTCAGCTCAGCCTCCACGTCCGTCGCGGTATCGGACGGTCTCCACGTGCCAACAAGCTCCATGCCCATTGATGGCAACTTCACCTCGGCCAGGGCGACCATGGGGTCGGCCCACGTGAGCTTCTCAGCCAGAATCGCCACCTTTGGTGTCTCAATGCCGCACTCATCTCTCAACGCGTCGGCTACCGTCTGTATGAGCATGAAATCGACGGTTACGAGATAGATGTTGTTTATCGGCGTTATCCTGAACCAGTACTTGTACCGGTCGTAGTCCTCGCCGACACCATCACACAACTCCTTGGTCGCAGAACCGCAGCCCATGAATATCCTCTCGTAGTCCATGGCGATCTCTTGCATGGGGAACACAGCCTCGGTTCTGAAACCACCAGCAAGGAAGTGAACATCATCAACGGTTATGGCCCTCTCCATCGCGCTGGTAGCGTCAGTCACGCTGAGGATCTCGTTGGTGTCGACCTGCACCAGCCTTATCTGGTACGCCTCACCCCCAACCATGATGCCACCGGCCGCATTGATCTCATCGGCAGCCATCTGTGCCCCATGCCAGTGGTGCTCACCCTGAATGAAATCCATCGGCCCGACAATCCCGACTTTGATCTCATTGGCCGCGGTGCCTCCACCACAACAACTCGTCACCACCAGCACCAGGCATAGTACCAACGGAATCACCCCTGCTCTTATGACTCTCTTCATCTCTAACCTCCTTGGGTCACGTCAATACCGAGCGTGCTTCAACGGTACCCGCTACCATCACCTCCTCCACCTCCGTCACACTGGGAATGGTGCCACCGGTGATGCACCTTCGCCCATCCACAGAGGTACTCGATAACACAGAATCGCTCAATCCCAGACAGAATCCTGCTAGTCGTCGGGGGTGATTGACCATAGCACTCGTCACCGAGATTGTCAAGCCTGCAAGTGCAAGTTGATGTCCTCGCCGCAACCGTGACCCGGGACTGCCATCCGTATGGGCGCGCTGTCCCGCCGCGCAGCGCCGCAGCTCATTACGAAGAATCGGCGGTACCCTCGGCTGGTTCGAGTTCTGTTGACTCGCCCGAGGCACCGCCGTCCCAACAGCTGTCGAAAAAGGCGTCACGGCCAGGCATTCACCCCAGCCATCTCTGGTCTAATGCAGCTTCCGCAGCTCTCTCCGTAGCATCTTGCCCATGATGTTCTTGGGTAGGTCACTCACGAACTGCACAGACCTCGGCGTCTTGAAGCCGGTGAGCCTTTGCCGGCAATGCTCTATGATCTCATCCTCCGATGCCTCTTCTCCCGGCTTCAAAGCAACGAAGGCCTTGATATCCTCCCCGTACACCTTGTCCTCGATCCCAACGACACCGCACTCGACAACCTTCGGATGGGTCACGATGACTTCTTCTATCTCACGAGGATAGATGTTCTCTCCGCCCTTGATGATCATGTCCTTCTTCCGCTCTGTGATGTAGATGTAGCCGTCCTCATCCTTGTAGCCTACGTCGCCGGTGCGGAGCCACCCACCCCTCAGGGCCTCCGCCGTGTCGTCAGGCAGATTCCAGTAGCCCATCATCACCGTTGGACCGCGCAGCACGATTCCACCCTCCTGCAAGGGTGAGAGTTCGTTGTCATCCTCATCGAATATCCTGATATCGGTCTCCCTCATCGGGAGACCAATGGAGCCCAACTTGACCGTCCCGCCGGGCGGGTTGAGCGTGTTGTCAGCCCACGCCTCGGTGAGACCCCAACCCTCGTGGATGGTGGCCCCGAACCTCTCCTGGAAAGCCCGGGCTGTCTCCATCAACAGGGGCGCCGACCCGGAGACCCACACTTTGACCGAGCTCAGGTCATACCGGTCAGCCTCCGGCGACATGAGAATCAGGGTGTACATCGTAGGCACAGCGGGTACGACAACCGGTCGGTGTTCCTCTATGAGTCTGAAGAATTCCTCCACCTGGAACCAGCGCATCATGACAAGTCTGGAGCCGGATGCAAGACAACGATTCATGGTGCTTATGCCATATCCATGGCAGAGTGGCAGCGCGCTCAGAGTGGCGGGAGGCTCTCCGCTGGGGCGCTCACGTCCCACTCCCGCTTTGCAGCACAACGTGCCATGGGACAGCATCACCCTTTTGGGTCTCCCTGTAGTCCCCGCAGTGTAGATGAGGATCGCAAGCTCGCCGTCTTCAATCGCCTCCGCGTCAAGCTCCTCGGGACTCTCTTCCAGGAGCGAGGGATAGTACACGCTCCGGGGCGCTTCCCTGTCAATCAGGATCACGTGCTCGAGCGCAGGCGCCTGCGCCCTGGCATTCTCGACTTTGTCAAGGAAGTCCCTACTGCTTATGACCGCCACCGCCCCCGAATCCCTGAAGATGTGCGCCGTTTCTTCCTCCCCGCTGAGGAAGCTATTGGCACGATGACAGCCCCAATCTTCCACACCGCCAGGAAGCTTGTGAGGACTTCGGGACAATTGGGGAGCTGGACAATGACTCGGTCCGCCCTCTTGACCCCCAGCCTTCTCAGGCCGTTGCCCAACCTCCGCGCCGCCCGGTCCAGCTCCACATTGGTGTATTCCCGATCCTCGTATGTCAGTATGACGTATTCGCCAAAACGCCTGATGTTCTCCTCACCAAGCTGTGCGACATTCATCCCCCAGTCCTCTCAACTCAACAATATCCATATAGCCCTTCTAAAGCCTGACCAGTTTCATGGTATAGACTTCGGGAATAGCCCTGAGCTCCTCGAGTTGCTGCTCGTTCAGCGGCTCGTCAAGGTCGAGCACCAGCAAAGCCCGTCCCCGGGGCTCGAGCCGGCCCAATTGCATAGAGCTGATATTGATGTCAGCATTCCCCAGTACGGACCCCACACTCCCGATCAGCCCCGGGCGGTCACGATGGTCGCTGAAAATGAAGTAACCCCGTTTCGGCACGACGTCTATCCAGTAGTCATTGACGCGCACGATGTGCGGCTCGCCACGCATCACCGTACCCGCTACCGCAGTTGTGCCCACGCTGGTTGTCACCTCAAGCGTAATCAGATTCCCGTAGTTGTCACAGACCGGGTCCTTCTGCTCGACGACCTTCAACCCCCGCTTCTGGGCGATGATGTGAGCGTTGACCAGATTCACTCGCTCTTCACTCACCGCCTCGAGCAGTCCCCCGATCACCGCCGCCCTGAGTGCAGCCGTATCGTAGTTCGCAATCTCACCCTCGTACTTGATGTTGATAGCACTCATCTGCCCCTCGGACAACTGCGACAGCAACCGTCCGATCTGCTGGGCGACGCCAAGGAAGGGCGCCAGCACCGAGCGTGTCTCCGGCGTCATCAAGGGGGCATTGACTGCGTGCTTCGCCGGCTGACCGCTCAGCACTGCAATGACCTGCTCAGCCACATCCGTGGCTATGGTGGCCTGGGCCTCCGCTGTGGAGGCCGCCAGGTGAGGCGTCACCAGAATCCTGTCACTCTTCAACAGGATGTTGTTGGTCGCCGGTTCCTCCACAAAAACGTCCACAGCGGCCCCCGCCACCTTGCCTTCCTCAACCGCCTTGAAGAGAGCTTCTTCGTCGATCACGCCGCCGCGAGCACAGTTGATGAACCGCACCGTGGGCCTCACCATCTCCAGTTCCTTGGCACCGATCAGGCCTCTCGTACCCTCGGTAAGCGGTGTATGCAGCGTTATGAAGTCCGATCTTCTCAGTACATCCTCCAGCGATACCAGCTCAACTCCCAGCGTGCTCGCGTACTCGATCGAGACGAAGGGGTCGTACGCAATGAGCCGCATCTCCAGCCCCTTGGCACGTCGAGCCACCTCCGACCCAACGTTCCCCAGTCCGATGATGCCCAGCGTCTTGTTCCTCAGCTCGGTGCCCATGAAATCGTGCCGGCGCCACACGCCCGACTTGAGCACCGAACTCGCCTGGGGGATATTGCGGGCCATCGCGAACATGAGGGCTATAGTGTGTTCCGCAGCGGAGACAGTGTTGCCAGCAGGTGCGTTCACCACCACGATACCCCTCCTGGTAGCCGCGTCAACATCGATGTTGTCCACACCGACACCCGCACGTCCAATCACCTGGAGCTTCTGTCCAGCCTCTATTATCTCAGCCGTAACTCTGGTCTCACTCCTCACAACAAGGGCTTCATACTGGCGAATGGCACCCATGAGCTCGTGGAGGCCCATACCTAGCCTGACGTCCACAGTAGCAACGGCGCTCAAAGCGTCGATGCCCTCTTGAGCAATGCCGTCTGCAATCAGAACCTTCATCTTCGCCTGTACCCTCCCTTCTTCAGCTATACCCCTTCACCAAGAACGAACGCACTCCGTCAGCCGTGACCCTGTCGAGAGGCAGGAACAGGGTAGTCAAGCTTTCGCTCTGGAACGACGGGCCTGCTCATCGCCTCAATCACCGGTCAACATCCTTCTCGCTCCGGTGCATGCTCACGAGGTTGCCTGAGGTAGCGCGAGCTTGAGTGCAGCCATCACCTCGTCGATGTCGCCCTCGGTCACGTATCCCAGGTGCCCGATGCGGAATATCTTGCCTTCAAGCCTCTGCTGCCCGCCAGCGAGAACGACGCTGTGCTTCTCCCTCAAAATGCGAAGCAGTTTGCCTACATCAAGCCCATCCGGCGCCTTCACCGCTGTCACAGTGTTCGAAGCGTACTGCTCATCAGCGAAGAGCGAAAGACCCAGAGCCTTCACCGCCTCCCTGGTTTTTGCCGCCACCTGTGCATGGCGCGCCACGATGTTGGCAAGGCCTTCGCCCTTCATCAGTTCCAGCGCAGCGGCCAGAGCGTAGACGGCTGATAGGCCCGGCGTCCACGGCGTCTGCCCCCGGTCGTCAAGGTACTTCTTCGCACGGGAGAAGTCCCAGTAGAACTTGGGCATCTTCGCCGCGGCTCGTGCTTCCCACGCCCGCTCGCTCACACTCACCATTGCCAGTCCCGGCGGCGCCATCCACCCCTTCTGGGAGCCGGTGACCACCACATCGCACCCCCACGCATCAGTGGGCAGATTTATCGCACCCAGACCGCTTATTGCATCGACCAAGAGGAGCTTGTCGAACTCCCTCACCACGGCACTGACCGCCTGGAGGTCGCTCGTCACACCGGTCGACGTCTCGTTATGAGTGACGAGCACCGTCTTCGCGCTAGTGTGCTGGGACAGCGCCTTGCGCACCTCATCGGGGTCAACCGCCCGTCCCCACTCAAACTGAATCCTATGCACCCTGGCACCAAACTCCTCCGCTATGCTGGCGAAACGCTCAGCGAAGACCCCGTTCGACAGGCTCACGATCTCGTCCCCCGGCGACAGGGTATTGACGACGGCGGCCTCCAGTCCTCCGGTACCAGAGCCGGTAAGGATCAGAACGTCACTCTTTGTCTGGAACACTTCCTTGAGATCGGCGGTGGCCCCCCGGAACATCTCCACGAACTCCGGACCGCGATGGTTGATCATGGGCCTTGCCATCGCCTGAAGGATCTCGTCTGGTAGCGGAGTCGGGCCTGGGATTCGTAGCTGCATCGTAACCTCCACGGACTATTTGACGAGTGCCTCTGAGAATAGCCAACCTCCGGCCTAACCTCTCTTCCTCATTATCGCGTCCCTCTCAAAGGCAGTTATTCCTTCTGTAAGAATCTTGTCAAACTCATCCTCAGTGAATACGCCTTCGGCGATCAACACATCCCTCGGCGTCTTGCCGTCCCTCGCAGCAATACAGGCAATCTCGGTGCACCTTTCGTAGCCGATGTAGGGAACAAGGGCGGGAAGCCCCCACGTCTTCCAGCTATGCTCGAGATGCTCCTTGCAGGCCTCCACATTGGCCTTGATGCCCGGGACATACTTCTCGGTGAATATCCTCTCCGCCTTGTCCAGCAGTGAAATGGACTCGAACAGGCAGTGCGACAGCAACGGAAGAAAGGCATTCAGCTCCAGGCGTCCGCGCCGAATCACCTCACACACGACGTAGTCGTTGGATATCACCTGCATCGCCACCTGCTCCACCATCTCACCGATGACAGGGTTCACCTTGCCCGGCATGAGAGAGGAACCCGCCTGCATTTCGGGAAGCACAATCTCAGCCAGCCCGGCCCTCGGACCAGACGCGACGAGCATGAGGTCGCTGGTGATCTTCGATATGTTGGCCGCGTGAATCTTCAGTGTGCCCGACACCGCCGCAAAACAATCGAGGTTCTGAGTAGCATCCACCAGGTCTTTCGCCGGAAACAGGTTGAGATTGAGTTCCTGGTTCAGTCTGTCAATGACAAGGCGACCGAATCCCTTCGGAGACGCGATGCCGGTGCCGATAACCGTGCCTCCAAGGTTGAGTCGCAGGAGTATCGCCTGACTCTCCACGATTCGGTACCTGTCTCGTCCCACCACACGGGCGTAGGCGGTGAACTCCTGCCCCAGGGTTATCGGCGCGGCATCCTGATGCTGCGTCCTGCCCATCTTGAGGATACCAGCGAACTCCTCCGCCTTCTTACGCAATGCCTGCTGCAACGCGACCAGTGTATCCGCCAGCTGGCGGTGGAGCGTGATCATGGCCAGCCGGATCGCCGTCGGGAAGACGTCGTTGGTGGACTGATGCATGTTCACATGGTTGTTGGGGTGGACGATCTGGTAGTCCCCACATTTGCCACCCAGCATCTCGATCGCCCGGTTCGCGATAACCTCGTTGGCATTCATATTGCTGGATGTCCCGGCGCCACCCTGGAACACATCGACAACAAACTGGTCATGCAGCTTGCCGTCAATTATCTCTTCGCAGGCAGCGACTATCGCCTCCCCCACATCCCTGTCCAGAAAGCCCAGTTCCATGTTGACTTCGGCACAGCACTTCTTCACCTGAGCGAGCGCACGTATCAATTCGCAGTGGATCCTGTAGTTTGAAACGTTGAAATTCTCCGTTGCCCGCAGCGTGTGTATGCCCCAGTACACGTCCTCCGGTACCTCTCGCTCTCCCAGCAGGTCATGCTCGATCCTCATGCTAACCCCTTTCACTGCTAGTACAGGGGCCTTTCGAAACCATCTCACGACGCCTGGAAAGGCCTGCACTACTAGTCATTGTTGACTATTCTCACGAAGCGGCGCTTGCCGTACTTGATCACGTCGCCTCGCTTGATTTCGACGCGTCCCTCAGAGACTATGTCTTTCGTTCCATCCTCATGCACTATCTGGACCGCGCCCTGAGCAATCAAACGCTTGACCTCACTGTTGCTCTTGACAAACCCCCTACGCACGAGCCATTTGCCGACGTCGCGATGGACTTCGGCGAAAGCGCTATCGCCCAGGACAACCCTATCGCTGGCATCGACTTCCTTCCGCTGCACCACTTTCTCGAACCCCGCCTCGGCCTCCGCGGCGGCCCCCTGGTCGTGAAACTGGCCCACGATCTCGCGAGCGAGGCGCTTCTTCAGAACCATCGGATTCACCGAATTCGAATGCAGCTCAACCCTGAGCTGCGCAAGCTCATCATCGGTGACATCGGTGAGCAACTCGAAGTAGTCCATCAACAACTCGTCGGGAATGCTCATCGCCTTCCCGTACATCTCGCTCGGGACCTCATCCACGGCGATGTAGTTGCCCAGGCTCTTGGACATCTTCTGCCGTCCGTCCGTGCCCACAAGCAGCGGGACGAGGAACACCTGCTGCGGTTTCTGCCCCACCGTTTGCTGAAGCTCCCGCCCCACAAGGCAGTTGAACTTCTGGTCCGTTCCGCCGAATTCCACGTCGGCCTCAATCATCACTGAGTCGTAGGCCTGGAGCAAAGGATATAGGAACTCGGTGATGGCGATGGGACGTCCAGACGCGTATCTCCTGGCGAAATCGTCTCTCTGGAGCATCTGAGCAACGGTGAACTTGCTGGTGAGAGAGATAACATCCGCGAGTGAGAACTTCCCGAACCACTCGCTCTGCCACACCACCTGCGTCCGCTCGCGGTCGACCACCTTGAAGAACTGCTTCATATATGTATCGGCGTTGGCGCGCACCTCTTCAGCGGAAAGCATCGGCCGCGTCGCCGACTCGCCGCTGGGGTCGCCGATCTGCGCCGTCCAGTCCCCGACGATGAGGATGACCTGATGCCCCAACTCCTGGAACTGACGTAGCTTCCGCAGGCCGACAACATGACCAAGGTGGATATCCGGCCGACTCGGGTCGAAGCCCTGCTTCAGCCGCAGCTTGCGCCCCGACTCAAGCAGCGCTCGCATCTCTTCCTCGACGATTATCTCGGCGACGCCCCTTCTCAGCAGTCGTCCATAGTCGTCGGCCTTCGGCGCCTGCACCATAGGTTTCTTCGTTTCTCCCCGTTTCTCCCGCACGGACCCAACCCCAACAGGTCAGGGCACCAGCAGGGCCCGCGTCTGCTCCACATCCCTGCTCATCTGCGCCTTGAGTTCATCGACACTGGTGAAGCGAACCTCCCCACGCAACCGACCCAACACTTCAACTCGTAGCTCGTTGCCGTAAAGCTCTCCATCCTGGAAATCGAGCAGGTGTACCTCGAGAAGCCTCTTGCCACCACCAAACGTAGGGCGAACACCTATGTTGGTCACTGCCACGAAGCTCCCGCCCTTGACGAACGCGCGGGCGGCATAGACCCCGTCAGGGGGAATCGCCTGCTCCACATCGGGGACCAGGTTCGCCGTGGGGAACCCAAGGGTCCTCCCTCGCTCATCGCCTCGTACTACCTCTCCAATCAGGGCGAAGGGCCTGCCGAGTAGTCTGGAAACCTTATCCATATCGCCCTGCAACAGCGCGACGCGAATCGCCGTGCTGCTCACCACATCGCCCTGTGAGACCAGCGGCTGCACCACTTCCACAGAGAAACCGACCTCTTCGCCCGTAGCGCTGAGCCTGTGCGCATCGCCTTCCCTTCCTCGCCCAAGGGCAAAGTCGGGGCCAATCACCAGATGCCGCATTCTGAGGCGGCGTACGAGCAGATCGACGAACTCATGGGCCCGAAGGTGCGACAACTCTGGTGTGAATGATAGGGTGGCAACGTGGTCGATGCCCAGCTCCTTGAGCAGCCTAACCCGCTCCCGGAGGCTGGTCAGGTAGGTGATCTTGGTTGGTGGAGAGAGAATTGAGCGAGGGTGCTGGCGAAAGGTCACCACAACGCTGAGGAGACCTCGCGCCGCAGCCGTCTCGCCAAGCCTGCCAAGTAGGTACTTATGCCCAAGGTGAACGCCATCGAATACGCCGACGGCGACCCCTGTATCTCGGTCTGGCTGCACCGTAGCCAGCTCATCTTCGACCAGCATATCCCTTCAACTCTTATTTGGTCCTGCTACGTTGTCTTCACCGCTTCGCCCCGAGGCCCTCTCACGACCTTCTTATCCACGGACTCCGCCACTGCAACCACCTGTGCCATGAGCCGCTCGAAGTTGTCAAACGTCAGCGACTGAGCACCATCCTTGAGTGCAGTCTCGGGGCTGGGATGCACTTCTATCATGAGCCCGTCCGCACCGGCCACCACAGCCGCCAGAGCCATCGGGGTCACCAGACTCCATCGACCCGTGCCATGACTCGGATCGGCAATGATGGGCAGGTGACTCAATTCCGCGACGACAGGAATCGCGCTGATATCCATGGTGTTCCTAGTGAAGGTCTCAAAGGTCCTGATGCCCCGCTCACAGAGCATCACCTGCCGGTTGCCCTGAGACAGAATATACTCTGCACACAGCAACCATTCCTGAATAGTCGCTGACATCCCTCTCTTCAGCATCACCGGTTTCTCCGCCCTGCCAACTTCGTCAAGGAGGACGAAGTTCTGCATGTTTCGTGTGCCAACCTGGAGGATGTCAGCATAGCGCGCAACGAGCTCTACATCCTGAGGCGTCATCACCTCCGTAATCACCGGCATTCCCGTCTCGTCGCGCCCGGCTGCGAGATACTTGAGGCCCTCTTCCCCCAAACCACGGAAGGTATAGGGGGAGGTGCTTGGCTTGAAGGCCCCACCGCGCAGGATATTTGCCCCAGCGGCTTTCACGGCCCTGGCCGTCTCAAGCAACTGCTCCTCCGACTCCACAGCGCACGGCCCGGCCATCACCACAAGTTGGTCGCCACCTATCGTCACCCCCCGGACGGTTATCTTGGTGTCCTGGGGCTGGAACTCCCGGCTTGAAAGCTTGTAAGGCTTGCTGATCGGGACGACCTCGCGTATCCCAGGCCACATCTCCAGCGCATCCTTCAACTCGGGATACGTCTTCCCCACAACACCGATCACTGTCCGCTCCACACCCTTGGAGACGTGACCGGCGAACCCCATGTCGGCGAGCCGCTGAAGTACGTCCTCCAGTTCCTGCTCGGGTGACCCCGCGCGCATCACGATCAGCATCCGCTAGTCCTCCACATCGTCTCTAGTGTTTATGTCCCCCACTGTCGGCCTCAGTGTCCAAGCCCCTTTAGTGTAAACATGAACCACATCGTCAAGGCCTCTCTCGGTATTCCAGAGCACGAGGATGCGCAGACACAGAGACAGGCTCCCAGGGACATTCATCTCGTGTCCGCACATGAGGGCACTGCGCGTGAACCCCATCTCCCTGGCCGCCACCGCCGGGAACTCAGCATTCAAGTCCTGGGTTGTGGTGAACAGAATGAAGGCAATGTCTTCTACCTTGACGTCATTTGCGTCCACCATCTGCCGGAGCAACTCCTCCGTCGCCGCGAGAATGTCGTCTCTGGTGTTTGCGCCAACGGTCGTCGCTCCCCTGATGCCTCGACAGTGCATTACGTTCCGCTCCCAATCATATCATAAACAGCAGGGCAATGGAATTATACCCGAAGTGCGCGACGATGCAGGGCCATATCGAGCCAGTCCTCACGTACAGCCACGCCAGGAGAAGACCCAGAATGAAGATGGGAGGCAATGCCAGGACCTCCATGTGCGCCAGCGAGAACAGCAGGGCGCTCAACACAATTCCCCAAACGTAGCCAAGCCGCTTGGCGATGCCGGCGAACATGAAGCCCCGAAAGAAGGTTTCCTCTGCCAGAGGCGCGACGAAGACAGCGAGGACCGCGACCATTGCGAAGGCTGGGCCGCTCGCGGTGAACTCCGAGGGCACCGCCGAGGGAGCATCCACCCCCAGCGATACCAGCAGCAGGTCATAGAGGAAGCCAATCAACAGGCCGGCAAGCACGACCAGTACGGCGCTGAGCAGGCCGCGTCGCACGTCAAATGAACGAAAGCCGAGGGCCCGCCAGCCGCATCTGTATTTGAGAGACGCGAAGAGCCAGGCGGCTAAGGGCATCACCCCTTCACCAGCCAGCATGGCCACCCCCATGAACAGGAGCCACTCATCCAGATGGCCCTGCGCAGCCAGCACGTCGAGCAATCCACCGATGTCTTCGGTTCCCAGCCCCACAAACGCCTCAATGCCGACGAGGAGAACAGTACCGATCCCCATGATGAAGGCGATGGCGACTACCGCAAGTACGGCCACGCCCACGCCGCGCGCAACGTCGCCGATTGTCCACGGGGTAGCGTTTGCCTGACGCGGCTCAGGCAGTTCGTCCTGTGTCAAGAATGTCAATCCTCCATCAGACACTGGCCGCTAGATACTATCAGTGGCCGGGAATCTGGGGACGTCGAGACCGCTGATGCGACAAAAGAAGCGTTCAGGAAGGACAGGAAGCAGTCAAGTCCTGAGACTGTCGACAGCCACCTGCTGTACCTGAAACAGCCGCTGGATACCTTGCTCAGCCAGCGACAGCAGCGCGTCAATGCTCTGCCTTGAGAAAGTGGCCTTCTCCGCTGTGCCCTGTACCTCGACGAATTCGCCCCCGCTGGTCATCACCACATTGAAGTCTACCTCGGCCCAGTAGTCCTCGTCATAGCACAGGTCGAGGAGCAACTCACCGCCGACGACACCCACGCTGGCGGCGGCGACAGCCACTCTCACCGGAGACTCGGTAATCACACCACGGTCCACCATCGTCTCGACCGCCTGGACCACCGCCACGTAGGCCCCGGTTATCGCCGCCGTCCTCGTCCCCCCGTCGGCCTGCACCACATCGCAGTCGACCATCAGCGTCCTCTCCCCAAGCACGTCGAGATCCACCGCCGCCCTCAGCGACCGACCGATAAGGCGGCGAATCTCCTGCGTACGCCCCCCCTGCCTGTTCTCATCTCTGGGGGTACGAGTGGTCGTTGACCGCGGCAGCATGCCATACTCCGCAGTCACCCAACCGGTCTTCTCCCCTCTCAGAAAAGCCGGCACCCGGTCCTCGACCGACACGGCACATATCACCTTCGTCTTCCCCTGCTCAACGAGGGCGGAGCCCTCCGCGTAGGGCTGGAATCCCGGGGTGATGCGCACCGGACGCAGTTCATTGTTGGCCCGGCCATCGAGCCTGAGCAACAGCGCCACCTCCATTGCCCCAGAGTCACCTGAGTATAGCATCCGTCACGTGTGCTGGCAATTCACCGCCAGCGCGTGCTATAATGGGTGCCACGACAAGGGGGAGTTGTCGAATTGTACCTTCGCCAATCTAACGAATGCCCGCTAGAGATTCACCTGCGCCGTCTCACAGTGGACGAAGCCCTGTTCAGGCTGGAACGGTATTTGAACGACGCCTACCTTGCTGGCATGAGCACGGTCCGGGTCATCCACGGCAAGGGAACGGGAACCCTTCGCCAGGCGGTCCGTGACGAACTCAAGAACCACCCGCTCGTGAAGTCCTTCAGGCGGGCAACCATCGATGAGGGGGGTGAAGGCGCGACGATTGTAGAACTCGCGGATGAGTAGTGTGACACGTATTATGGTCATCTCGGATACTCACACCCGCAGCCTGGAAGACCTGCCCCGTGAGCTGGTCGACCAACTGTCACAAGTCGACTACGTAGTCCATTGTGGCGACTTCACTCACATCTCCTTGCTGGAGGAACTGCGCCACGTTGCCAAGCGCTTCGTCGGTGTGTACGGCAACGTCGACCCCCGTGAGATACGCGAGGAGCTACCGGCCAAGACCGTGCTCGAACTCGAGGGAAGAAAGATCGGCGTAATCCACCCCCACTGGGGCGGTGCTCCCTGGGGTATAGAGGATGACATCCGGAAGGAATTCGAGGATGTAGACATCATCCTCTTCGGTCACACCCATGACACCTATCACAAGACGGTCAACGGTCTTGTCTACCTCAATCCGGGCCAGGCCTACCCCTCGTTCAGGAATCCAGCGTCGGCCGCTTTTGTCACCATAGATGGGGATCGCCTGCATGTGGAGATGAGGACCTTCGAGTGAGTGATTCTACGCCTTCTGGCCAGTTTACAGGGACAATGCTTTTGCGGTACGATTTGCGGCAGCATGAAGTCCGGTACACGACAGCACGCAATCGATTCTCCCCAATGCACACGGTGGTCCCTTCCACGTTTTTCCGAGAACAGTGACTTCCGGAGCCGGGCCATGATACAGTATGATCAGTCAACCATGTAGGAGGTGCTATTATGAGACACTGGGCGACACGATGCACGCTGTTCGCGCTGATCGCGGTGCTGGCTCTGTCCTGCCTGCTGACCGCGTGCGGCGGGGGCGGCAAAGAGGAGCCGGAGACCTATGAGGTCAGGATTTCCAGCCAGATGCCCATCGGTCACCACATAACCGATGCCATCGACCTGTTTTGCGAGCGCGCGGAGGAACTGAGCAACGGCAAACTCGTGTTTCACCACTTCCCCGCCGGCCAGCTTCTGAGCGACACCGAGGTGCCTGAAGCCATATCCACCGGCACCATCGAGATGGCGCAGACCTTCCTGCCATGGTGGGAAGGCATGGTGCCTCACCTTAATCTCTCCGGCGCTGCTTTCCTCGACGACCTCGACCACTACTACCGCTTGCACGATCCGGAGGGTCCGTATGAGCAGTATCGCCAGGAGCTGCTCGAAGAGACTGGCAACGCCAAGATGGTAGCCCCCCTCCTCTACTGCAGCGAGTCGGGCTATATCTTGACCAGTCCGGTGCACGAACCGCAAGATGCGGCCGGGATGAGCATTCGGACGCCGAGCCAGGCTCTGTCAGCTGAGATAGGGATCATGGGAGCTGCCGCCGTGGTGATGAGCTCGGCAGACGTCTACCTCTCGCTTCAGCGCGGTACCCTAGACGGTGCGTACTCGGGCCTTACCAGCTTCTACTCCAGGAAGTACTACGAAGTAGCCAAGTACGTGACGGTGTGGAACCTGGTTCCCACAGACTTTCACATAGTAGCCAACCTCGATTGGTGGAACGCCCTCCCCGAGGACCTGCAACAGGCCATGATCAACGCTGGCCAGGAAGCCACCGAATACGCCAAAGGCGCCTGTCTTGAATCTGAGGCAGCCTGCATCACAGCGCTAGAGGCGGAAGGCGTGGAAGTCTACTTCGTCCCGCAGCAGGAGAGGGAAGACGTCTGGCGCCCGCTCATGCATGACGCGATAAGGGACGTTGCCGTGGCAGAACACGGCGAGGACCTAGTCTCCATGTACGAAGGCTGGGTTGAGGACGCCAGACAAGAATAGAGAAGACCAGTGACATCTGTGACCTCGGAATCTGGAGGGCAGAAGGGCGACCATTGGTATGTCCTTCTGCCCTCTTTCCCTATTCGGGAGGCGATTGACGAGTTGGCAGCTAGACGAGGAGGATTCTATCAGTGAGAACCGCCCTTCGCACGTTTGATAGAGCTTCAGGCTACCTGTCATCCGCAGGGGGCTTCACCGCCGGCATGATACTGCTGGTGATGGTGTTCATCGTCGTCTACGAGATCATCTCCAGGCACGCCTTCAATGCCCCCACTGTCTGGTCCATAGAGCTGGTCACGTTCCTCCTCGTGTGGTTCGGCTTCATGACGCTTGCCTTCACCCAGAGGGCGCGGCGGCATGTCCACGTGGACCTGCTGGTGGGCAACTTTTCGCCGCGCACCGCAGCGATCTGGAGCCTTATCACACTCACGATTACCCTGGTATTCACCATCGCGCTCGCCTACTACTCGTGGGGCAGCTTCTGGCGCTCACTGTCGATTGGAGAGACAACCACAACCGTGTGGGGCCCCCCCTACTGGCCCGTGAAGCTCGCTCTCCCCTTCGGTTGCTTCCTCCTCGGCCTCCAGTTGATCTTCGACATAGCATCCAACGCCTACAAGCTCGCCAGCGAGCGGCTCGAGCGCCGCGGCGGGTGGCGTGACAATCCCTTCATACTGGTGCCGGCCTTCCTCGCGCTGTTGGGCTTCTCGGTCTGGCTGATGATGAACGTCCCGCTCGCCGGCCTCATCGTGATGCTGCTGTTGCTGCTCTTCGCCGGTGTGCCCATTTTCGCCTCGCTGGGTCTCATCGGCATGATAGGTCTGTATCTCCACTTCGGCGGGAGTCTTGCTGTCACGCAGGTGCCAACGATAGTCTTCTCGTCCATAGGCAACTTCACCCTCGCCGCCCTCCCACTGTTCATACTGGCCGGCTTCGTCCTCCAGATGTCGGGAGCCGGCGAGGAGCTCTACGACGTCTTCACCAAGTGGATCGGCCACTGGCCTGGCGGGCTGGCCCTGGCGACCATCCTCTCCGCCGCCTTCTTCTCCGCCATCACCATCTCCAGTGTGGCCTGTGCCGCCACCGTCGGCCTTATCGCCCTCCCATCACTGATGAAGCGGAAATACAACGACTCCTTCTCGTACGGGGTCGTGGGTGCTGGGGCAACTCTCGGTATCATGATCCCTCCTTCGGCGACCATGATCCTCTATGCCGCGGTGACCGAGGAGTCCCTCGGGCAACTCCTCATGGCCGGCCTCTTGCCAGGCATTGTGATCGTGATCATGTTCGCTATCTACGCCGCCCTTTACTGCCGCCGAACCGGCGCCTACGAGAAGGGCCAATCGTACTCGTGGAAGGAGCGGTTCGTCGCCCTCAAGAAGGCTATCTGGGTCCTTCTGATCCCGGTCATAATCATCGCCGGCATATTCAGTGGAGTCGTCACTGTTCTCGAGTGCGGCGCTGTGGCATCGCTCTACGCCATCATCATGGTCCTGGTGCGGCGCAAGATCAAGGTGACCCAACTGCCGCGTATGCTCACCGAGTGCGGTGTCACCGCCGGATTCCTCCTCATCATCATCGCCGGCGCGCTCACCCTAGGCCGTTTCATGACGCTTCTGGAGGTGCCGCAGCTGGCCCTCGGCGCCATAGCCAGTGCCAACCTCGCCCCGTGGGTGGTGATGGTGGCCATCATGCTGCTGCTCATCGTCCTTGGCCTCTTCCTTGAGGTCGCGTCGGTCATGATGATCACTCTTCCCATCCTCTACCCCCTCGTTACCGCGCTCGGCTTCAATGGCATCTGGTTTGCCGTACTCATGACCCTCAACATGGAGATGGCCCTCATCACCCCTCCTATTGGCCTCAACCTCTACGTTATTCAAGGTATAGCCAAGTCCCGCCTCGCCCCGGTCATCAGGGGAATAGTCCCCTTCTTCCTCATCATGGTCATCGGGCTCATCATAATCTACCTCTTCCCGCAACTCAGTCTTGTCGTGCCACATCTTATGATCAAATAGACGGCGCTGCGGACGCGCGCCTTTGTCGATTAGAATAGCCTCGACGTTGACACCCCAACGTGCGTAGCCTATGATCTCTAGCTACGCACGTGGTTTAGGAGGCCTTATGTCCGACAGACCTCTCTCCGGAACGAGGGTGTTGGAGTATGCTCAGTTCGTTAGCGGCCCTTACTGCGCCAAGCTCCTCGCCGACCTCGGTGCCGAGGTCACAAAGGTGGAGCCGCCGCAGGGCGACGTAGCACGCAAGAGAGGCCCTTTCCCGGACGACGTTCCCCACCCCGAACGCAGCGGCCTCTTCCTGTATGCCAACACCAACAAGCTGGGCATCACTCTGAGCCTGGATTCCGATGAGGGTAGAGAGATATTCAAGCGGCTCGTGGAGCGTAGCGACATCCTCGTGGAAGACACGCCGCCGGGAACGATGGAGGAATTGGGCCTGGGATACGAGACACTGCGGCAGCTCAACCCCCGGCTGATCATGACATCGATAACGCCCTTCGGACAGTCGGGGCCCCACCGCAACTACAAGGCCCACTATCTGAACCTCTCTCACGGCAGTGGTCTGGGCCACGCGACTCCATACACGCCGCTGGAACCAGACATCATGGAGCGCGAGCCGGTGAGGGAAGGCGGGCTTATCGGCGAGTATGACTGTGGCACGACCGCGGCAGTCGCCACGCTCTCAGCCCTCTACCTGGCGATGTTCACCGAAGAAGGCCAGTACATCGATGTGTCGAAGCAGGAGGCACTTCTCCACCTACAGAGGCCGGAGGTAGCTATCTGCCTCGCGGACGGAGAGAGCACCAACAGGGTCGAGACTGAACACCTGGATGCACTGAGCGGCATGTACCCCTGCAAGGACGGCTACGTCTACGCCATGTTCTCCGAAGATCATCACTGGCATTCGCTCATGGACTTCATGGGTTACCCCGACTGGGCACAGGACGAGAAGTTCAGCACCGTCGAAAGGCGGCGTCAACTGGAGGTGGAAGAGACCCACCCGCTTCTCAAACCCTGGCTCGCGGAGCACACCAGGGAAGAGATCCTGCACGGGCTCCAGAAACGGCGCACACCACTGGGCCCGATCTACCGCATAGAGGAGGTACCCCACACCGAGCACATGAAAGTGCGGGAGTTCTTCGTCGAGATGGACCATCCTGAGGCTGGCCGGCTCAGCTACCCGTCTGGCACGGCCAAGTTCTCCCACTCGCCGGTCTCTTTGCAGCGTCCCGCCCCTCTTCTTGGACAGCACAACGAGGAGGTCTACGGCAAGCGGTTGGGGTATGGCAGCGAGGAGCTTTCGAGACTGAAGGACACAGGCATCATCTAGGAGGGAACTCCGCAATGGCAAGAAAGCCCCTGGAGGGAATACGAGTGGTCGACTTCTGCTGGGTGTGGGCCGGCCCGGCAGCGACGGAACTGCTGGCCTACCTCGGAGCCGAGGTCATCCGTGTGGAGAGCCAGGACCACCTCTGCGGCACACGCAGGAGACCACCGCGACGAAACGCACCACCTCCTGACATCAACTGCAGCACGACCTTCAATTGCCTCAACCTGGGCAAGCGAAGCATCACCGTGAACCTCACGCAGCCGCAAGGGATCGAGCTCATCAAGAGGCTGGTCAAGGTGAGCGATGTGGTCAGCGACAACTATGCCGGAGGCATGATGGAGCGGTTCGGCCTGGCGTACCGCGACCTGCAGGAGGTCAAGTCCGACATAATCGTCATCTCCATGTCTGGCTGGGGAGCCTACGGACCTGAGAGAGACTATCGCGCCTATGACCCCGTCTTCGCCGGGCTCAGCGGCTTCTACGACATGACCGGATACCCCGACCGGGCGCCGGGCAAGGTGGGCAGTTTCGGCCGCTGTGACCTCAGTTGTGGCAACGCCTTCACCCTGGCCATTCTGGCTGCCCTGATTCACCGGGCAAAGACCGGAGAGGGACAGTTCATAGACGTGTCCCAATGGGAAGTTATGAACTGCAACATGGGCGATGCCTACATGGACTACTTCATGAACCAGAGGAACCGCACCCGTGTGGGCAACCGCGACGACCATATGGCTCCCCACAACTGCTACTGCTGTCAGGGAGAGGACAAGTGGGTGAGCATCGCCATCGCTACGGAGGAGGAATGGCGCTCCCTGTGTCACGCTATCGGCAGACCCGAGCTGGCCGATGACCCCAGGTTCGCCGATGCACAGTCCAGACGGCGGAACCAGGAGGAACTCGATCGCCTTCTCTCTGAGTGGACGGCGGAGCGGACACACTACGAGGTGGCCACAGCGCTCCAGCAAGTAGGCGTGGCCGCCTTTCCCAGTCTCAACAGACGGGAACTCTACGAGGACGAGCACCTCGCCCAACGGGGCGCCTTCGTCGAGATCGACCATCCCGAAGCGGGCAGGCATACATTCCTCGCCCCACCCTGGAAGCTATCGTCAACGCCGGCGGAGATAGCCACCCATGCCCCCCTGCTGGGACAGGACAATGAGTATGTCTTCCTCGAATTGCTGGGCATGTCTATGGAGGAATTCGCCATCCTTGTGGGCGACGGTATCGTATACTAGAGAGCCGCCGCCTCGCCTGGTCTGACACCGCATATACCGGCCTTTGACCAGCACTTCACTTGTACGTGCAGAGAACCCTACCACCAGTGGCCCGATTCGACGCGATACCTGTGTGGCCCAGCTTCACAGCGACTTCGGCAGCCGCCATGCGCCTCTATCGCTCGATGAGGCTGAGAGCCTTCTCGCCGTCAACCCGCCCGTGTCCCATGCCGCTGCCGTCGACAGAGCAACAACCCTGCTCGATGGCTGTCCTGACTTCGTCGTTCACCCTGCCATTTCCGTTGCTATCGCCGGCAACGGAATACAGAAGGGCGGCCAGCCCGCTCACGTGGGCAACTGCCTGGGACGTCCCCGTCTTGCACCCGTACTCATCGCCGGGCAGCGTCGAGTACACCTGGTACCCCGGCGCGGCCACATCCACCCAATCACCGTAGCTGGCCAGAGGTCCACGTGACCCGTCTTCCTTGACCGCAGTCACTGCAAGACAGTTCTCGTAATATGCCGGGTACAGCGGAGTTGAGTCGCCGCCATTGCCCGCGGCGGCCACGACCACAGCCCCGTGGTCCCAGGCATAGTCCACCGCTTCCTCCAGTTCCCTGTACGGTTCAGCGAGGCAGAGGCTTATGTTGAGCACTGACGCACCGTTGTCCACAGCCCACACAATCCCCTCAGCTATGTCGCGGCCACTGCATCTTCCACCATCGTCAGCCACCTTGACGTTCACCAGGGAGCACCCGGGAGCGATGCCACAGATGCCAATCCCATTGTCTGAAGCGGCAGCGATAGTACCAGCCACGTGTGTCCCGTGGCCGTAGACGTCATCCGCGACGGGGCTATTGCTGAAGTTGACGGAAGCCGTCACCCTACCCACCAGGTCCTCATGCTCTGCATCGATGCCGGTGTCGACCACTGCCACGGAGATGCTCCCGTCTCCTTTGGTCACAGACCAAATCTGTAGAGCGCTCATGCTGCTCAGGCCCCACTGCACGCCGAAGTAAGGGTCCGTTGGCGCACACGCTTCGCCTTGTGCAGCCTGGCCCACCACTCCGGTGTCTTCAGCAATGCACATGCCAGCCGTTGAGTCTGCCACCAAGGTGCGAAAGATAAATATGGAGGAAATTGTCAGCGCAATAGCCGACAGAATAACCATATATCTCACAGGTGTTGCCCCCGCCTGACGTTTCATAACGTAATATACTGCTATTTCCTAGAGTAGGCATTTTATCACCATTATTTGTATCTGTCAAGGTTCTATAGCCATTACAAGACAGTGAAACTCACTACAATAGACCATAGGACGTGAGTTCTCGCTCCTTGCTTGCAGTCGCGGCGAGCCTCTGCCGGCTATGCCAGGAACCCTGTCTGTGATGAAACAGGTGGACCGATCATGTCGATCCACCTGCAAAGGGGGATGCTGGTAACGGCCTCAAGACTATGATTACTCTGCCAGATGCTGTTCCCGATGAATGCTGGCGGTCGTGCCTGCCGTCTCAGTTGCGCGACCGGCTACCTTCAATGCTGTCGATTATCTTGGAGATATGCCTGGTCTCAAAGGGCCTGTGCACGAAAATCATGGGGCCAATGGAGGTCGCCTGCAGGGCTATGGGAGTATCGCCCTCCCCAACGATGACGGCCACCACTGTCCCTCCGTTCTCTGCCTCAACGGCACGGAGCACGTCCAGCCTGCTGACATCCCGCGCGACGAGGTCGAGGAATACCAGGTCGTAGCGACCCGATCGCAGCTCTTCCAGCGCCCCCGCCGCATCTTCAACCGCGACGGCTTCACACCCGCGTGCCTCCGCTATATCGCTCAACCTCTGGCGTGTGCTGGTGTCTCCATCGACAATCAGAACCCGACGCTCCGTCCCACCGTTGGTGCGCGGCTGCCCCAGGGAGTCGAGGAACGCCTCCAGGTCTTCCTGGCGAAACCTCCGGTCACCCCGAGGGCCGACCCGGTACGACTTGAGCAATCCCCGACTGCTCCACCGCCTTACGGTGTTGCTGTGAACGCCAAGCAGCTCCGCCGCCTCGCGAACGCCAACCAGCCCAGGGCCAATGCTGCTGCCACTCATGGCATCACCCAGAAACCACTACAGGTCACTTTCTAGCATATCTATTCTTAGCTGTCTTATGTAGTTATCTAGTTTACTCTCAAGCTTGCCAAGCTATTTTACCATTAGTTATCTCTCGTGTCAAGTAGCTAAAGGTAAACAGGAATATATGGCATCAACTAACAACAACTGACACTACACCAACAGTAAGATGCAGATAAGTCAAGTTCAGAGAAGTTGACGCCTGCGCTCGTCTGTGATAGCATTATGTTCACTGGTCCATGCGACGGAGGGGAGAGAGACGTGTAGCTGTCAGTAACCCCCGCAGCGCATGTGTTGGCGACGAGGGGTTCTGGCGAAGGACAATTGACAGGCCATCCGGATTGTGCTACTGTCTGCGGCCAGTGCGATGTTCTTAGTTCGTGTCCCCGATCGTCGCGCGGATACTGGTCAGGCGTTGTGCTAGTATGGCGTTGCAGCACAGGGATTAACATCCCGATTGCCTGAAGTGCGGGGGCGAGGAAGCGGAGCCTGAATGTGGTTGCTTGGGCTCCGTCGAGCCAGTAGCGAAACCGACCGCAAGGTCGGTTTCTCTGTTTCCGGCATGTCACGGATAGTAGGCAGGCTCAAGCGCGAGATCAAGTACCCGGTGCCAGCGTCCATCGCCGTCGCGGTGGCGCTGGTGTTGACGGTGCTGACCGTGGTCACAGCCCAGGCGGGCGAGTGGCCGAACTGCGACTGGGGCTCGTGGAAGTGCAACGCCAAGGAGGTCACGGTAATCGCGCTCGACCTGACCGTCAGCGGAAACGGTCACTGCGAGCCAGGTGAACAGAGCAGTGCCACAATCGCCGCCACGTTCGACGTCAAGCCTGTTGGGCAAGAGCCAGGGAACCGCTACAGCGTCTTCTTCAGGGCGGACGTATACGTCGACGGCCAGTACACCGAGACCATCCTCACCTGCATCGTCGAAGAGCTGCCAGCTGGAATACTCACCTACACCGTCCACACCATGACATGGCCCTGCGGGGCAGAGGTTGAGCTACGAGACGTCCTCGTCAGCTGGACCACCGACAAGACCGAGGGCTGCTCCAACCCGACGTGCGACCCGCCACGGCAGACAAAGTGCGACAAGACAGGCGACATCACCGTGTCGACGCCGACACCGACGCCTACTCCTACTCCTACTCCTACTCCTACTCCTACGCCTACGCCGACACCGACGCCGACTCCTACACCGACGCCAACGCCGACACCAACGCCTACACCGACTCCTACGCCTACACCAACGCCTACACCTACACCAACGCCAACACCGACGCCTACGCCTACTCCAACGCCTACGCCTACGCCTACACCAACACCGACGCCGACGCCTACACCGACGCCCACGCCGACGCCTACGCCAACGCCGACACCGACGCCGACGCCGA
>JAXHUA010000115.1:0-5743 GCA_034189695.1 Chloroflexota bacterium | reverse complement strand
CTAATCTCCAGTATAACCGGGATGGACGCAGGTGTCAATAGTAAAAGTTGGCTGGCTAGTTGGTTAGCGGCTTGACTTTTGCTGGTTACGGATTATAATATCGGCATTCCTCCACAACCAGGCCAGTGGCGACGCTGAGAATCGCCTCCGTGCCATCCTTCCTCACAAGGCGCTGCTCATAGGGCTGCTCCACAGGCTCTTTCTCCAGGAGGTTGCGCCGTATCTGGCCGGCCACCGTCAGCCCGTCTTCCAGCAGGAACGACTTGACGTTCATCTTGACCAGTTCGTCCACCGGGTACCCGGTGAGTTCGGCGGCAGCCTGGTTGGCAATGGCGATGTCGCCACTCAGATCGTGAACCCAGATGGCGTCACTGGCGTTCTCGAACAACCGGCGCAGGTTCCTCTCCGAAGCCGCCAGCCTCTGCGCGACAACACGTTCCCTGTCGTAGAGGAAGGCGTTCTCAATAGCGGTGGCTATCTGGGTGCCAACGGCCGTGAGCAGCTCTATGTCCTCTTGTGTGAACTCCCTCGGGCGGCGCATAGCCACACAGAGCGCGCCCCGTACGCGTTCCTTGAGAACCAGCGGCACGATAAGCTGGATGTGGATGCGCATCTTGGCCACCTCGGGCTGACTCATTCGGGGATCCCTCGAGGCATCCTCGACTATCATCGCCTGCCCTGTCTTGGCCACTTCCCCGTATATCCCCTCCCCAACCCCCACCCTGCCCACAACAGATGCGAACTCGTCGGACACGCCCTCATAGGCGACAAGCGTCAACTCCTGCGCTTCCTCATCCAGTGTGTAGATGAGGGCGACCTCCACGTCCATCAGTTCCGACACCATCTGCGTCGCCTTCCTGAGGACCCGTTCGGGCTCCAACGACTCCCCCAACACAGCGCTGATGGCATTGAGTATTGTCAACCGCTTCTCGCTGCCCCGCGCCGATTGGACGTAGTGCTGGAGAACCTTGTGCGCCGATTCGAGTTCCGCCAGATACACCTGGCCCTTTTCTCTCTCTCTGGCCAGTCTCCATAGCCCCAGAGTGCTGAGGACGCCTATGACCACCATACCAGACGTCTCAACGAGAGCGTCCGCGGGGACAGGCGAGATAAAGATGGCCCTGGGGAGCATAGCGGCCAGGGCTGCGGCGCAGGCGACCAGACCGGCGCGCAGCCCGAAGATGTAGGCGGCGTAGACCACCGGACCTACGAACAGGATTCGTTCCAGAGCATGCCGTGTCAGCCCGAAGTGCGTAGAAGGGGACGCCGTTGCGAGCAAGCCTATCTGCTCGGCGTAGTGCAGTATGCAACACCCGACGAAGATGAGGACGATTGCCCACAGATGTACATTGCGGAGAGTCCTCATTGCCCTATTTCCAGCACCGCAGATTCCTCAGGGGAGATCTTCGAGGCTGAACCATCCCCTCTTGAAGCCATAGAGTATCGCCTCCGACCGGGACCCCACTCCCAGCCTGTTGAAGATGTCCCTAAGGTGAGCCTGCACGGTGCGAATACTGATGAAAAGCGCCTCTCCAATGTCCTTGTTCGTCATGCCCTTCGCCGCCAGCTTGAGCACCTCCAATTCCCGTTGCGTGAGCAGTTCCTGAGGGGTCACACCTGGCGCCGGAGCCCCCTGGGACTTGAATCGCCCCATGAGCTTCCTGGCCACTATGGGATGAAGGACTGGCTCTCCCGCATGCACGGCACGAATAGCGTTCACCAGTTCGTCACCGCTCACATCTTTGAGCAAGTACCCGGCCGCCCCTGCCTCCATCAGACCGAAGATGTACTCGTCATAGTCGTAGCCGGTCAGTATCAGGACCGCGACCGAGGGAAGAAGGGCTTTGACCTGCCTGGTCGCCTCGATCCCGGTCAACCTCGGCATCGCCACGTCCATAATAACCACGTCTGGCTCGAGTTCGCGCGCCAGCCGCACCGCCTCCTCACCGTCGCCCGCTTCCCCGACGACCTCCAGGTCATTCTCCCGTTCCAGCAACTGACGGGTGCCTTGCCGCACCACCACATGATCCTCAGCCAGCAACACCCTTATCTTGTCGCCCATGCCCATGTCCCAGCCTGCATTATAGTCCGCCAACTAGGTACTTTCAACTAAGCATCCCTGCCAAAGAATGCGTAGGCAGCGGGTCGCCAACCAGCGCTTTTCCATTGCGGGAATGCAGGGCCAAAGATAGGCAGCGATGCCGATGTAGCCCGCTCCCTATTCGGCTTTAATAGAAGCGTAGAAGGGCGGGGAGGAACGGAGACGAGCGATCTCCGAGAAGTCAACGAGAAGGGAGGGGACACAAAATGAAACTGGGAGATAGGGTGCGGATCAAAGAGTGCGACCCCATACCTGAAGTGGTAGGTGAGACTGCCGAGATCGTCGACCTGCAGATGCAGCCCTTCGAAGTCTATCGCGAGTATCCGGTCTGGGCTCGAGTGGTCACCGGGGAACGCGCTGGCAAGGTGTACGGCTTCCAGGAGAACGAGGTAGACATACTGCCTCTCGTGAGCGAGGCCCAGATCGCCACCAGGGAAGCCGAGGTCAAGGCGGGCACGTCGAAGGTGCTTCAGCAACTGGAACAGGTCCTGGCATCGGTCACCACCGCGGAGGAGTTGGACGACGCCGAGAGGTTGATCGCCGACGCCAAGGGGAAGGTACTGGCGGAGCCTGGCATGGGCTTCTGGGAAGGCAAGACGCCATGTTGGGAGATGTTCCGCTGCCCGGAAGCGGTAAGGAAGGAATGTCCTGCCTTCAAGTATCGCACTCGCCCCTGCTGGGAGATAGAGGGAACCTACTGCAAGCTCTACGACTACGGGGCGAAAGGTGACGGCACGGAGATATGCGAGCACTGCCGTGTCTACAAGAGGTTCGGACAGGACCAGCCAATCCAGATCAAGCTGTTCGGCAAGGGCTTCAACCCAGCGGGCACCTAGCCAGACGTCAGCGATCGAAACACCAGGGCTAGGGCTGTCAGGCGAACACGAGCATACAGTAAGCGGTAGGGAGTGAGGTGAAATGCGATGAAGCCGAGCGAGATGGAGCAGGCAAAGCAACTCCTTCAGAGAGTGGTCACCGTCGAGGAACTCGCCGAGATCGAGAAGCTGATTGAGGAGGCGAAAGGCAAGATCAGGTTGGAGCCCAATATGGGCTTCTGGGAAGGCAAGACCCCTTGCTGGGAGATGTTCCGCTGTCCTGACGAGATCAAGAAGGAGTGTCCAGCTTTCGTATACAGATCCCTACCCTGCTGGGAGATAGAAGGAACGTACTGCAAGCTTTATGACTACGGAGCAAAAGGCGATGGCAGTGATGTGTGTCAGTTCTGCCGGGTCTTCAAGAGGTGGGGTCACGGCGAGCCCATTGAGATCAGGCTCTTCGGAAAGGGCTTCAACCCAGCGGGTAGATAGCCGGAAGCACCACCAATTGGCACAAACACCGCCACCAGGGTTAAGCGCAGAGGGCATGCAGCGAGGGGTGAAGTCCCTTGCTGCATGCCTGGTTCTGTGGTATAATAGGCACGGTGCTTGTCATGAGCACCGTCTGCGTAACCCTGGGGCGGAGGATGGGGGGTGTAGTTTGATAACTGCTCAGCAGAGCAACTCTGGCGGCATGCAACAGGTGCTGCGGATTCGCGCTTGTTGCATGTCGCTTTTTGCGTCTGCGAGGTAGCACGTCGTCAAGCAGAGCAGAGCCAGAGCAAGCCCATTGACTTAGACAGGAGGTAGCGTATGGAACGGATTGAGACCAGGGTACCAGCGAGTGGTGACGCCGGCGCCGGTTATGCCGGGAGGGTCTTCAGGGAGGTCCAGGGCGTCATCGATTCGACGGGCGGGCAGGCGGGTGCTCTTATTCGAGTGCTCCAGCAAACACAGGGCCTCATCGGCTACCTTCCTGCCACTGTCCTCAAGACTATCTCAAGGGACTTGAAGATCCCGCTCAGCGAGATCTATGGGATAGTCAGCTTCTACCACTTCTTCACGATGGTACCGAAGGGCAAGCACGTAATCCAGGTGTGCATGGGCACGAGCTGCTACGTCAAGGGAGGCCAGCGCATCATCGACACTTTCAAGAAGGACTGGGGCATCGAACCCGGTGGCATTACCGAAGACGGCAAGTTCTCCCTGGAAACCGTCCGGTGCCTGGGCTGCTGCGGCCTCTCGCCGGTGATGGCCATTGGCGACCAGGTCTACCGAAGGGTGAAGCCAAATGAGATCAACGACATCCTCAATTCCTGCGAATAAGGAGCGTGTGAAGTGAAGCGGCTTACATCTGTAGAAGAGCTGTCGAACCTGAAGGACGAAGTCCGTAGCAGACTCGCGGAGCGAGACAACAAGACCCAGATCAAGGTCCACCTGGCCACGTGCGGCATCTCTTCGGGAGCCCTTGGCGTGCTGGAGGCATTCGAGCGCGAGATAGAGGCCCGCAAGCTCAAGGACGTGCTGGTGCTTCGCGCAGCCTGCATCGGACTGTGTGGAGTGGAGCCGGTCGTGACTGTCATCCGCCCCACGGGTGATAAGACCATCTACATCGAGGTCACCGAAGACCGGGTCCCCAGGATAGTCGAACAGCACGTAGTGGGAGGGAAACCGATCGCGGAGTGGACAATCGACTCAAACGCCCCTCTGCTCAGGCTTCAGGAAATCCGGGTGATGCACAACCAGGACCTCGATCCGACGAGCATCGAGGAGTATATCGCCAGAGACGGGTACCAGGCACTGGCCAAGGTACTGTCGCAGATGAAACCGGACGAGGTCATCGAGGAGGTCAGCAAGGCTGGTCTGCGCGGGCGCGGTGGCGCCGGGTTCCCCACAGCCAGAAAGTGGGGCTTTGTCCGCAGCGCACCCGGCGACGAGAAGTACGTGGTGTGCAATGGTGATGAGGGTGACCCGGGTGCGTACATGAACCGTGCTGTGCTCGAGGGCAACCCTCACTCCATAATCGAGGGTATGGCCATCGGGGCTTACGCCATAGGCAACGTTCGCCAGGGCTACGCCTACCTTCGTGCTGAGTACCCTCTGGCAATAGAGACACTGAGTCGTGCCATCGCTCAGGCGAGGGAATGCGGTCTGCTGGGCAGCAAGATTCTTGGCACGGACTTCGAGTTCAACCTGGACATTTTCCCGGGTGCCGGTGCTTTCGTCTGCGGTGAGGAGACGGCCCTCCTCGGTTCCATCGAAGGAAAGAGAGGCAACCCGCGACAGCGGCCGCCGTTCCCGGCGAACAAAGGCCTTTTCGACAAACCCACCACACTCAACAACGTGGAGACATGGTCCGACGTACCACAGATAATCGTGAATGGAGCCGAATGGTTCGCCAGCGTCGGTACCGAGAAGAGCAAAGGCACGAAGACCCTGTGCCTCGTTGGGAAAGTCAACAACACCGGTCTTATCGAGGTCCCTCTCGGAACGCCGCTGGGTGAGATCGTCTTCGACATCGGCGGCGGCATTCCCGAGGGGAAGAAGTACAAGGCGGTGCAGCTTGGCGGGCCGTCAGGCGGCGTCATCCCCATCGAGCACCTCAACACGCCGGTCGACTACGAGGCGGTCACCGCGCTCGGCGCCATTATGGGTTCGGGCGGTGTCGTCGTCATGGACGAGGATAGCTGCATGGTCGACGTGGCCAAGTACTTCCTCCAGTTCACCAGGGACGAATCCTGCGGCAAGTGTACGCCCTGCCGCGCTGGAATCCCCGCGATGCTGGAGATACTTACCAGGATAAGCCGTGGGGAAGGCAGCATGGAGG
>JAXHUA010000114.1:0-6931 GCA_034189695.1 Chloroflexota bacterium | reverse complement strand
CATCACCTCGGTATACTCTGTCAAGCTCGCTCTACTCATGCCTCTCATTGGGTAACACCTTTTTTGAGGCAACGATACCCCACCCGGTAACATTTATTATGAGGCAATTCGCCGAATTGACACGCGCTGTTCATGGAAGCATACTCTGGACCGAAGAGGTGAGGATTGCGGCGTAGCGTCGTGGAAGAGAATGAGGACTCTCTTGGCTGAGGTGAACCTGTGCAAGCGATAAATCGCGCCTTTACGCGGCTCATCAACGGCACCATCCAGTTCACAATTCCCGTGTTCCAGCGAGATTACAGTTGGGGCCCTGAGCAGTGCGAACAGTTGTGGAGAGACTTGATCTGTACGGCTGATGTTGGCTCTGAGCAGGGACATTTTCTCGGCTCAATCGTGTATGTAGCAACGGGGGATAGTGCTGCAGGGTTTACTCGTTGGTTGGTTATCGATGGACAACAACGATTAGCGACACTGACTCTTTTGCTGACTGCTCTTCGTGACCACATCAGCGAGACTGGTTGGACCGGCGGTGAAGACAGCCCCACAGTGCAACGGATAAGCGCATACTTCCTCAAGAACCTTCAGGAATCAGGCAATCGCCGAGCAAAGCTAGTTCTGAGGCGTGCTGACGATGAAACACTCCAGGCTCTCATCGATGGTATCGACCTGCCCGAAGGCCGTTCTCAGTCCATAGTTGAAGCTTATGAACTCTTTAGAGACCTACTCAAATCCGAGGATCCTGACCGCGTCTACAGGGGCATAGTAAAACTTGAAATCATAGACGTTACATTGGATCGTCACGCTGACGACCCACAACTTGTCTTCGAGAGTCTGAATTCCACCGGTATTGATCTGAGCCAAGCTGACTTGATCAGGAATTTCGTGCTGATGCGCCTGCCTGAATCTGACCAGACCCGCATGTACGAACAACACTGGAGAGGGATCGAGTCGCTCTTCCGTGGCTCAGGGGCAACTCTTGATGCCTTTGTGCGCGACTACATGGCGTTGCGAATGAAGGCAACCAAGCAGATCCGTACTGACCAAATCTATCGAGCCTTTAGGCAGGAGTCCAGCGCCTTCTACAAGGAAGATGGTGGGGTGGAAGGCACTCTGCAGGATATGGTGCGCGCTGCCCATTACTATGCGGCCTTGAATCCCGGACGGACTGGTGCCGGGGCCCCAGAAGACACATTGAGAAATCTGAGACGTCTTGCACCCGTCGCAGCTATTCTGGTGACGAGATTATACCGGTGCCATGACGAGGTGGGCTCACTTTCAGGTGACAACTTCCGCCACTCCATCGAATTGACTGAGAGTTACGTTTTCAGACGTGCGATTTGCGAACTTGAGACTCGTGGTTACTGGGCTGTGTTTGCTCGTATCGCCCACCGGATTGACCAGGAACACGCCTTTGAGTCACTCCAGGTCGAACTTGCCCGTCTTGGGGAGACTTATCGCTTCCCATCGGACAAAGAGTTCAGAAAGGCATTGACGGAGAAGGAACTGTATGGACTTCGTGTTTGTTGGCATCTCCTAGATCGTCTCGAGAATGCAGGGAGAAAGGAAATCAGTGATACTCGCGGCTACTCGATAGAGCATATCATGCCTCAGAATGAGAATCTGCCAATGGCATGGAGACGAATGCTTGGACCTGACTGGCGTCGATACCACGAGGCTTGGCTGCACCGGCTCGGGAACCTGACTCTGACTGGCTACAACAGTACATACCGGGATCGCCCATTCGAAGAGAAGAAGACCATTCCAGGGGGATTCAACGAGAGCGCAGTGCGCTTGAACAGGTACGTGAGGGAACAATCGCAGTGGACCGCCAAAGAGATGGAAGCCAGAGGAGAAGAACTGGCCGATACAGCCCTGAGGATTTGGCCCCCATTACACGTCGACAAGGCTCTAATTCGAGAGGCCGATATTCGGGAAATACGAGAGTTGGCACGCAAGCGAAGTGTGGACCAGGTCCAAATGAGTGAGACCACGAGGCAGCTGTTCGACGCATTGAGCGAAGAGGTGAAGAGACTTGGCGACGTTGTGGAAAAGGCAAACGACAAGTCCGTGTCATATCACGCGCCCTATTTCTTCCTCGAGGTCTTGCCTCGGAAATACGAACTTGCTCTGTTGCTGTCTCTCGACTTCAGCGAGTTGGACGATCCTGAGGGGATTGCCGAAGATGCACACGAGTGGAAGTTCATCCCAAACGCTAGGTATGAGGGCGGTGTCGTAGTTCATGTGTGTGAACAACAGGACGTCCGTGCTGTAATGCCCCTAGTTCGCCAAGCCCTCAATGCATCGGCTGCAGAGCCGCCACAGTAGTCCTGACGGAACAGCATCAAGAGGCAGTGACCATCGACCTGTCGATGCTTGTGGCTTAAGCCTCCAATCTGCAAGTGCTATCCAACGACAAGCCGTTCACTGGAGTTCATCAGAGTGAACGATGCAACAGAAAAGCGATGCTACATGCTATCGACCTTACCCCCGTAGTATGTAGCACTGGTGATTGGAGTCCAGCCGCTGCTTCAGCATACTCCTTCGGCGCACCACCTTTCAACGACCTGTGGGGTCTGACTTCGTTGTAGCCCCTGCGCACCAGCCCTGGCGATGGCGTATTGTCGGATGAGTGCGGCACACGACTTGACAGGCCATGACCCACTTGAAGCTTCCTGAGGTGCATTAGGTTCAACCAAACGGTCAGGCGACGCAGGGGTTGCCCGCAGACCCATCGCTCGTTTGAGTCCTAGCGTGATTGGACAGGCAAAGGAGAGGGGAGCCACGCGAAGCCAGACTATGCTGATGCCACTCGACACGAGGTGGGTTCCGCAGAGCCGCCGGCCCCCGTTTTTGTCCCGGGTTTGCGCCTGATTTGGGGCCGGATTCCTGCCACTATTCTGCTACTGTGCAAAATCAGACGGGTTGGTGCGAGAGGGTGTTTCACGCTCAAACCGGGGTCAGGGCAAACAATACAGATGTTCTGTTTTGTGCGCAAAATGACGACCTGGAACGACGCTCGCCCGAGTAATAGCCCGGAGGTCGTTGGTTCGAATCCTGCCGTGGGTACCAAACGAAGACGACTGACAGGCTGCGGAAGCGGCCTGTTTTCTTGTGCTTGGCTGTGCTGGTGCTGCGGGGCCGTTCATGCCGGTCAGTGCGCTCGGGACAAGGTTCGACCCGTTCGCCCTGAGCCAGTCGAAGGGTGAACGGACTCATGCGTCCGTGGTTCGACAGGCTCACCACGAACGGCAAGGTTGGGGCTCACCACGAACGGCAAGGTTGGGGCTCACCACGAACGGCAAAGTTGGGGCTCACCACGGGCGGGCTGGCGCGCGAGCGAGGGGCACCACCGCTGGCTCTCGCGGGCCTGGAGCTTCGCGGGGGCGCGGGCTAGCGCTGCTTGAGCCTGGCGACCAGGTACACCAGCACGCCAGCCAGGACGACGTCCAGCGCGGCCAGGATAGAGACGTTGGTGGCGATGTCGGCCCAGCCGGCGCCCTGCTGGCTGATGTCCACGATGGGCTGAACGATGTAGTACGTTGGGAAGAGCTGGCCCACCCATTGAGGTATCTGGGGGAAGAGGTAGATGAGGACCGGGGCGAAGAGCAGAATGCCGAGCGACTTGACTGCGGCGAACATTGTGGTGACGTCCTTGAAGATGGTGCCGAGCAGCACTCCCACCTCGGCGGCCATAATCGAGCCCAGCGCCAGCACCAGGACCAGCAGGAGCGGCTGTGCGCCGAAGGCCTGGTTGATGACCAGGATGAGAACGCCCATGCACAGACTCAACCCAACCCCCACGAGGGCCTTGGACAGGATCACGTCCTCCAGGGTGGTCGGTGTTACCACCAGCGCCTGGAGGGTCCCTTGCTGCCTCTCGGTTATGATCGAAGTGGCCGGTAGCGTCATGCCGGCGAAGAACACCGCCATGAGGACGATAAGCGGAAGCAGGCGGTCGGTCCACGGTATGTTCGTCTCGTCGCCGAGCGTGACCGACTCTATGTCAATCGGAGTCTGCTGGCCGCTCAGCTCGCGCGTCAGGTCGCTTATAGTAATGGCCAGCACCATGCGGTTCTTGGCCAGGCTTTCGCCCCAGACATAGGCGGTGATTTCGGTCGGCTCTCCGGCGCTGACGGCGTCGTCAAACCCCTCGGGAAGCACGATGCCCATGTCGACCGCGCCATTCTCGGTTGCCTGCTTGAGCTGGGCGACGGTGGCGTATTCCCTGGTGGCTATCGAATCGACGGAGCGGGTCAGTGCGACCAGCTCAGAACCGCCCTGGTCGGCGATGCCGAGCCGGGGCTCCTGGCTGAAGAGGGTGCCGAAGACGAGAGAGATGACCAGCGATATGGCAATGGGGCCGGCGATGCCCCAGATGAAGATGAAGCTCTTCGGACCCTGCCACAGCTCCTTGCGCAGGAGGATGCCCAGTCTGTTCAGGCTCATTGGAACTTCCTCCTCAATACGATGATTCCAGCGCACATGGCGGCGAAGCCAAGCCCCAGGAGTATCGCCAGGTTCTGCCACAGGTCGGCCCAGCCGACGCCGAAGCACGAGGCCTGGTACACGGTCTCGACCATGTAGTATGACGGAATGAACTTGGCCCATGTTGAAGTCGCACCGGGGAACATGACGCTGAACGCCGGCACGACCAGGATGATCATGGTGACGGTGCCCCACCCCATGGCGGACATCATGTCTCTGGCGAGTGAGGCGATGAGGAAGGCGAGCCCGGTGACGAAGACGGCTCCCAGCAGCAGTGTGGTCACAACAATGAGCGGCTGGGTTTCGAGCCCTCCCACGATCGCAACGACAAGGAGCGCCTGCCCGAACGCCATGCTCACCCCGACAAGGCCTTTGGCAGCGAACAGGTCCTGTACTGTCGTCGGGGTCAGCAGCAGGGCGCGGATGGTGCCGTGCTCAACCTCCTCGGTGATGAGGCTGGCCAGGCCCATCATCTCAAACAGCACGATGAACACGGCGAAGAGCGGGCGCATGCGGTCCCGCAACGGTATCTGTTCTCCCAGCATGTCCGTGCCAAGGACTTCGGTCGTCGTCTCGACGGCGAGCGACTGCCCGGTCTGGAGGTACGACAGCTCCCGTATCAGCACCTCAACGGCATCTTGCACCTCCTCGGCAACATCGCCCCGGAAGTACAGCGTTACGAGTGGTTTCTGCCCTGCTTCGAACTTCTCCATTATGTCGTCCGGGAGGGCCACGCCAGCGGCATAGTCCCCGTCGGCAACCGCGTCTGCCAGAGCCTCGACCGACTCGATCTGCTCAAAGACCAGCCCCTCGCCGGAAAGCTGCTCGAAGACCGGGGGCAGCACCGGTGCGTGAAGTCCGATCTCCAGGCTCTCGTCCACGGCGCTTGGCATGACGAAGTAGATGACAATGTAGAGGACAATGCCGAGGATGGTGATAAGGGCGAAGAACCTGTTCCTGAAGAACAGGGCGATGTCCTTCGCTGCCAGTGCTCTGATGATGCCAGGGTTCATTCCTTCAACCTGCGTCCGGTCAGCGTAATGAAAATGTCTTCGAGTGTGGCCTCCTCGCTGTGAAGGGTGACCACGTTCTGAGTGGCGAAAAGCTCCTGGACGGCGCTCGCCGTCTCGGGAGCGTCGAGAACGAGTTCGCGTTCCTCGAGGTCACCGTGGTCGTTGGAGACCTCCACTCTCAGCGCCCGTTTGCCGTACTGCTGCTTAAGGGCATGGGGCGTGTCCAGCGCCACGATCTTGCCGTGGTTGATGAAAGCCACCCGGTCGGAGAGCTTGTCGGCCTCCCACATGTCGTGGGTGGTGAGGAAGACGGCCGTCCCCCGTTCGCGGACCCTCAGGATGAGGGCACGGATGGCCTCAGCAGAGGCGGGGTCGAGCCCGTCGGTCGGCTCGTCGAGGAACAGGATCCGTGGCCGGTTCACCAGGGCCCGGGCCACCATCAATCGCTGCTTCATGCCCTTGGAGTAGCTGTCGACCCGTTCATTGCCGCGGCCGGCGAGGCCCACGGCCTTGAGCAGAGGGTTGGGGGTCGAACCGTTCTCTGCCGAACAGCTGGGCGAACAGCCGCAGGTTCTCAGCGGCGGTCATCTGCTCGTAGAGATTGGCTGTCTCCGAGCACACGCCGATCTTGCTCTGGGCCTCCTTGGTGTGGGTGACAACGTCCATGCCCAGAAGGAGCGCTTTCCCGGCTGCCGGCTTCAGCTGCCCCGTCAGCAGCTTGACCGTGGTTGTCTTGCCGGCCCCGTTGGGACCGAGAAACCCCAGGATTTCACCCTGGTCCACTTTGAAGCTGACGTGGTCCACAGCCACCAGCTTGCCGTAGCGGTAAACCAGCCCTTTGGCGACAATCGCATCACGATGCATGAGCGCTCCTTTGCATATGAGGTGAGTTCCTACGGGCTCGCGTCTCTCTTTCCCAGCAGCCCGTAGAGATAGAGCGAGGACAGCTCTCGAACAAGCTGCGCGTTCTTCTCGGGCTCCGCAAACAGGTCGGCGTGGGCAAGGATGCCCTTGCGCAGTATGTCGAGGTAGGTCAGGACGGCCTCACGGGATAGCTCGGGATTGACGTAGCCCAGCGTCCTGCCCTCTTCGAAGAAGGTGACCATGCGTTCCGTTGCCTGCCCGTACAGGTACTCAGCAAGCTGCTGGATCTCCGGGTCGCTCGAGGCAACCGCCTGTACCAGCTCTCCATCGTACTGGCGGGACAGCTCTTCCTTGTCAAAGACTATCAGTTCCAGTCTTTCGAGGAAAGGTCTGTCACCGTCCATTATCGCCCAGTACTTCTCCGTCGTATCAAGCATGAGGCGTTTCACCACATCGCGCACCAGGCCCTCCTTGCTGCCGAAGTGGTTGTAGATGGTTGCCGGCGAGACCCCGGCTCTCTCCGCTATGTCGTGGACGGTTGCCCTGCGGAAACCGACGGTCTTGAAAAG
>JAXHUA010000113.1:0-10238 GCA_034189695.1 Chloroflexota bacterium | reverse complement strand
GTTGGGTGATGCTACTCCAGTCGCCAGGGTCAAAGGAAGCGATTTGGTTGAACTAAGGTATGAACCTCTGTTTTCCCCATTTAGCTTTGGAGTAAATGTCAGCAGAATGGCCATGGGGGAAAGAAATGGACAAAGTACGACCGAGAGAAGGAAGGCATGGATGGCGAAGAGGGCAAGGTTGTGGACGCGATCGACAGGGCTGATGAAGAGGTGAGGACAAGAGGCTTGCGCGTAAGTTCCATCCAGGATGCAGAATACGTGTCGACGTTCGCTGCTCCCGAGCGGCGCAGTGCGCTGGTGCCCCGTGAGCCATACACATCGATCCAATACCGCAAACCGAAGAGGTACGTTGACCTGGCGAAGAAGGTGCTGCATCTGAGGAGTAACTCTGCGGTGGGCGAAAAGACGTTTGACATCTTCATGGAAAGCGAGGGCTTGATTGACGACAAGGAGAGTGACGCCTAAGGCCAGCTTCGAGAGGATAAACTACATACTGAGGCCGCGAAAGCAGATCGAGCGGAAGATCATCATGGAACTCCTCTCGGGCCTGGAGAGTCCTCTTGGCTTGGATCTCAAGTCGTATCAGTACGTTGGCCTTGGGGCGATCCACTACTACGATTTCCTCTTGGTGAACAAGTACCTGAACATCACAGACATGGTATCTCTCGACTGTCGAGACTGCAGGCACCGGTTCGAGTTCAACATACCCTTCGACTTCGTAACCTTTGAGAACATGTCCACAAGCGACTACCTGCAAAGGCCCCGGTGCGACAAGCCGAGGATCATTTGGTTCGACTACGACAGCAAGTTCGTAAAGTGGAGCAGGCGCAACGGTGACTACCAATTCCTCCCAAACGAGTCTGTGTTGGACGACATTCGCGCACTCGCCAGGACTGCAAGGGACGGCGACGTGTTTGTCATGACTGTGGACGTCGAAATGCCGACTAGCGTTTTCGAGTCGCCAAGGGCGAAGAAGTGTTTTGCAGACGAGTTCGACGGTTACCTCAGCGGCCAATACACAGGCAGAAGACGCTGGACCTGGGAGAACTACCCACTCTTCGTGCAGAACATAGTCATGAACGCCTTCCGGAACGCTGAGTCCTTTCAGCCGGTCAAGTTCAGGAAGCTGTTCTCGTTTGTGTACCGGGATGGAGCTCGTATGTATACACTTGGCGGCGTCTTCATGAACCGTCCTTTTCGGCAGCGGGAGGCGTCCGGCGGGTTCTTCCTAAAGTCACGATCCAAGATCCATGAAATAGACGTGCCGGTTTTGACTTACAGGGAGAAGGCGCGGCTGGATCAGCACGTTGAGCATTTGGCCAATAACCTCGACTCTATGAAGAATGCTCCTGATCCGTGTGGGGAGGTGGTGAAATGCCTCGGTTTTGAAATGGATGTTCGGGAGTTGGAGCACTACGTGAGGTACTACAGATACTACCCGCAATACTATGAGGGGATAGTGTGATGCCGGAGCAGGCCGCCCAATACCTCGTGGCCGACGCCAGAGATACTGAGACGCTTTTCTCGAAGAACAGCTTCGAGCCAGTGGACCTTGTTCTGACTTCACCGCCGTACTTCGATGTCAAGAACTACGTATCTAGGCGCAAGCAGATAGGCTATCGGCAGACGTATGAGGAGTACCTCAGCGATGTCGCCGATGTCATGGGCCAATGCTATCGGGTGTCGAAGGCGAACGCGACACTGTGGCTTGTGGCAGACAGCGTGAGGAGAGAAGGCATTGTCCGTGCATTGCCTTTCGACATAGATAGGCAGCTTCGCCAGCCTGGACAGGGGCCGACATGGATTCTCAGGGACGTGATCATATGGAACAGGTCCAAGAACATACCCTGGCACTCTAAGGGCCGACTGAAGAACGAGTTCGAGTACATCCTATTTTTTTCAAAGAACAATGCCTTCAAGTACCACGTGGATAGGGTTCGAACGGTTGTGGACTACAAGAAATGGTGGCTCAGCTACCCAGAAAGATACAATCCGAAGGGCAGACCCCCGTCCAATGTGTGGGAGTTCCCAGTCCCCATCAGGGGTTGGGGATACCCCTATCAGCCGCATGTCTGCCCGTTTCCGTTCGGCTTGGTTGAACGCGTCCTGTCGATGTGCAGTGACGAGGGCGATACCGTCCTTGACCCCTTTGCCGGCTCCGGTTCTGTTCTGGCGCTCGCAGCTGAGATGAACAGGCGTGCAATCGGTCTGGACGTCAGCCGGCGGTACAAACGTCAGTACGAAGACGTTGTGGTCCGAGGCGCTGCGAGGTACTGGGAGACAAGGAGCAAGGAACTTCACACGATGCGCGAAGGCATGCAGTCGTTTGAACGCTTCAACGTTAGGCTTCGCAAGATAAAGGCGGGTATGCAGTTGAAGGAGGCGGTCACACAGGAAGGTGGGGCTGGCGGTGCGGTGTTCTTCCTCATTGACAAAGGCGATGAGACCAGGCAGGTCGACTTCGTCGTTTGTGGCGAGGCAGAGGCGTGCCGCGCTGCATCATCAGCGTTGGAGGGGTGCCTCGACGGCGTTCGTCGAGAGTACGGCGTTACGGCGCACGTCAGCGCCTTTGACGCAAGGGCGCTGCTTGCTGGCTGCCTCGGCCGAGCTCAGCTGTTTGGGTACGCGAAGCATGCGATACATCGCTATACGGGCGAATACAAGGTTGTTCACGTCATTGAGAACCATGCGGATCGCGACCTTCTCTTCACCAACATCAAGATGAAGCTCGACGACCCTGGCGCGCTGTTCTCGCGCTAGCGGCTAGCCCCCAGCCTGACCGTTGTCCTCCGCACGCTCAGTCGTGAGCCCCATGGTCAGCGGATGCTGCGACCTACCCACGTATGGAGAAGGCGTGACTGATGGCCGCATGGGGTGCGTTTCCTTGACTCGCGGATTCCTGGTCGTATATTCTATAGTGGCTGGTGAGCGGGCCACGATTCGGGGCGACGTGACAGCGCGGGAGATCTGAGATCGTGAAAGCTCCGTGGAACAGAATAGCCGACCTGACTGGCCGTCGCGGCGCGGAGAAGGAGCGCGCGGCGCCCAAAGCGCCGCCCATGCCCGACGCGCCGCCGGCCTTGATGGAGAGGATCGAGGCGATGCTGCGCGGTTGCGGCACGGGAGCGGGGGTATTCCCTCCCGCGGTGCTGTTCAACGAGCGATGGTTGCTGCGGCTCATTCTCGACTGGTTCTCTCGTCACCAGGTCACCGAGCATCCGTTGAGCTTTCCTGAGAACGGGCGTTGGTTCTCCGATATACTCCTGCCAAGCCCCTTTGTCGGGGCGGGCAGGAGGCCCAAGACGGGAGACCCTCCGTGTGAGCTGGGCGGGCTCATCGGCCATTTCGACGTGCCGGACCTGGAAAGCCCGTTGGTGTCAGCGTCGCCTCAGACGCTGCACCTCATGGCGGTGGAAGCTACCATGTCGGGCGAGATGGCGCCGGGGGTGACCGGCGCGCGATATCTCGACCAGACAGCCCGCACTGTTGCGGGGATGGCTGAGGCACTGAGACGTGCCAACCGCCGCCCGTCCGGGCTGGACCGCATCGGCTTCTACGTGATTGCGCCGTACGCACTGATCACCGCCGGCGGGTTGCAGAAGGAGATGAGCCGCGAGTCGATAGGGCGCAAGGTGAAGCGCCGGGTCAAGTCGTTTACGCCGTCCAAGGAACGATGGCATGGCGATTGGTTTCAGCCTACCCTTGAACGCGTCGAGGTCGGGATTATCGCCTGGGAGCAGGTGATTGAGCGGCTGGGGCAGCAGGACGGGCCGGCAGCGGCCCCGATCGAGGAGTTCTACCACAGGTGCCTTGAGCTGAGCAAACGCCAGGCCGGTGAGTCCCGCTGAAAGCCTAGCCCTCCTCTACAGTCATGCGCAGCATGACATCGCCGTTGGTCAGTTTCTCCAGTACCTCCATCCCCTCGATGAGTTGGCCGAAGACTGAGTGCTTGTTGTCCAGGTGGGGCTGGGGCGCATAGGTGATGAAGAACTGCGAGCCATTGGTGTCGGGGCCGGCATTGGCCATCGACAGTGCGCCGGCGACATGGGTGTGTTCGCTGAACTCGTCGGGGAAGGTATAGCCCGGACCACCCCTGCCCGTTCCGGTGGGGTCGCCTCCCTGGGCCATGAAGCCGGGTATGACGCGGTGGAAGGTGCAGCCGTCGTAGAAACCCTCACGGGCCAGAGAGACGAAGTTGTTGACGGTCACCGGCACATCGCGGGCGAAAAGCTCCAGTACCAGATTGCCCTTCTCCGTTTCGATGGTTGCAGTGTACTTCTTGCTGGGGTCGATGCTCATTTCCTTCACAGTGGATACTCCCTTCCTGACGTGCGCGAAGAGTGGGGCTGTCGGCCTCCTCCAGAACGCAGCGCCCTTCCTCTGGTTAGCTCTCCTCCACGGTAATCCGGATAATGGTATCACCGTCATAGTCGGGGTTCTCCCTTGGGTCTCTCGGCGTGAGAGACTCGAGAACTTCCATCCCCTCGATGAGCTGGCCGAACACGGAATAGCTGCCGTCGAGATACGGCTGGGCTTCGTAGCAGATGAAGAACTGGCACCCGTTTCTGTCTGCTCCTGAGTTGGCCATCGACAGAGCGCCAGCGACGTGGGTGTGCTCGGTTATCTCGTTGGGGATGTAGTATCCGGGGGTACCCGCCCCGGTGCCGGTGGGGTCGCCTGCCTGGGCCATGAAGCCAGGCATGACGCGGTGAAAGGTGCAGCCGTCGTAGAAGCCCTGGCTGGCAAGGTATACGAAGTTGTTGACGGTCACCGGCACGTCGGCGGCGAACAGCTCGAGCACCAGGTCGCCCTTCTCTGTTTCAATGGTGGCGGTGTAGCTCCTGGCGGTGTCGATCACCATAGGCGGCCCGGCCCACGCTGTCGCCGTGGGCGTTGGCGTTGGTTCAGGGGTCGCTTGTCCGCCGCCACAGCCGCACAGCAGCACGGCGAGCAGGCCGACAAGCAGGAGCGCGTATGTCCTCATTCGGCTCACCTCCGCTTCAGAGGGTATAGGACGAGAAGGGCTGGTGTCAAAGGCATGGCGGCCCGTCATCACCCGGCGCGTGGCACATCGGTCAGCGCAGTGAAGTCGCTCAGTCGCCTTCCCCCGGCTGCCGGCGCGACGAGATGAGCTGTGCATTCAATTCACGCCAGGTGTGGGGTGGAACAGGCGCGTCCTCCCTCGGTTGCAGCGTCAACGCCCCCGTGGGACACGCCGACACACAGAGACCGCACCCTATGCAGCGGTCGGCATCGCGTGAGACGCTATCCCCCTCCAGCGTGAGAGCGTCCATCCAGCACCTCTCAATGCAGTCGCCACAGGCAATGCACTCTTCCTCGTCAACGGTGACGACGAAGCTGGACTGCGCTCCACTGCCCGGAGGCGAGTTGATGATGCTGCGCAGGATGCCGCAGTGACAGCCGCAGCAGTTGCATATGAAGTCGAGGTACTTGCCGGTGTTGCTCGAGCAATGGACCAGCCCGGCCTTCTCAGAGAGGTCCAGGATCTTCATGGCCTCCTCTTTCGAGACCATGCGGCCGAAGCCTCGCTCGGCGACATGAAGCGCTGACGGACCAAAGCTCATGCACACCTCCTTGGGCTTGTCGCACGGGCGTCCGACCAGCTCGGCGTGGTGGCGGCAGTAGCACGCCCCGACGGCTATGTGCTCCGCACTGGCGATGTACTCCGACACCCTGTCGTAGGGGTGAATCTCGACGCTGCCGGGAATCTCTTGCTCCACTGCGATGACCCTGGCGAAAGGAAAGCGCACGCGCTGGGCGGTAGCGGCCACGGACGGCTGTCGCGCCGCGTCGAAGTACTCGTCGAAGAGCCGGGCCAGCTTCATGGCACGCTCGTCCGTCCTCCCGCTCATGAACTGCATCTCGAAGATACCGGGCAGGAGGACCATAAGGCTGTAGAGCCTCTCACCATCCCGGTCACGGCTGAACAGCACGCCCTTGTTGGCCATGGTCTCCAGGATGTCCCGGGTCTCGTCCGCATCGGCGTCGCACTCAGCGGCGAGGGCCTGAGCTGAGACCGGGTTGAAGGGCATCCTGGCGGCGAGGTCGGCCTCCTTGGGGTCGAACAGCTCCTCCAGCAGGGCGTAGAACTCCCTGCACTTGACCCCTGGGATGGCGCCGCCTCGCGCGTTCAGGGCGTCGGCCAGTTTCTCGTAGACAGACTCGGTCATTTGTTGTCTCCTTCCGGTGGAACTCACGCCACTTCGATGTCGACAACGCGAAGGTCGGTTCCGCCCGTCATCTCAATGTCCAGACTGTAGCACTTGGGACATATGTACTGGTAGTCGTGGACGACGAACTCCTCGTCGCATTGCCTGCATCGCGCGGTAGTCGGGGTGATCTCGATGTTGAGCTGGGCGCCGCTGGCGATGGTGTTCTCCGACATGACCCCGAAACAGAATGTGAGCTGTAGAGGGACGATGGCCCGGAGTTCACCCGCTTCCACGTTCACCGCGGTAATCTTCTCGGCGCCTTCTCGCTGTGCGATGGGAATAACCAGGTCCAGAATGGATTGGGCGATGCTCATCTCGTGCACGTCTAAGTCTCGTGAGGTCAGTCACCGTGTGCCATCGGTGGCGCTCGTGCCACGCTTGTGGTTCCAGTTTACCCGGTCGGGCACGGCGGGGCAAGGAAGACCACGCCACGGCGGACTGTCTTCCTCGCGATATGTCCGCCCCGGAGGTATCTCAGGAAACATGGTCGCGCTGAGGGGACGTCCAGCGTCTCGCCCTCTACGTTGCCGCGCATCTGTGGTTCCGAAGAGGTGGTGATGGTAGAATATGCCTCAGTATCATCTCGGGAGCGTGCGCGAACCGACAACGTGGGAGAACAGCCGGCAGACAAAGCAGTAGCAGGCGAGCCGGGCGACCTGCGGGCACTACCCAGAAGGCAGGTCGCCTTGACTATGGCGGGCATGATGCTCGCCATGTTCCTCGGCTCGCTTGACCAGACAATCGTCGGCACCGCCATGCCACGGATTATCACCGATCTTGGCGGTTTCACCCAGTACACCTGGGTGACCACAGCCTACATCATCGCCTCAACGGTAACGGTGCCAATCGTTGGCAAGCTGACCGACATATATGGCCGCAAGTGGTTCTACACCGCCGGCATAGCGGTGTTCGCGGTGGGCTCGCTTCTGTGTGGCCTCAGCCAGACGATGACGCAGATCATCATCTTCCGTGGGCTGCAAGGCATAGGCGCGGGGACGATGATGGCCAATGCGCTGATTCTGATAGGTGACCTGTTCCCGGCTGCGGAGCGCGGCAAGTATCAGGGCCTGATGAGCGGAATCCTCGGGATATCCTCAGTGATAGGACCCACGGTCGGTGGCTTCATTACGGACACCCTGTCGTGGCACTGGGTCTTCTTCGTCAACGTGCCGCTCGCACTCCTCATAATCTGCCTGTTCGTGTTCTTCTTTCCCCACCTTCGGCCCGCGGTGCAGAGGCGCAGGATTGACTACTTCGGTCTGGTGACACTCGTACTGGCGGTGGTCCCCGCCATGCTCGCTCTCTCCTGGGCTGGTGTGGAGTACGAATGGAGTTCCGCCCCCATCATTGGCATGTTCGTCCTATCAGCGGTAGCGGCGGCGGCGTTCGTGTTGGTCGAACGGAGGGCTGAGGAGCCTCTGATGCCGTTTGCCGTGTTCAGGAATCGCATCGTAGCGGTCTCTTCCATCGTCATCTTCCTCACAGGCTTCGGAACGTTCGGCGCCATAATCTTTGTCCCGCTCTTCTTCCAGGGGGTGATGGGGATGTCCGCTACCGCGAGCGGCAGCTTCCTCACCCCGATGATGCTGGGCGTGGTGATTGGGAGCATCGTCTCGGGACAGGTGCTCTCACGCACCGGGGGGCACTACCGGTGGCAGGGTGTCGTGGGTCTGGCGATCATGGCGGTGGGGGTCGGGATGATGTCGAGAATGACGGTCGACACGAGCTATGCCGCCGCAGTGGCGTACATCGTGATTTCGGGAATCGGGGCAGGGATTACCATGCCCCTGTACGTCATTGCCATCCAGAACGCAGTCCCGTATGCGGTGATGGGAGTAGCCACCTCCTCGACGGCCTTTGTCCGTCAGCTTGGTGGAGTTGTCGGCCTGGCGGTCTATGGCTCAGCGCTTAACAACCGTTTCGCCTCGCAGCTTATCGCAGGTCTCTCGCCCGGAGCGAAGGCGGCGATACCCCAGGAGGCGTTGAACAGAATGACGGAGAACCCGCAGGCACTGGTGAGCGTGGAGGCACAGGCCCAACTGAGGGCCTTCTTCGAGCAGTTGGGGACAGGGGGAGCGGCGCTCTATCAGGAGGTAGTGGATGCGCTGCGAGTAGCGCTGAACTCCGCGTTGACGGAGATATTCCTGATTGGTCTGGTGGTCATCCTTATCGCGTGGGTGGCAAATCTATTCCTGCGAGAGATTCCACTCCGCAGACAGCGTGCGTGAGCAAGTGAATGGGGCTTGCCAGGCACGGAAGGGCCCCCGTTCGATTATGCTTGTTGTGTTGTCAACGGGCGGGCGGGCTTCGGGGGTCTGGGGTGGGTCCTTACGACTTGGCCATGGGCGTCCTGACAGAGCGCTTGTCAATCCAAGATGATCACCTGAGACGGCCCGCCGAGGAGGTCAAGCACATGGAGCAATACGGAGGCAAGCATGAACAAGGCAACGGCAAGAACGAACCAGGCTGCTGATCTGAGGACGCGGGCTAGTACGTAGTTCGTGGGCTGCATGAGGGTGACGCCTTGCACACCGAAACCAGCTCCGACGATTCACAGTGTCACTCCTATCGGGAGCAGCGCGCCTCGCACATCTGCGAAGGCTGTGGAGACGCCAACGGAGCCAAAGCCTAGCATGAGGAGCACGGCACCCAGCCAAAGGAGACGCGCTCCTACATGGGGTCACTTCTCAACGCCAACGAGCATAAGGCGCTCCTGAGTAATCAGCGATAGCGCAAGAACAGCGAGGCACAGACTGATTGGCAGTATAATATCTATCAACGGTACGTCCTTGTGCGAGGGAGTCGGAAGGTTGAGTGGGTCTTCGCCTCGGCGTACTCCGTCGCCGCTGGGCCCTGCAGCCGGAAGCCGGCACAGGCATGACAATGCAGGCGTTGCGGGTCACAACAGGGAAACACACGTGCGCTAGGGAAGCACACTGTCGTGTTTGCAGTGATTGATCACAATGATTTCCCCTGTCTCGCCATACTGCCAAGACACACGGTTCGAGGCGTCGATGCGGGCCTCCCACTCGTTTGCTGTCCCCTGGATTCTCCTACACTTGAGGCTGGGGTGACGCGGGTTGTCCGCGAGTCTGGCAATGCATTCGAGGACTGGGCCCTGCTGATTTGGCGGCTTCTTGTGAAGCCGCTTCCTGAACGAACTCGTCAGCGTAAGTCTAAAGGCCACGACTAGTCATCATCCCCGAGAAGCCATTGGATAGCTTCTTCCGCGCCCTTAAACGTTCGGCCCTCGCCTCTTGCGAGTTCCTCCCTGGACTCTGTCTCCCCTGTCTGCCATGCATAGCGCCAGTAGTACGCCTGTCCCTGGTCCACCGCAGAGGGCATCATAGCTGCGCTTGGGAAGGGACCCGGCGTGGCGTCCGTGGTGCTGCGATCCACCGTCTGAATGTAAATGCCATTGCCGGTCCCGGACCCTAGTGGTACACTCACTGTCTGGGCCATGTCAGCCCTCCGCCTTGAACTTCTCATCGTACCCACGCAGGTTCTCCTGTAGTACGCCGATGAGTTCTTCGAGCCTTCGCCTGGTCAGGCCAAATCGAGCGACTACTTTCACCGATAGGTACCCGAGTCTTTCGGCCTGCTCCTTGCGCTCCTCGCGCGTCCCTAATACTATCGGCGGCTGCAGTTGGCCGACTGTCAGGAAGAACTCTCCTCTGTCATGCTGAACGACGAAGTCGTTGACGAACTCTATGGGCACTTCATCGAGCCCGACCCTGACGATGGGAAGTCTTACGAGATCCTTGTCTTCGGCCATGCGCACCTTCCTGGTCGTGGAGTTCTGAGAAGCAGCGCCAATGTCTCCCGACCTCACGCCATCCTTCGCGAACGAAATTGTACGCCCGCGTTTCGAGCGCTGTCAAGCTACCGAATTGCCTCATAATAAATGTTACCGAGTGGGGTATCGTTGCCTCAAAAAGGGTGTTACCCAATGAGAGGCATGAGTAGAGGCAGCGTGACAGAGTATACCGAGGTGATGAAGGAGAG
>JAXHUA010000112.1:0-11300 GCA_034189695.1 Chloroflexota bacterium | reverse complement strand
CGGCGGTGCACCCGTAACCGAGCGCTATGCCCAGGAGATCAGGGCCGACGCCTACGCTTCCGACGCCGGCTCGGCCGTGGGCAAGGCGAAGCGACTACTTGGCATCGCGTGAAACCCAACCCAATGGCGAAGGAGCGCACCATGAAGCCTATCGAGATCACCACCCTTCAACCCCGACTGAGAGCGTTGAATGCGGACCAGGCGTGGGCAATCCACCACGCTGCTCTTGAGATCCTGGAGAGAACCGGTTTCAGGATGGAGCACCCCGGTGCCGTGGAGATGCTCTCCAGCGCCGGCTGCAAGGTGTCCGAAGATGGCTGGGTCAGGATGCCCGGTCACGTCGTGGAGCAAGCCCTTGCGACAGCCCCCAAGCGAATCGTGCTTTACGACCACAAAGGAAACAAGAGTATGCCCCTCCTGAATGGCAACCCATTCTACGGCACGGGTTCGGATGCCACCTTCACGCTTGACCTTGACAGCGGCGAGCGCCGGCGAACGGTCCTGAGAGATGTGGCCAACTACGCCAGGCTGGTCGACGGGCTGGAAAACATGGACTTCGCCATGTCCATGGCCAACCCGGCGGATGTCCCTGTCGGGGAAATCTACGTCTACGTGTTCGCCGAGATGGTCAGGAACACTAACAAGCCCATTGTATTCATCGCCGACAGCGGCGAAGACATCGCCAGGATTCACGAAATCGCTTGTCTTGTAGCAGGTGGTGAGGAAGAACTACAGAGAAAGCCGTTCGTCCTGAACTACTCAGAGGCCATCAGCCCGCTCCGTTTTCCCAAGAACGTCATGGACAAGCTCATCTTCTGCGCCGAGAAGAGGATACCTATCTGCCTTCCGTCCGGTTCGAACGCAGGGGGCGGAGCTCCGGTCACGCCGGCCGGCGCCCTGGCATTGGGAGTGGCGGAGAACCTTGTGGGGCTCGCGGTGCATCAGCTTGCCGGAAGAGGCTCGCCCTTCCTGTTTGGCCCGAACGTAAGCGCGCTGGACATGAAGTCGACGGTGGTATCATACGGCTGCCCCGAGTGGAGTCTCACTCAGGCTGCGCTTGCGGACATGCGTGACGAGATCTACGGGCTACCCATCTGGGCCTTCGCCGGGGCCTCGGACGCCAAAGTCATGGACGCTCAGGCCGGAGCCGAGGCGATGTTCTCCATCATCACCGCGATGCTTTCCCGGTGCAATCTGATCCACGACGTGGGCTTCCTGGAGTACGGGAGCACCTCATCGCTGGAAATGGTGACCATGGCAAACGAGCTTGTGGCCATGAGCCGGTTCTTCGTTGGTGGAATCCCCGTCAACGAGGACACCCTGGCTCTTGAGGCGATTGAACGTGTAGCGACCGGAGGGCCGGGCTCCATCTTCCTCACTGACGATCACACCTTTGACCATTTCAGGAACGCCCTTTTCCTGCCCAGCCTTCTCGACCGCTCCCGCTATGATGGATGGCGGCAAGAGGGTGCCATGGATTTCTACACAAGGTGCAACGCTGAAGCCAGAAGGCTCCTCTCCGAACACGAGGTGGAGCGCAAACCCGACGACGTGCTGAAGGCAATCGACGATCTACTACTGACAAGTTGACGCGGAGTTCACACATGGGAACAAGCATTCCTCACTACAGGCCACTCGCCACTGAGGACCTCAAGCTCATAGACCAAACGAGCAGAAGGATACTGAAAGAGGTAGGAATCAGGCTCTACGACGACAAGTTCCTTGACACGCTAGAGGAAGCGGGGGCGCGGGTTGACCGCCAGGACCTCAGCGTGCGCTTCGACGACGAGTGGCTCGACCAGGTTCTGGCCACAGCACCTTCGAGCTTCGTCCTCTGTTCACGTGACGGTCGTAACGACCTGCACCTGGGGCAGGGCAACGCGTACTTCGGCAACGGCGGCAGGGCTTTCCGCATCCTTGACATGGGCACGGGAGGCTTTCGTCTGACGTTGCTCAGGGATGTGGCCCATACCGCAGCGCTCGTGAACCAGCTCGACCATCTTCGCTTCTACATCATCGCGTGTCAGGCTCACGACATCAAACCGATCAACTACCACCTGCTCGACTTCTACTATGCATTCAACCACACGACGAAGCACGTGATGGGTGGCTGCGATGATGTCCACGGCGCTGAGCAGATGTGGGAACTCGCCAGCGTAATCGCCGGCGGTAAGGACGCGTTCCGCGATAGACCGTTTGCGTCGGTCATCACGAACACCATATCGCCCCTCACCATCGACACCAGGACCCTCGAAATCCTGAGGTTCTGCACCACACGAGGTATTCCAGTCACATGTGCGCCGGCGCCCATCTCGGGCGCCACTTCACCCGCCACGCTGGCGGGAACGCTGGCGCAAATGCACGCGGAGGCCCTGGCCGGGGCCGCTATGACCCAGGTCTTCAGCCCCGGGGCAAAAGTGCTCTACGGCGCCGTGCCGACGACTATGGACCTGCGCAACATGGACTTCAGGATGGGTTCGGTGGAAATGGGGATCATGAACGCCGCGGCAGTGCAACTCGCCAAGCTGTACAACCTCCCGATATACGCTTCGAGCGGAGTCACGGAGGCGAAGAGACCGGAGATCCAGGCCGGTTTCGAGAAGGGAGTCTCCAGCCTTACCGTGGCCCTGACTGGCGCTGACTACATTCACCTTGCGGCGGGAATGTTGGACTCGGGCAACTCGATCTCCTACGAGCAGTTCGTCATCGACGACGAGATAGTCGGCATGATCCACAGGATCCTCCAGGGAATAAGAGTGAACGAGGACACGCTGGCATACGACGTCATACAGAACGTAGGTCCTCGGGGCAACTTCGTGGCGGAGGACCACACGATAGAACACATGATGGATGAGTTCTTCTACCCCAGCTTGAGTGTGCACTGTGGTTTCGACGTATGGGAGGAGCAGGGGCAGCCGGACATGCTGCACCGCGCCAAGGACAGGGTCAATCACATCCTTGAAGAGAGCAGGGAAGGTCTCCTCGACCAGGAGGTAATACTGGAAGTGAAGAAGGCCTTCCCCGGAAGCCGGCTCATCTAGGTCTGCAATGCTGAGGAACGCGGGGAACGTAACACGGATTATCGCCTGTGCCGTCTTCAAACCAGCGATCGAGCACCTGGCGTTGGAGGCACGCTACCCCGGTTTGCAGATCACCTACCTCCCTCCAAATCTCCACTTGAGACCGGTTGATCTGAGGGCCAGGTTGTTGCAGGAAACCACCTCGGCCCGAGAGAGGAACGAGCGCGTCATATGCCTGTACGGCGATTGCTTCCCTGACATCGAACGCTTCTGTGAAGACCAGGGGCTGTCCAAAGTGCCCGGCCATTACTGCTATGAGATGCTGCTGGGCCCAGAGCGGTTCGAGCAACTCCTCGACGAGATGGCAGAGACCTATTTTGCTGAGAGGGAACTCATCACCCATTTCGAGGAGTACTGTGTGAGACCTCTTGAACTCGAAGACGAAGAGTTGCGCGACTACTGCTTTGACCACTACAAGCGACTGCTCTATGTGCACCAACCGTCGGACCCGGACGCGGTGATACCTCAGGCGGGCCGGGTAGCTGAGTTCCTGAGTCTGCACTTCGACGTGAGCGACGCCGATTACTCGTACTTGGAGAAAAAGCTCGCGGACCTGCTTCGGCCCGATTCGGGCGAATAGAGAAGCACCCAATTCACTCCCGTTGTCCTTCGAATCTTGTAGGAGCGGCAAGGATGGTAGAGAAGACTGAGCAAGAGCCCAGGGGCAGAAGACGCTACGGCGGACCCCGCCCGCCGAGGAAACAGAAGACCAGACACGTCTGGTTGAACGTCCTGCCCGATGACCTCTGGCTCAAGGTCCGTGAGGGTACTACCATCTATGAAGCACTGCAGAGAACGCATGTGGAACTGGAGAGCGATTGCGGCGGTCTCGGCAAATGCGGCAAATGCAAGGTGAGGGTTCTGTCGTCGATTGGCCCCCCGACGGAGAAGGAACAAGAACTCCTCGACGATGAGGAGCTGGAGCAGGGTATCCGCCTGGCTTGCCGCACCGCAGTGTCGCAGGACATGGTGGTCCACACGGGTGAGCCAGAAACGGAGGCCGAGTACTACCAGATCCTGAAGACCGGCCAGCGGCCACTGTTGCACCCCTACCCGCTCGTAGGGAAGCGACTGATTACCCTGCCGCCCAACTTGCACAACGAAGGGCTCTCCGACCTCGACCGAGTGAAGCTGGTAATGGAATCCGAGGAGCAGGAACTCACAGCGACGCTCAACTGCCTCCAGGAGTTGCCGTCGCGGCTGAGGGAAACAGACTTCAGCGGAGCGGCGGTGCTTCACAATGACTGCCTGCTCGCCTGGCAGAATCAGGAGGAGATTGCGCGTCACTACGGGCTGGTGTTTGACCTCGGGACAAGCACACTGGTAGGCAAGCTCATCAGCCTGGTGGATGGCAGCGAGGTCGCTGTGGTGTCATGTTTGAATAGCCAGATGAAGCACGGCAGCAACGTCATCAGCCGATTGCAGTACGTGAAGGAGCGGCCGCGTGGCCTCAGAACCTTCCATAATCTCCTTGTAAGGGACCTGAGGCTACTCATCAGACGTCTCCTGCGAGCGGGCGGTCTGAAGCCCGAGGATATCTTCATCGTCGTTGCCGCGGGGAACACGACAATGCAACACTTCCTCCTGAACCTGGACCCCTCAGGAATCGCTGAGGCACCCTTTTCGCCGGTGTTGACCGACGGGGTAGTCGTCAGAGCGGCAGAGGTCGACATCGAGTTGCATCCCGACGCCCTTCTCTACGTCATGCCTATGAAGTCAGGGTATATCGGCGGTGACCTCATAAGCGTCATAGTAACCTCAGGCGCCGCGGAGCAGGAAGAAGAAATGATACTGGGACTCGACCTGGGCACCAATGGGGAGATCTTCCTCGGTAATCGTAGCAGGCTGGTGACTTGCTCCGCCGCCGCCGGGCCCGCGCTGGAGGGGGCCAACATCTCCGCCGGCATGATAGCCAAGGCGGGAGCAATCGAGTCGGTGAATCTCCAAGACGGTGATTTGCAGTACCAGGTGATCGGAAACATCCGCCCTATGGGGGTCTGCGGAAGCGGGCTGGTGGAAATCGTCGCTTTGCTTCTCGAAATGGGGATCATAGACCACGAGGGCGCGATCAGGAGACCGCGACGCAAGGTGGCGCGCGGACTGTCTCGCCGGGTAGGCTGCAAGTCAGGGGTATGCCACTTCCTGCTGGCGTCACTGGAGGAGAGCTATCACAACAGGGACATCTACCTGACCCAGAGAGACATTCGTGAACTCCAGCTCGCGAAGGCAGCCATCGCCGCAGGTATAGAGATCCTCATGGAGGAAATGGGCATCGGGCTGGCTGACATCGACCGTGTCTACCTAGCCGGTGCATTGGGGAACTACGTCGACCCCAGGAGCGCTGTACGCATCGGGCTGCTCCCTGACTTCGACCGTGACATCGTTGCCTCACTGGGCAATGCCGCCAGCACCGGCGCCTCGATGGTGCTCCTGTCGAAGAACTACTGGCAGATGACCAATGAACTCGCCGATTCTATTGAGCACATCGAGTTGTCGTCACGCCTGGATTTCAATGAGCACTTCGTCGAGAACCTGGACTTCCCGCGAGGGGCGTCGTAGTCCTGCTCCGACAGGAACGGTCACAGCAGGAAACGCCGGGCTGCACATCCATTCACAACACGAGAGAAAGCTACGCACCCGTCGAACCGAACCCCGACGGTCCCCGCGATGTCTCCCCCAGGCCGGGGACCACCTTCACTTCCACATCGGCCACAGGCAGAACAACCAACTGTGCAATACGGTCACCGCGACTCACCCGGAAGGGCCTGGAGCCCAGGTTCTTGAGCTCGACCAGCAAAGGCCCACGGTAGTCGCTATCGACCCACCCTGCCCCCACCTCCACGTTCGAACCAGTCGACAACCCAGACCGAGACGCTATGCGTCCCACAGTGCCCGGCGGCAACTCTATCTCGATTCCCGTGGATACCAGAGCCCTGCCCACCTCGGCACACCCGTTTGAATCGCATCGTGTCGGGGGAATCTCGACGCTATCGACGGCATAGAGATCAAGTCCAGCGCTGCCGGAAGTCATCCTGCTGGGAGCTCTGGCCTCCGGATGTACTATTTTGACCGCTAGAGTCAGCATGACGATTCATCTCCGGAAGGGTGTTTGTCTCAACCTGGCGCGGGCGATGCACGCCACGTTCCCTGCTACATAACAATCGACCGCCGGTATGGAAGCCAGGCGCCCAAGCCTCACACCCTCGCGCTTGGCATGGTCGCCCCCAACTCGTGGATGTCGGCCAGGCGAATGATGCAGACCAGCCCAAACAGATGGGCAACGCGGCTCGACGAAACCTACAGTACGCTCATACTGAGGTATCTTTCGCCTCTGTCGGGCAAAACAGTGACCACAGTGGCGGCAGGTCCACACTCTTCGGCAACTTCGAGGGCGGCGAAGACATTGGCGCCAGAGGATATCCCCACCATCAACCCCTCCTCACGCAGCAGCCTTCGCGCCACCTCAACCGCCTTCTCCTCGGCCACAGCTATGACACGGTCTATCATGTCCCTGTCGACCAAGCTGGGGACATATCCCGGGCCGATTCCCTGAATGAGATGCACACCGGGCTCGCCGCCACTCAGCACCGCGGACTGGGCGGGCTCCACAGCTATGATCTCAACGCTCGGATGCACAGTCCGCAGCGCCGCTGCAACTCCCATGAGCGTCCCCCCCGTGCCTATCCCCGAGATGAACGCGTCGATCCTGCCTGGTACCTGCTCCAGAATCCTCCTGCCGGTGACCTCCCTGTGGGCCGCAGTATTGTCGGGATTGTCAAACTGTCTGGGCAGCCACACATCATCGTTCTCAGCCGCGAGTTCTTCCAGTCTCCTGAGGCACCCCGGGAAGCCGTCCTCAGAAGGAGTCAGCACGATCTCCGCTCCGAAGGCCTCCATCATCTGCCTCCGTTCAGCACTCATGTATTCAGGCATGACCGCAACGAAGCGGTAGCCTTTCAAGGCACACAGCATGGCGAAGGAAATCCCAGTGTTCCCACTCGTCGCTTCGATCACCTTCATGCCAGGCTTGAGGATTCCCTTCCTTTCGGCAACTTCCATCATGTAGGACGTCATCACGTCCTTCACGCTCCCGCTGGGGTTCAACGCTTCGAACTTCGCCAGGATAGTCGCCTTGGTGTGGTTCACCTTCCTCAATTCGACAACGGGCGTGTCTCCGATGAGAGCAAGTATATCTTCTGGCACTCCTATGACTCCTGATGAATAGGCTACCGTCGATCCGGCCCCAGAAGCAATTCTATTGACTGGTGCTACGTTTGGCAAGAGCATGAACCTGCACGTGAGATTGCTGACGGCCCCAACCCACACGCAGCCACACGTCGCCGAGGCAGGGCACCGGTGCCAAGCGGCACGCTGTAAATAGCGGGGCTGCTCGGTCAGCGAGGCGTGGTCTCGCGCCATTCAGGCGACAGCAGTCCGTAGACCACAACGTCAACGAAGCGACCGTGGAGTTGCTGCCCCTCACGGATGGTGCCTTCCTCAACGAACCCCAGCCGCTCAGGAATTGCTCGACTCCGCTCGTTCTCGGCAGCACAGTGAATCTCGACACGCTTCATGCCCAGCCCGGCAAAGGCATGGTCTATCATGGCTCGACACGCTCGCGTCATGATGCCGCGGCCCTGGCAGCGAGAGCCCAGCCAGTAGCCGATTTCCACCTTGCCACCCACCACATCGATTGCGTGGAAACCGATCACCCCAACAAGAGCACCCCTGTACCAGATCCCTGACGTCCGCCGCCCCTCACAGCCCAATATGAATACCCTCGTGTCTTCAACGGTCGCGTTGCCGTCCACCCACGGAAGCCACCTGCGGAGATACTCCCTGTCGCCATCAACCAGCTCGAACAAGTCCTCCACGTTCTCTTCGCGAAGCAAGCGGAGTTCGATGTCTTCATCAATGGTGGCAGTGAGCATAGCCCTCTCTTTCCAAGCCCCAGGCTGACCTGCCGGCGGCAGCGAGGCGCAGCGACTTGCAGAAGCCGGGCCTCGGTCTCCATGCACCGATGGAACGAATCATCAAGCCGGTCACAGCTTTCGTCAGGAGGTGACCAGTACCGAGGCATCCCGATCGAAAGGATTCGTCCTCATCGCCAGGGAGAATAGGTAGGGGTAGTTGTTCCTCAAGTGCCTCATGTACCTCAACCACTCGTGCACCAGCAGGCTGTACGCCCGTCTCATGTCAGTGGCCAGATGATCGTAGTCGGCACCCGGCAACTGCTCCAGGCTGTCCCTCCCTTCAAGCTCCTCTGTCAAATGGAATACAGCTCTGAGAAGCTCAGTGAACGACTCGTGTTCAAGCAGACTGGGATTCTCCAGCAATCGCAGGAGGAAATCCCTCTTACCTCTGAGAAAGGCCCGGAGCTCTTCAAGCTCCACTTTGCGTATGTCGACCTGGTACTCGTACCTGCGGAGACGCGTGCCTACCTCAGCGAAGGTTCGTTCAGACCATCTATCTCCAACAATGAGCTCTTCTCTCACCTCTTCCAGCCTGGGATCGAAATCGGACAGGTACGTAAGCAGAGGGGTGCCGACTTCGCTGAAGAAGGCCCCTACCACCATGTTGAGCTTCTCAAGCAGCGCCCGCTTCTCCCTCTGAGTCAACAACCGGTGGATGACGAGTGTCACGAGCAAGACTTCCGCGGGAATGAAGGCCAGATCACCCAGCATGAAGATGAAGATGTGATGCGGGTCTCTGAAGACCGCGTAGTGCGTGACGTAGAGCAGTGCGGACAGAACGACCAAGCCCAGAACAAGGGTAGTCTGCCAGTTGAGACGCCTCATGGTGATCACTCCTTCTTCCTTAGAGTCTCGCGTGTCGACGGAGAGGGGCAATGCCTGTGGTTGAAGCCGGCGCAACGCGCAGTCGCAGATGAAGCTAGTGCACCTGCCAGTACTGGATGTCGCCCTTCTCGATCTTGCGTACCAACCACTGACGAACGCACCGGCCAACAACGCGCCTCGTTTGAGGTACCAGCACTGCGAAACCAGCGAGGTCCGTGACGATTCCGGGCGTCATCAGCAACAGCCCTCCCGCCAGGATCAGCGCCCCTTCGAACAGCTCGCCGGATGGAATGACGCCCTCCGCCAGGCTGCTGCGAATACGAGAGAGCGTCGCCAGCCCCTGATTCCTCGCCAGGACTGCCCCGGCTAGCCCGGTCACAACCACGATGAGCACTGTATAGAGGACGCCTATCAGGGTGCCGAGATAGACTAGAATCGCAAGCTCCACCAGAGGTGTAACGATGAACAGCAGCATGAGCTTGAAGAGCATGTCAAATCGTGTTCCCTTCCACAAGCACCTCAGGGTCTGCCTCTACGGAAGCGCAGTTGCCTCAGGGACAACGAGAGCGACCGAAAAGACGCAAGCTGCTCAGAGTCCCTGCAAGAGTCATTGTATCGGTATCAACGTGGGAAGTCATCCAGCGCGGCGAACGGGCGCGCCTCCCGCAGCAGCGGTCAGACTCCGCTTCGAGTCCGCAGGGCTCCTGGGCGGCCCACCCCACTTTCTCAATTCGGAAGTCAGACCTCTTCCAGGCCGGCCAGTGCACTCTGGATGAGTTCCGACAGCGCCGGATGAATATGGAGGCCTGCCCGAATGCAGTCCATGTGTCCCCCGGACGCCATTGCATTGACGACTTCCTGGATGAGGATCGGTGCGAAAGGACCTACTATGTGGAAGCCGAGAATCGTCTTTCCATCGCTGTCGACAATGGCCTTCGCGAAGCCACTCTCCTCCATCATGGCCTCGCCTTTGGCAACATCGGAGTACCGCGCTTTCCCCACAAGCACACTGTGGTTCTCCCTGGCCTGCTCCTCCGTCAGCCCCACCGACGCGATCTGAGGATACGAATACACCGCATGGGGTATTGCGCTGTAGTCCATCTTGAGGTCTCTGTCGTGAAAGGCGTTGTGCGCTGCAACCAGCGCCTCGCGGTTGGCCACATGCGTGAACATGTGTCGCCCGTTTGCATCGCCCACGCCGAATATGCCCTTCTTGCTGGTCTCAAGGTACTCATCAACCTTGACGAACCCTCTCGTATCGACCTCGACGCCGGTGTTCTCTACCGTCAAGAGGTCTGCGTTCGACCTCCTGCCCACGGCGACCATGAGCTTCTCTCCAGCAAGCCCCTCCGTCTCCCCTGACTTGACATCCCTTACCACTACTTCAACACCCGAGGCGCTGGTCCGCACTTCCTCCACCGCCGCGTTGGTGCGAATCTCCACGCGCTTGCCCAGCTCCTCCTGGAGTACGTGGGACACCTCCGGCTCTTCAGCGAGGACCAGCCTGTCAGCCATCTCCAGAATGACGACCCTGCTCCCCATGGCGGCGAAGAAGTGACCGTATTCGACGCCGATGTACCCACCCCCGATGACTACCAAGCTGCCGGGAGCACTTTCCAGGTCGAGCACATTCTCGTTGGTGATATAGCTGGCTGCATCCAGCCCCTTCATCGGCGGGATCAGCGGTCGGGACCCAGAGGCGAGAAACACCGTGTCGGCCTCTATTTCGTTTCCATCAACCTCCAGTGTGTAGTCTCCGACGAAGTGTCCTTCCCCTTTGTAGAAGTCGAGCCCGTCCGTCTGCGAGATGCCTTCCCTCATGTGCTTCTGGCTCTCCGCGATGCTGTTCTTCGTGCGCTCGACTATCGCCTTGAAGTCAATGCTGCTTATCTCCGCCGTAATGCCCAGCTTGGCGGCCTGCTGCGTTTCCACGATTCTGTCTGCGGGGTAGATGAGCATCTTGGAGGGTATGCAGCCCACATTCAGGCAGGTTCCACCCAGCGGCCCCCTGTCCACAAGGGCAACGCTGAGGCCGTGAGATAGTGCCTCGTCCACTATCAGCATACCTGAGCCAGACCCAACCACGATGACGTCATAGTGTTTCACTGCTCACCTCCTTTGCGAAGGATGAAGTCCAACCATGACCACCCAAGGGAAGGATTGTGACCGCTCGCCATGACCAAACGGACGCTTGAACTCCGCGAGACGCCCATGCGTCTGAGAACAGCCAGGGCGGCCGTCGGACACTGAGTATACAACCCGTTGAGCGGCGTTGTGAACCCATTCGCCACCGAGACGGAGAGCGTGTTGCGTCAATAGAAAGTGTTACCGAACGGTGGTTGGTTGCCTCATAAATGAGGTTACCGAAGCCTCCTTTCCTTGGGCATGCTCAGCCATGGCCCATAGTGTTTCCAGTTGACGG
>JAXHUA010000111.1:0-27522 GCA_034189695.1 Chloroflexota bacterium | reverse complement strand
GGCTGGCATGAGGACGCCGAGGAATATGCCGGCCACCACTGCCGGGTGGAGCAGACTGATGTCGCCCAGTGCGATGCCCGCAGCCTGGGTGTAGGACAGCATCAGGGCGAGCGCGGTCAGCCCGGCTGCGCCGATGGCGAATCCCTTGCCCGTCGCCGCAGTCGTGTTGCCCAGCGAGTCCAGGGCGTCGGTGCGCTCCCTGATCTCCGGCGGCAGGTCGGACATCTCGACGATGCCACCAGCGTTGTCGGCCACCGGCCCGTAGGCGTCAGTAGCCAGTGTGATGCCCAGTGTTGAGAGCATGCCAATGCCCGCGATAGCGATACCGTACATGCCGGCGAACTGGTTGGCCACCAGGATGGCGATGACTATCAGGATTATCGGTGGCGCAGTGCTCAGCAGTCCGTTGCTGAAGCCGGCGGTGATGTTCGTGCCTGCGCCTGTCAGAGAGGCCTGTGACACGCGGCGCGTTGGCCCGAAGGCGTAGGACGTGAAGTAGTTGGTGCTCTCACCGATGAGAACGCCAGCGATGAGCCCGGCGAGGACTGCCCAGAATATGCCCCAACCGGCGTGCAGGAAGTACACCGCGAGAGCGGCGAAGATGGCGGTGAGTATGGATGCTGAGAAGGTGCCACGACGCAACGCGTTGAGCAGTGCACCCATCTCGGCTTTCTCGCCCACTCTGACGAGGAACACCCCTATGATGGAGGCGATGATGCCGCCGGTGGCGATCATCATTGGCAACCACCAGGCGACCTGCGTGGAGGCCAGGCCAGCCACAACTGCGATGCTGGCCAGAGTCATGGTGGCGATGATAGAGTCCACGTAGGACTCGAAAAGGTCGGCACCCATGCCGGCCACATCGCCGACGTTGTCCCCAACGAAGTCGGCGATGACCGCAGCATTGCGCGGGTCATCCTCGGGGATGCCCTGCTCGACCTTGCCCACGATGTCGGCCCCGGTATCCGCCGCTTTGGTGAAGATGCCGCCCCCGGCCCTGGCGAAGATGGCCACGCCTGAGGCGCCGAAGCCGAAGCCGGGGATGATCTTGAGGAAGTCAACGTGCCCGTTGAAGATGAAGTAGAGAATGCTCAGGCCGATGATGCCGATGGCGACAACGCCGACCCCCATGACAGCGCCGCTACGGAAGGAGACTCGCAGTCCCTGATTGAGGTTCTTCGCGGCTGCGGCGGCAGTCCGGCAGTTTGCCCTCACGGCCATACTCATGCCGACGAAGCCCGCCGCGCCGGAGCACACCGCTCCGAAGATGAAGGACAATGCGACCCACCAGCCCAGGGAAGGAATGAACCCCAGAACGATAGCGATCACCACCACAAAGATGGCGAGCACCTGGTATTCCCTTCTCAAGAATGCCATGGCGCCCTCTTTGATGGCCTGGGATATCTCCCGCATCCTTTCCGGGCCCTGGTCCTGCTTGAGGACGTATACGATAAGATATGCAGCAAAGGCGAACGCCAGAACACCCGCGATTACTGCAAAGATAATTGGATCCATATTCCGACCTCCTAGGTCTCTCGCTTCAACTCGTACTGACTACAACTGCGTTCAGGGACTCAAGGCTGCTCCTCCTTGGTCTGAAGATTCACTCGAACGTTTCAACCTCTCCTCGAAGGCGGCCAGCTTGGCCTCCAGGTCCCACTGCCTGAAGGCAACAGTCAGGTCCCCTCGCGTTCGCTCGAGGATACCGCGCACTGCATCTGTGGTTCGTCTCAGCCCCCCGGTCATCGCCTCGGGAAAATCCATGGTCACCATCACCCCGTACATGTCATCCATGAACTCGAGGAGTTCTTCGCAGCGCTGCACCTCGCCCTTTCGAATCAGGTCGAGCACGTGACGCCTCAGTTCGCCTACGGCTTCACCGAGGCCATTGAGGTAGGCGGCGGCGCCGATCCCGAGTTCATCGGGGCCGGGGAGGGTGTTCTCAGTGATGAGGCTCAGCGTGATGCAGCCCTCGACGTACTCTTTCTGGCCGCTGAACACGAAGCCGCTGTAGAGGAACTCAGGCTGGTCGACGAGTGCGACGTCCAGTTCCTTGAGGAGGTCGCGTGCGGCAGACAGACGGGAGCGGGCCTCGTCGTATTCGCCGCGGTGCACGGCGCGGATTGCGTCCGCCGAGTGACGAACGGTGTCCCTGGAAAGCTTGAGTGCTTTCTCCCGGGCAGCGTCCTTCGTTGACAGGGAAGCACGAGCCTTGTCGGCTATCTGTTCCAGACTCTTTGTTATCCTACTCATTGAGCTTACTCATTCACCCAATTCAGCTACTACTGATGGCCCCCGACAGCCGTCGCGCCGCACCCTCAACATCCTCCGCTCCCGCCACCGCGCTCAACACAGCTACGGAGTCGGCACCGGCGGCCACCACGTCGGCGACGTTGCTGGCGTTGATGCCGCCTATAGCGACCACTGGTATTGACACTGCCTCCTTGACCTCCCGCAATCGCTTCAAGCCGACCACATGCGTGTCGGTCTTCGAGCCTGTGGGATAAATGGAGCCGACAGCAACGTAGTCCGCGCCGTCGCGCTCTGCTTGGAGGGCTGACTCTACTGTCCTGGTGGTGCGGCCGACAATGGTGTCAATAGAGAGGAACTGGCGTGTGGTGGAAACGGGGAAATCATCGTGGCCCAAGTGCAGACCATCGGCCACTGAGGCCAGGGCAACGTCGAGGTGGTCATTCACTATGAACAACGCATCATAACGAGCGCAAAGCGCTCTCAGTTCATTGGCCCTGCGTAGTGTCTCTATTTTGCTGCGGCGCTTGTCCCGGAGCTGCACCGCTCTGGCGCCGCCTGAGATCGCCTTCTCGGCAACAGCGACCTCGTCCCGCCCCTGGAGCGCCTCAGGGTCGACTATCACGTAGAGCCCTGACACTCTTCTGCCCTGTCGAAGCAGTCTGCCGGTGAGTTCACGCTCCAAGTCGTAGAGGGCGAACCGCGCCCTCTTGAACCTATCCGATTCTAGCACACTATCGGGCAGTTTGGCAAACTCCTCCAGCACACGTAGCGATTCCTCGACCCTCCTCGCGCTGGCGGTCACAATGTCGGAGACCCCCGTACGGTGCACTTCGCTCTCCTGTCCGACAAAGGCTGCCACGTCTCGGGCGGAGTCTCGAGCGGAGAGGAGGGCCTTCTGAGGTGGGGCATACTCCTGGGTGAGGTCGTGCCGAAGCGATTTCAGGTCGGCGCTCAGGCGGGCATCGTTCAGAATGAAGCGGGCTACGTCTTCCAGCGTTCGTAGCCCCTCGCTCGCACGGTTGAGGTTGGCATCAATGAGGCGTAGCATGGTACCTAGAGGCCATCGAGCGATTCCGGCATCTCCCCCTCGCGTGCCTTGTCGATCATCTCGCGTACCTCGGAGAAGGTATTCCGGTACTCTTCGCTCCGCATGTCCATGCCGAGCTGTTTCAGCCTGTGCTCGGTCCAGCGTCCGATATTGCGCGGGTCCTTGTAGTAGTCCATGTCCCCCATCGCCTGTGGCGGACCGGCATCCTTGAGCCACTGGTCTGCCGACTTCCGGTGCGAGAAGCGGGATACCAGCCGGACCAGGTCGGTGTTGCCGCAGTGCGGGCATTCCGGAGCGACCGGGTCGCCGATTCGTCTGGTGAAGATGCTCACCGTCCTTCTACAATCGGGGCAGCGAAACTCGTAGATTGGCACGGGCGGTCACCTCATTCGGTCTTGTCGCCGGACCCGGCGCCCCCAGAGGGGTCACCGCCTATTGGCGTCTCGGGCATGATTCCATGGTCCATCTTGTCCAGCGCGTCCTCGTATTCGGGAGGGACGTCGACCTCTTCCATTCCCTTGGTCATTCGGCGGTTCCACTCCGCCAGCGCCTTGGGGTCGTTGCGCATGAGACCGGAGGTCAACTGGTTGTCGGACAGTATGTCCTCGTAGATATCCCTGTACGTGCCACGCACCGTAAAGGTCGACAGAAGCCGCGTCAAGTCCTCGCCACCGCATGAGGGGCAGGTGGGCGAGGAGGGCGCCGAGGGGTTGCGCACGTATATACTAACCTTCTTGTGACAGGCGTTGCAGCGATACTCATAGATGGGCAATGTCGGCACCTCCGCCGATGATGATTGGGCCTGCTCCTACTACAGATTATACGCAAACTGGCGCTTTCGGGCAAACTGGAGGCGCTACGGCATCGCGTGTGACATGTGCACTGAGGTGCCTCGTTGACTCAGCGTCGCGGAATCATTTACTCTTGGTCAGTCGAAGCCGCAAGGAGGACTGCCATGGCTATGGTGAATACGGTGCTGGGCCCGGTGCCGGCGGACGAACTGGGGGTGACCCTGATACACGAACACCTCGTGCTGGGCCACGCCGGCTGGGAGTGCGATGCGTATGCTCCGCCGTACGACAGGGAGGCGATTGCCGCAGCGTGTGTCGAGGCCCTGAGCGAGGCGAAGGCCCACGGCTTGAAGACAATGGTCGATGCCAGCCCGATCGACCTCAACCGGGACGTCGAGCTGGCGAAGATGGTCGCGGAGAGGGCGGGCCTCAACATAGTCTGTGCCACCGGTATGTACATGGAGTCGATGGGCCAGCCGGCCTACTTCAAGTTCCGCAGCCAGCTTTTCGACATCGCCACGGAGATGTGCGAGACGTTTGTGAAGGAGATAACAGAGGGCATCGGTGACACCGGCGTCAAGCCGGGCGTCATCAAGGTGGCGACGGGACACGGCTGCATATCGCCCTACGAGGAAGCGGTTCTGAAGGCGGCGGCCCGGGCGCAGAAGGAGACCGGTGTTCCCATCATCACCCACACAGAAGGGGGCACGATGGGGCCGGAGCAGTGCGACCTGCTCATCTCTGAAGGGGCGGACCCCAGGCGGATCATGATCGGCCACATGGGGGGTAACTCGGACCTGGGGTACCACACGTCGGTGCTTGACAAGGGGGTGTACATCGCCTTCGACCGGTTGGGGATCGAGCTCATGGCCCCGGACAGGCTGAGGCAAGCCTGCATCATCGGCCTGGCGGGCGTGGGCTACGCCGATCGCATCATGCTGTCGCACGACTACTCGCCTCGCTGGCTTGGCCGTCCCTTCGAGCTTCCCGACTTCCTGCAGGGGTTGCTGGCGAACTGGTCGTACAGCCACGTGTTCAAGGACGTCATACCGGCTCTCAAGGAGGCGGGGGTAGGGGAGGACAGGGTAGGGATGATGATGGTGGACAACCCGAGGCGGCTTCTGGCGGGCCAGTAACTCGCTGGGAAGCGAGTCCACCTCGGGTTGTCCTGTTGACGAAGGCGGAGAGCACTACGACTCGGCTGAAGAGGTCTTGAATGACTCGTCCGCCTGAAGCTTCCCGTCCCTGAGGTACAGAGTCCTGGTGGCGTAGGTCGCCATGTGGGGGTCGTGGGTCACCATGATGATAGTGCGCTTCTGCTCGTCGGCCAGTCGGCGCAGAAGGCTGATGATGCTCGACCCGGTCTCGGAATCGAGGTTGCCCGTGGGTTCGTCGGCCAGTATCAGGTTCGGGCCGTTTGCCAGCGCCCGGGCGATGGCTACTCTCTGTAGCTCGCCACCGCTGAGCTGAGCCGGCTTGTGTTTCTCTCTGTGCGGGATCTCCGTCACACGCAGAAGGAGGCGCGCCCTCTTTCGTCTTCGAGCTGCCGATGGTATGAGGCCCTGCATGGGCAGTTCGACGTTCTCGATCGCGGTGAGATTCGGCATCAGATTGAAGCTCTGGAAGATGAACCCGACGAGCTTCCTTCGTATCTTGTATAGCTCGGACTCGGCGATGTCCGTGATGTTCAAGGCCTTCGGCCCGAGCAGTATCTTGCCGCTGGTCGGTCTGTCGAGGCACCCCAGCAGTGTGAGCAGCGTGGTCTTGCCTGAGCCGGAGGGGCCCATGACAGCAACCAGTTCCCCTCTCTCGATGACGAGGCTGACGTTTGAGAGGGCCCTGACCTTGTTCGACTTCGTTTCGTATGTCTTGCTGAGTCCTGCAGTTTTCAGTATTGGGACTGCCATGAGTTGTCGCCTCCTGCTGCGTATGTCCGTTTCAATTATTCGCGCCTGAGCGCTTCCATCGGGCTCACCCGTGAAGCCCTCCAGGCGGGATAGAGGCTGCCAAGCGCCCCGGCGGCGATGGCCACGCCGATCCCGAGCAGCACGGAGAAAAGCGTTACGTGCGTGGACACCGCGAGGGTCGCCGACGGGTTCAGCAGCCACGAACTGAGGAGCGAGGAAGCGGCGGCGGCGATGGCCAGCCCGATGACTCCTCCGATGAGCCCGGTGTACAGCCCTTCGTACATGAACTGCTTCATTATCTCCGGGTTGCTGAACCCAATCGCCTTGAGGGTGCCGATCTCCTTTGTCCTCTCACGCACGGTGTAGAACATCAGCCCGAAGATGAGCAGGACCCCGATGATGACTGAGACAATCGTGATGCTGAGTCCGAGGGACTGGATGTTGGCCAGGTTCTCATCCAGGCTGCCGAGGACTCTCTCCTGCTCCCGCTGGATGACGTCCCCGAACTGAGACTGCATGTCACTCATGGCCATGACCATGAAATCGGGGTACTCCGACTCAATCTCGTCTACTACATCGTCGACGGCGGAAGCGCTCTCGGCGTACACTGTCAGCGAGGACACTTCCCCTTCCATCCCCAGCATGTCCTGCGCTGCCGCGAGGTCCATGTAGACCTCGTTGTTCATCATCGTGCTCAAATAGACTCCGGCAACCTCGAAGCTCGATCCCTCGATCTCTATACTGTCGCCGACGCCGGCTCCGAAGTAGTCGGTCAGGTCCTCGCTGATCAGGACGGCATCGCTGTCGCCCTCCTCCAGATTCCTCCCATCGACAATGTTGACCGGCAGGTACTGGTACTTCTCATCCAGCGTCGAGTCGAGTGGAACGCCGGTTATCATGTAGTCGAAACGGGTCACAAAGAACCCCCCGCCACCCTCGCCCTGGAAACCTGCTTGCCCCTCGCCACCTTCGCCGATGCCGGCACTCACCGTCGGCACCACCGCCTCGACGTCGTCCATGGAGGAGATCTCATCGACTACCTCTTCATCGATGGGCTCTTCGCCGAATGCTCCACTGGGGGGTCCCCCTTCGGAGAAGCTCATGCCTGCTCTCACCATTATCGCCGTCATCGCCAGTTCGGTCTGCTCAATCGTAGCCTCAGCCGCCTCGCCGTACTCGTCGAGCATTTCGGCGGTGGCGGACTCGCTGGCCTCCACGCCGGCGATGGTCGATACGAACACCGCCACACACAGGGCGAGGACCAGGCTCACCAGCAGTGTTCTGATTCTACTTCTCAGGATGTTCTTGAAGGCCCTCTTCAGCGTAATCATGGTGCTTTCTCCCTGTTCAGGCCCGGTTCTCCCGGGTACCTGTCACCAACGGTAGCACGGCTGCGGTAAAGGGATGGTAAAATAAGAGCGTGCGGCGGAAGCCTCCCAAGAAAACAGGAGCCCGGGTCCCTGTTCGTGCTCAAGCAGAACAGGGCCCGTGCCCCTGCTCTTGCGGGGGGCGGTAGAACTAGCGGACACCCCACATGTGCCCGCCCGGACATCGATTCACCGGTCCGAGCTTCTGCAAGGCCTCGGGCTGTTGCTGCCACCAGTCCTGGATCTCGCTGGCCTCGTCCTCAGTGATCAGGCCCTCCTGGAGCGCCTTCTGAAGGCGCATCTGCTGGCCCTCCTGGAACATCTCCTGGTGAGCTTGCTGGAAGGCATTGGCCACCTGCTCGGTTTCAAGCCCCAGGATGTCGGCGACCTTGGTGACAAACACCTGCCGCGGCCCTTCCGTTGCATCCGCGTCTCCCTCTGACGAGTCAGCGAACGCGACGGCGCTGCCGGCCATCACGCCGATGATGGCGATGGCCAGGAGGGCTATGGCCCCGACCTTGAGATATCTCTTCATGGATCACCTCCCTTCGCTCACATGCTCGGTGCAAGCTGACTTGGCTTCACCATAGCACGCGGGAGGTAAATGCGGGGTAAAGGGTCGAGCCCTATGGCGAAACCGGCACCCCGGAAGTGGGGTTGGACTGGGGGGGCCTGGGCCTCAGACGGGGGTATGGTGGGGAAGCGCTATGCGAAAACTGCTCCCTTCACCGAGCGTGCTGTGAACGGAGACAAGGCCTCCGTGGTCTTCAACAATCTTTCTCACTATGGCCAGCCCGAGCCCGGAGCCGCCCTGAGCGCGCGACCTGGACTTGTCGACCCGGTAGAAGCGGTCGAATACGCGCTGCTGGTCCGTCTCCGAAATACCGCCACCGCTGTCTTCCACCTGGACAATCACGAGCGGGTGCTCGCTTCTGGCCGAGACCTTCACCCAGCCACCTCGCCTGTTGTACTTGACGGCGTTGTCGACCAGGTTGAGGACAGCCTGCTTCATGCTCAGGGGGTCGCCCATTATGTGCATCCCCTCTGATGGTCGCTCGAGTTCGAGGCTTATGTGAGCTGCTGCCGCCTGGGCGTACGCCTCTTCCACTACCTCGTCGAGAACGGCAGACATGTCCACGACAGACCACCTGGAGCGGTCGTTACCGCCTTCGGAAAGCAGCAACAGGTTGTCACTGAGTTTGCTCATCCTGTCGAGACTCAGCTTCAGCACCTCAATCAGGCGCTTGTAGTCTCTGGCGCCGGGTCTCTCCTCCATCTCGACCACCTCTATGTTCGTCTGGGCGATGGCGATGGGGGTTCGCAGCTCATGGGACGCGTCCTGAATGAACTGCTTCTGAGCTTCGAAGGCGCTCTCGAGGCGCTCGAGCATGTCATCGAAGGTGTCGGCGAGACGCTTGATCTCGTCGTCCGGCCCTTCGTAACCGATCCTCTCTTTCAGATTGGTGCTGGATATGCGAGCGGCCAGCGAAGAGACGCGGTCGACCGGCTTGAGCATTCTACCCGACAGGAAGTGGCCACCAACCGCTCCAATGACGACGAGACCGGCGAAGCCGATGAGCGAGTAGTTGCGCAGCAGTCCCAGCTGCGTGCTCCGTACCAGCCTGTATATCTCCGTCGGGGTCTGCGACGCTGCCATCGGGTGCGAAAGGAAGACGGGAGGGCCTGTGACGGACTGCTGCATCGCCAGGTTCACGGCGACGAGGAACAGAGCCCCGAACAGAATGATGATGGCCACATACCACAGGGTGAGCTTGAAGCGTAGTGTTTTCGCAAACGCAGGTAGCCTCATATCACGTACCCCCTGCCCTTGACGGTGTCGATAAGCCCGTTTGCCCCGACCTTGCTGAGCTTCTTGCGGATGTTCATCATGTGGACTTTCACCGTGTGGGTGAAGAGATTGGCATCCTCATTCCACACGTGCTCCAGGAGCTCCTCCTGGCTAACGATTCGCCCGGCGTTGCGGATGAGGTACTCCAGGACGGCGAACTCCCTGGTGGTTAATCTTATCTCGACTCCCTCGAAAAACGCCCTCTGAGCGTTCGGGTCGAGCACCAGGTCCTCCACCCTCAGGATGGGCTGCCGTGTCGGGCCTTCGCGGCGCAGTATGGCGCGGATGCGAGCCAGAAGCTCGGGGAAATGGAACGGCTTGATCAGGTAATCGTCGGCGCCCTGGTCGAGGCCGTTCACCCGGTCGCCGACGCTGGAGCGTGCGGTCAACATGAGTATTCCCGTGGACGACCGTGACTCGCGTATGCGGCGGCACACTTCCACCCCGTCTATCCTGGGCAGATTGAGGTCGAGGACTATGAGGTCGTAGTCGTTGACCTCTGCGAGTACCAGTGCCTCTTCGCCGTCGTAGGCCACGTCGGCGGCATAGCCCTGCTTGTGCAGCCCCCGGGCCAGTGCGTCCGCCAGGTCCTTCTCGTCTTCGACAATCAGGATGCGCATGCCTCCTCGCCTTCCGCGCATATTATCCCGCTGGCGTGGTAAAGCGCAAGTAAAGACCGCGCTACCTGGCGTTTACGTCGGCGGGCTTCAGCTCACGGCGTTCCTGATGAGCCGCAATCTGGAGAGCTTGCCCTTTTTGTCAAGCTCAACAGCCACTACATCGATGCGCCAGTTCGGGGGCAAACCGTCATGCGTGCCGACGTAGGTGTGTGCCAGATCGACCAGCTTGCCCTTCTTCGGGTCGGTGACGGATTCCTCTGGAGTGCCGAAGGAGAGGTCACTCTTGGTCCGCACTTCGACGAACACGAGGGTGTCGCCCTTCTCCGCCACGATGTCGATCTCACCGGCGCGGCAACGGTAGTTGCGTTCTCGAATCCGATAGCCTTTCTTCTTCAGGTAGTCGGCGGCTATGTTCTCGCCGCGCGCACCGGTCTTCTTGCGATTCAGCATACGCAGTCCTTCACGGGAGTGAAACTCTTCCTGTGTGCCGGGCAAGGCCCGAAACGTCTGAGACACTCGATGTGTTCCGCCGTGCCGTATCCCTTGTGTCTGGAGAACCCGTACTGGGGATACACAGAGTCGAGCGACGTCATCAGGCGGTCTCTGGTGACCTTGGCCATAATAGAGGCGCAGGCGATGGAAAGGGAAAGCCTGTCGCCCTTGGTCAGGCTCCTCTGCGGTATTGGAAGCTCTTCGAGGCGGACGAAGTCGATGAGGAGGAAATCTGGAGCTATCGACAGGTCCCTCACAGCGGCGCACATCGCCATCCTCACTGCCCTGGCAATGCCGAGACGGTCGATTTCCTCTGCCTGGGCGTAGCCGATGCCTGTGGCCAGCGCGTTCTGCGCAATCAGAGTGAAGAGGGATTCGCGCGTCTTCGGGGTCAGTCTCTTGCTGTCGTCCACCATCTCCAGCCACGAGGCCTGTAAGTCCGTCGGCAGGACGACGGCGGCAGCGACGGCGGGACCGGCAAGCGGGCCGCGACCGGCTTCGTCGACGCCGGCGACAAGGCGGTGGCCTTGCTGGGCCAGCATCCTCTCTTCAGCGAACGTGGGTCGTTGCGTGCTCAATGATCCCACCTCCAAGGACTTCGTCGCCGTGGTAGAAGACCACAGCCTGCCCAGGCGTGACCGCCGTTTGCGGCTCGGCAAACGCGACGTGCACCTGGTTCTCACCACAGGAGCTTATCATCGCCTGGGCCTCCCTGTGGCGGTACCTTATCTTTGCCCCAGCCTCGATGGGATGCGTCAGGCCGTGGATCGACACCCAGTTCAGTTGGGAGGCGACAAGCGCGTCGGCGCGGACCTCCTCCCTGGTGCCGACGACGATGACGTTGTCCTCGGCCCTTATCGCGGTTACGTACATGGGCTGACCCAGCGAGAGTCCCAGGCCTTTGCGTTGACCAACGGTGTAGAAGGGCACTCCTCTGTGCTGGCCCAGGGTGTTCCCATGCCTGTCCAGTATCGGGCCCGATTCGACCTCGCCGAAGAGTGATGAGTAGTCGCCGATGGAGAAGTCCTGGCTCTCTGGCCTACCGTTCATGCTAAGGCCCAGTGCGGGGGCGAGCCTCCTCACCTCTTCCTTGGTGTAGTCGCCCAGAGGCAGGAGAAGACGGCTGATGGTCTCCTGTGACAGGGCGAAGAGGAAATACGATTGGTCCTTGGACCGGTCTACGCCTTTTCTGAGGACGTAGCGATTGCGGGCTGGGTCATGGGCGGCCCTGGCGTAGTGGCCCGTGGCGAACCAGTCGAAGTCCAGGCCAAGGCTCGCGGCGCCGCTGACCAGCGCACCGAACTTGACCAGGCTGTTGCACCTGACGCAGGGGTTCGGGGTCCTGCCGTGCAGGTACTCTTGACGGAAGTACTCGATGACCTCGGTCTGAAACTCCCGACTCAGGTCGACGGTGAAGAGGGGGATACCCAGGGCTCGCGCCGCCCTTCGAGCCGCCTCCTGATCGTCCGGCCCGCAGCAGGCAGGCTGCGGCGATTTCCGGCCGCCGTTATGCGTCCACGTTCTCATGGTGACGCCGAGAACGTCATAGCCCCGTTTGACGAGAAGCGCAGCGGTGACAGATGAGTCCAGGCCCCCGCTCATGGCGACGGCGATGCGCTCAGGCATACTGAAACAATCTCCCCTGGGGAAGTCTAGCAAAAGGCGCCGAGGCAATCAACGTCGAGTCCTTTCCACGCAGCGGCTCGGGCTTCGCTCCACGGGTCCGCGTGTTGTTCCTGGTGCTGCTCTGGTGCCGGGGACGCGCCGTCGCGGCGGCGTACGGCTGGGTCGGTCAATTGTGGCAAACGAGTACACTGGTCATGGCGCTGGCCTGTGGTATAATACCGTGCTGGGAGCCAATGCTGGAGCCGATTGAGCTGGCGAGAAGGTCTGTTGAGGCCGTATCCGAGAAGCAGGCGGCCGATATTGTCATGCTCGACACCAGGGAGGTCTGCAGCTTCGCCGACTACTTCGTGATCTGCAATGGTGAGACGCAGCGCCAGATCGAGGCTATCTGCGATGAAGTCCTCAGGGTGCTCAAGGGAGAAGGGGCGAAGCTTCGCCGCCGCGAGGGTGGCCCCGGTTCCGGCTGGACGCTGATGGATTTCGGCGACGTGGTTGTGCACATCTTCAGCCCGGCGCAACGGGACTATTACCAGTTGGAGAAGCTGTGGAACGAGGCCACTCCCCTCGTCAGGATCCAGTGAGCCATCTCTGGATATCCCTGGGGTAGTCGTGTATCTCCTCGTTCGAGAAGAAGAGAGCGATTTCCTTTGCGGCGTTCTCGACCGAGTCTGAACCGTGAATCAGGTTGTACCCGATGTCAACCCCGAAGTCACCCCTTATCGTTCCTGGTGACGCCTCGGCTGGGTCGGTTGCCCCCATGGTGCGCCGCACCAGGTCGACGGCATTCTCTCCTTTGATAACGGCGGCAATGATCGGGCTGGATGTGATGAAGCCCACCAGCCCGTCGAAGAACTGCTTTCCCTCGTGGACTGCGTAGTGCCGTTTCGCCAGTGCCTCATCCATCCATATCATCTTCATAGCGACGATTTTGAGCCCCCGTCTCTCCAGGCGATGGATGATCTCACCCACCAGCCCTCTCTGGACGGCATCGGGCTTGAGAAGAACGAGTGTCTGCTGCATGGCGGCGTCCTTTCTAGGCCTCTTCGACAATATACATGACTGCTTTGCCTTCGGCCACGGTCGTGCCGTCGGCAAGGTCGATCTGTCCCGCTGCCTCGCACAGCCTCCGGTTCTGCCTGACCGGCCAGGCGCTGATGAAAAGCCTCTGGCCCACTCTCACCGGCTGCCTCAGCCTTATCTCAGACCTGGCGGTGACGGCGTTGAACCCGAGATACCTGGGCACGTAGACCGTTGCCTCGTCAAGCAACAGGCTGAGGAGTCCGCCGTGGACTATGTCCGGCCATCCCTGGTGGACTTCCCGAGGGGTGAACTCGGCTTTCACCGTATTTCCTTCCTGTCGGAACTCGATCTTGAGTCCGACGGGGTTCTCCTTGCCGCACACGATACACATTGGGAAGTGGTCGCGCGATCGAAACGATGGACCTTTCCAAAAACTCATCTACTAATCTCCCTCTTCTTTCTTGTCGTGATTGCCGGGGGTCGCAAATAGAGAGGCTGCAAGGTTGATGGATTGTCAGTATCACCCGATTCCAGCCTGCTCCAGCCCAACTGCGCCAGAAAGCCGGCGCGGCGGACGACACTGCGGACAATAGCCCGTTCACCGCCCTGCCGCTCGATCTGGAGCACCATGTCCCGTGAGAAGGGGCCGCATAGAATACTCTCGCCGGTGAGGCCGGCGCACAGTTCCGGCAGAGTCGAGATATGCTCGGCAACCAGCCGTTGCCACCGCCGCTCGTGGGACACGAACGTGGCGGTGGCTACCTCGCCCCGGCCCGCGTTCTGGATCGGGTAGATGGGAAGGCCGGAGTCGGCGTATGGGAATGCCTCTATCTCGAGAGTGCTCACGCCCACCAGCGGAATACCGAGCGCGAAGGCCAGTCCCTTCGCAGCCGCCATAGCGACTCGAACGCCGTTGAAGCTGCCCGGGCCTCTGGCAACGAACACGGCTTCAAGTGCTTCCACACCGATGCCGCCCTGGCGAAGCAGGTAGAGGACGTTCGGCGCAAGCTCCATGGTGTGGTTCTGACCCGCGTGCCACGTCATTTCGCCCCGCACGTCGCCGCGGTGCGACAGGGCGATGCTGGCGGAATCGGTGGACGTATCGAGGGCAAGCTCCAACGTCACTTCCTCTCAGGGCGCTGCCCGATGCGAAGCCGGGACACCATGTCCGCATATCGCCCGCCGTTGGGCCGCAGCGCGATGTCACGACTGCATCCGGACACAAGGCTCATTTCTATCGTTAGGTTCTCCTCGGGAAGCACGGGCCATGCCTTGTCCGCCCACTCGACCACGCACACGCCACCACCGTACAGGTAGTCGTCCAGACCGAGGTCGGCGACCTCCTCAACGCTGTCGAGGCGGTACAGGTCGATGTGGTACAGCGTGAGCCGGCCGTGGTACTCGTTGATGACGACAAAGGAGGGGCTGGTGGCATAGCCCTCGATACCCAACCCCCACGCGACGCCCTGGGTGAGGCAGGTCTTCCCAGCTCCCAGTCCGCCCACAAGCAACAGCACGTCACCGGGTCCGGCCAGTTGGCCAAGCTGCATCCCGAACTGTTGTGTTTCCTGTGGGCTCTCAGTGACGAGATGCATCTTCCTTTCCCGGGCCGAAATGCTCCCAGCCCACTCTCTCAAGCCTCAGTTCGTCGCCTTTGCCGTCGAGCAGCTTCACCGTGCCCGGCTCCCGGCCCGTTATCTCGCCGATAATCGACACGGGGCAGGGCATCAGGCCTTTGACGGTGGCTATGGCCTCATTGCTGCCGGTAAACAGGAGTTCATAGTCCTCGCCGCCCGACAGAGCCAGGCTGAGGTACTCGGCCTGGAAAGTTGAGCGCACCGCGGGATGGACGGGGACCTCCTCGGTGAAGACGCGTGCACCAACGCCGCTTGCTTTACATAACCTTGAGAGGTCACCGACAAGACCGTCGCTGATGTCAATGGCCGCGGCTACGTCGCTCCGAGCAAGGATCTGCCCCTCAGCTACCCTGGGAAATGGTCTGACGTGCGCCTCTCTGAGTACTTCTGCCGTAGCCTCATCCACATGGAGCCCTCTCTGGAGCATCAGCAGGCCGGCGGACGACGCGCCGAGAAGCCCGGTTACGGCAATGCAGTCGCCGTGTCGGGCTGCCGACCGTGTGAGGAGCCTTTCAGCGGTGCCGTGCACCGCCAGGCTGAGCATCACCAGTGGAGCACCGACTACGTCACCCCCAACAACATGAACGCCGAACGACTCGCCGAGCTCGCGCATACCTCGGTAGAGCTCAGCCACGTCATCGACCTCGGTCTCACCGGGCAGTCCCAGCGCCACCAGGGCGTGCTTCGGCACGCCGCCCATGGCGGCGATATCGCTCAGGTTCGCCGCCAGCGCTTTCCATCCGAGGTCATGCCACGAGACGGTGTTCAAAGTGAAGTGGATGTCCTGGACAAGGGCATCGGTAGTGGCGACCTGGATTGCGGCCTCGTTGTGCCACGCGGCTGCGTCATCGCCTATTCCGACAAGCACGTCACAGTCAGGACTGCCGAGGATGCCCGCGAGGAGTTCGATGAGGCCGAATTCGCCCAGCTCTGAGACTTTCACGGGTCAATTATATGTCCACGAGCCCGTCTAGCCAAGCCTGTGCAAAGCTGATATGCTGACGTAGCCCCCACAGAGAAGCATATGCGACATGGCATAGTGGCCGACATCCACAGCAACCTGGCCGCTTTTCAGGCGGTTCTCGACGACATGGAAGCACGTGGTGGAGTTGATGGGATATGGTGCCTGGGGGACATCGTGGGGTATGGCCCTGACCCCTCGGAGTGCATCGCTCTCCTTCGGCAGTACGCCCACCTGTCGGTGGCTGGGAATCATGATTGGGCTTCCATAGGGAAGGTGGACGTCTCGGATTTCAACCCGGATGCAGCGGCGGCATGCCGGTGGACGGCAGGGCAGTTGACTGAGGAAGAAGTTGCGTATCTTGAAGGCCTGCCCCTGACCGTGCGTCGCGGCGAGTTCACCATTGTGCACGGCAGCCCCAGGGAGCCAATCTGGGAGTACGTCGTGTCCGCCCGCACCGCCCTGGCCAGCTTCGACTCCTTCGATACGAATTACTGCCTGATTGGTCATTCGCACATGCCGCTGGTCTTCGAGTACATTGGCGGGACATGCGTGCTCCAGCCGCTGCCGGAGGAGCTGAGACTGGCAGACAATCGCCTGATAATCAACCCCGGTGCCGTCGGGCAGCCTCGTGACGGTGACCCCAGCGCCTCATACGCCGTCTACGATGAGGACGAGATGGCTGTGTATCACTATCGCGTCGCATATGATGTGGAGGCTACACAGGAGAGAATGCTGCGGCAGGGGCTGCCGGAATTCCTGGTGGCGCGCCTCAGCTACGGCAGGTGATCAGGAGCCCCGCTTCTTGTAGTCGGGACACCAGGTAGCATTGGGGCGCTCCGGCCGGTGGCAGGCGCTTCTCCAGTTCCACATGCAACTGTCGCAGAGGAGGGTGTTCATCCCCAGATGCTTCTTGACCCTGAGTTTGAAGCAGTACCAGCGACTCGGACCAGATGGATGCCTTCCGGCCATGGATAGAGGGTACACCAGCAAGGCATAGTGACGCAACAGGAGGTGTAGGCCATGCCAATAGTCAGAGTGGAGATGTGGCCCGGAAGAACCAAATCGCAGAAGGCCGAGCTTGCCAGGGTGATAACTGAAGCTGTTGTCACCATCGCCCACACAGCACCCGAGTCGACGATGGTCATCTTCGAGGATGTGGCCAGGGAGAACTGGGCTGTGGGGGGTGTTCTGGCTTCGGAGTCGTGACTCTTGTCCGCATGCAGAAGCGAGCCGGTTGGCAGGCTGTGCCGGGGGAGGTCGGTTGACGGCGCGACCGTTTCGTGAGATGGGGTCCGACCTGGCGCGGCGGATACGGCTCATCGTGAGTGACGTCGACGGTACGCTGACGGCGGAGGATGACACGGTGAGCCAGGCCGCCGTCGAAGCCATGCGACGTCTGGAGGAAGATGGGGTTGTGGTTGGGCTGGCCTCGGGGCGCGCTATGCCCCGAGTGGATTCGGTGGCTGCACGGGCTGAGATAACCGGCCCCCTCATCGGGGAGAACGGTGCTATCGCCAGGCTGAGGCGTGAAGGGGCGCTTGTTGACCTTGGCTATTCGCGTGAGCCGGCCCTGAGGGCCCTGGAGAGGCTGAAGCAGGCATATCCGGGGGCTATCCGGGAAACGGAGGATGACAGACTGCGCCTGGTGGATGTGGGCATCAAGGTCCGGGGCATAGCGACTTCGGACTTGATGGAGCATCTACAGGATGTGGAACTCCTCGACTCCGGCTATATGCTGCACCTGTTGCAGAAGGGGGTGAGCAAGGGGAATACACTGGTGGCCCTCCTCGGGATGATGGGGGAGCGAAACCTCGCGCTGGAGAATGTGATGGTCTTTGGTGATTCCACGACAGACCTGTCGCTGTTCAAGCGATTCACCCACAGCGTCCTCGTGGTGAATCCCAGGCTTCCAGCGAGCGAGGTGCAGGCGTTGGAGCGAGTCGCGCAGTATGAGAGCGAACTGTCCATGGGTGAGGGGTTCGCTCAGGTGGTGAATCACCTGCTGAAGGTCCGTCATTGAAAGGCATGCTGCTGGGCAACCGAGGGAGCGTGGTCTGGGGCAGGTTTGATGGAGGGCGGCGAACACTGTGGGTGGCGTTGATTGCGAGAATGTCGCCGCCGATAATGGTGCTCGGCCAGAGGGCGACTTAGTGGCGAATGGCGCGGTGATGAGCGGTGTGCGGACCGGGGTGGTGAAGCCCGGTGGCCGCAGATACTGTTGACGTAACGGAAGGAGCCAGATGGAAGGCAGGACGTATCCTGAGTTCAGCACGCGCTACCCGCTGCTGTTGAAGACTATCATGAGCAGGCCGGTGAACCTCTATCCAGACGACGTAGGCGTCGTGTACAGGAACCCGGACACCGGCAAGTACCAGAGGTTCACCTGGAGGGAGTGGTACGAGCGTACCTGCCGCCTGGGGAATGCACTCACGTCCGCACTTGGCGTGAAGCCGGGGAAACCGGGGGAGCCGGGCGACAGGGTGGCGACGATGGCGCTCAACCACCATCGACATCTCGAACTGTACTACGGCGTTCCGTGTATCGGAGCGGTGTTGCACCCGATAAACATCAGGCTCTCTCTCGATCACATAGTCCACACAGTGAACCATGCAGCCGACAAGATCGTGTTCTTCGACGACAGCGTCCTGCCGCTCCTGGAGCGGATATACGAGAGGATAAGGCCCACGGTCGATAAGTTCGTGTACATGTCGGACGAGCCAGGCTTGCCGCAGACCAAGGTCGAGCCCTTGTACCACTATGAGGATCTGCTGGCGGGGCAATCACCCGAGCTTGAATGGCCCTACCTCGATGAGGACACGCACGCTACCCTGTGCTACACAACGGGCACCACCGGTCTGCCGAAGGGGGTCATGTTCACCCACAGACAGCTCTACATGCAGGCCCTGCACCTGATAGTCCGGGGGAGCTGGAATTCGGACCCGGCCATTCCCCGTCTGGGCGAGTCGACTATATCACTTGTCAACACGCCCCTGTACCACGTCCATGCCTGGGGAGCGCCTCAGACACAGGTCTTCGGGGCATACAGGATTACGCTCCCGGGTCGGTTCACCACTCAGGGGTTCTGTGACCTGGTGCAGACAGAGAAGGTCACCAGTTCGGCTCTGGTGCCGACCATGCTCGCCATGCTCATTGAGTACGAGGATTTGAAGAAGTATGACCTCAGCAGCCTGCGGAGCATCGCCGTCGGGGGCGCGGCCCTGCCTCTGGGCCTGAAGAAAAAGGCAGAGCAGGTGATCCCAGGCTTCACCGCCAGCTCCGGCTACGGCATGACCGAGACGTGCCCGGTCACGATCGGGGCCTTTGTGAAGCGCTACATGAAGGGATGGTCGAAGGAGGAACTGGACAGGGTGCGGGTCAAGACCGGGTTGCCGTCCGACGGGCTTGAGGTCCAGGTTGTCGATGAGAACGGCATTCCGGTGCCGCGCGACAATGAGACGATCGGTGAGATAGTGGTTCGAGGCCCGTGGATCATGGAGGAGTACTACAAGGACCGTGAGAGGACGGCTGAGGTGTGGCGGAACGGCTGGTTCCATACCGGGGACGTGGCGAAAGTCGATGAAGAAGGCTACATCACCATCGCTGACAGGATAACGGACGTGATTCGAAGCGGCGCCGAGATGGTGCCCACCGTGCTTCTGGAGAACCTCACGGCAACGTCGGACTCGGTTCTGGAGGCGACCTACGTGGGCGTGCCGGATGAGAAGTGGGGCGAGAGACCAATGGCGCTCATCAAGCCCGCGCCCGGAGCCGCGCAAAGCGAGGAAGACATCTACCAGTTCCTTGAGGCCGAGGGAGTCGATAAGGGAAAGATCGCCAAGTGGATGCTGCCCGACTTCATCGCCATGGTGGACGAGATCCCCAAGACCAGTGTTGGCAAGTACGATAAGATATCCATCAAGAAGCGACTGGACGAGTACGTGTCGCAGGCGAAGAGGATGCACCGGACCTAGGCCGGTCGGCGTGCTTCCTGCGTCCCGACGGCTCTCGTGGCCCCCCCTACGGTGGTATGGGGCGTCGGCCGGGGTGGCATGCGACCCCACGAGCCCTCGGCCGCAATGCCTTGCTTCCTCCATAGTGAGTCCCTCTACACGATTTCCTGACATCATGCCATCGCAGCCGTCCCTCGCGGGGGAAAAATGAGACAATCCTGTATGGGATTGACTGTTTCTGCCACACAAGCGATAATAGTGTATGATTGGGCACGGAACGAAGGGGCGACAAGGCGTGGGACCGCGAGGCTGACAGCCGACTGATTCGCCGCTTCTACGAGTTTTGGAAGCGGAAGGAGCCAGATGGAAGGCAGGACGTATCCCGAGTTCAGCACGAACTACCCCTTGTTGCTGAAGACCTTCATGAAGAGGCCAGTGAGCCTCTATCCAGAAGAGATTGGCATCGTCTACAGGAACCCCGAGACAGGCCGCTATTTCAGGTTGACATGGCGTGAATGGTACGAGCGTACGTGCCGCCTCGGAAATGCGTTGAGAACAGCTCTGGGCGTGAATCCAGGCGGGCCGCAGCGGCCTGGCGACAGGATTGGGACGATGGCGCTGAATCACCACCGGCACATGGAGCTGTACTACGCATCTCCGTGCGTTGGGACTGTGCTGCACGCCATCAACATGAGGCTCTCACTGGACCACATTGTGCATACCGTTAACCATGCGGAGGACAGGGTCCTGTTCTTCGATGACGCTTTTCTGCCCCTTCTCGAGGGGATATACGACAGGATCAAGCCTACGGTGGAGAAGTTCGTCTACATGTCCGACGAGAGTGGCTTGCCTCAAACGAAGGTGCAGCCCATCTACCACTATGAGGACCTGCTGAAGGAGCAGTCGCCCGAGCTTGAATGGCCCTACCTCGATGAGGACACACACGCGACGCTGTGCTACACCACCGGCACTACCGGCCTGCCGAAGGGTGTGATGTTCACTCACAGGCAGCTCTATCTTCAGGCGCTGCACATGACAGCGCGCACCGCGTGGAACTCCGACCCGGCCATCCCGTTGCTTGGCGAGTCGGACGTTACCATGATCAACACGCCGCTCTATCACGTCCACGGCTGGGGGGCGCCTCACTACCAGGTGTTTGGCGCCAACAAGATCACCCTGCCGGGAAGGTTCACGCCGGAAGGCTTCTGTGAACTGGTGCAGACGGAGAAGGTCACCAGTTCGGGCCTGGTGCCGACGATGCTGGCGATGCTCGTCGAGTTCCCGGACCTGGACAAATACGACCTCAGCAGTCTCGTCCGCATCGGCGTGGGCGGCGCCGCGCTGCCGCTGGGGCTGAAGACCAAGGCCGAGCAAGTGATCCCCGGGTTCACCGCTACGTCAGGATATGGCATGACCGAGACTGCTCCAGCCGCTGTCGGCGCCTTCATCAAGCGCTCCATGAAGGACTGGCCGAGGGAGAAGCTCGACGAGTTCCGGGTCAAGACGGGTCTGCCGACGCTCGGGGCGGAGATAGAGGTCATCGACGAGAACGGTGCGCCCGTTCCGCATGACAACGAGACCATTGGCGAGATCGTCATCAGGGGGCCCTGGATCATGGAACAGTACTACAAGGACCCCGAGAAGACGGCGGACGTGTGGCGCGAGGACGGCTGGTTCCATACCGGCGATGTCGCCAAGGTCGACGAATACGGGTACCTCACCATCGCTGACCGGATAACGGACGTAATCCGAAGCGGGGCGGAGATGGTCCCGACGGTGCTGCTGGAAAACCTGACAGCCACCTGCGACGCAGTGCTCGAATCGGCGTATGTCGGCGTTCCCGACCCCGTATGGGGCGAGAGGCCGATGGCGCTGGTCAGGCTCGCGCCGGGGGTCAATGGGAGCCCCGGGGACATCTACAAGTTTCTGGAGAACGAAGGTGTGAAGAAGGGGAAGATAACCAAGTGGATGCTCCCCGATTTCATCGCCATGGTTGACCAGATCCCCAAGACCAGCGTGGGCAAGTACGACAAGATTGAGATAAAGAAGAGGCTGGACGAGTTCCTGGCACAGGCTGAGAAGATGCACTCGGGCTGAGCTTCAACCCTGTGCTGTCTTAATGGGTCGAGCCAGGTGAGGGCGCCGCGGTGGACGCGACTCAGAGAGGGAGGTTGCGCAATGACCGCCAGGACGTACCCTGAGTTCAGTCGACGCTATCCGCTGATCCTGAAGACCTTCATGAAGAGGGCGGCGAGTCTCTACCCCGATGAAACCGGGGTGGTCAACAGGAACGCCGACACCGGCCAGTACCAGAGGTTCACCTGGGGCGAGTGGTACGAGCGCACGTGCCGCCTGGCGAACGCACTCAAGGCTTTCGGAGTGGAGCCGGGGGGCCCCAAAGAGTCGGGCGACCGGGTCGCCACCATGGCACAGAACAACCACCGCCACCTGGAGCTCTACTATGCCGCCCCGTGCATCGGGGCGGTGCTCCACCCGATAGTGCCGAGGCTCTCCCTGGAGCACATCGCGCACACCATTGAGCACGCCCAGGACAGGGTGATCTTCTTCGATGACATCCTGCTGCCTCTGGTCGAGTTCATCTATGACAGGATCAAGCCGGTCGTGAAGGCGTTCGTCTTCATGTCCGACGGTGAGGACCTGCCGAACACCAAGGTCGAGCCGCTCTACAACTACGAGAAGCTGCTCAAGGAACAGTCTCCCGAGTATGACTGGCCCTATCTCGACGAGGACTGCTATGCTACGTTGAACTACACCACCGCCACGACGGGCCTGCCCAAGGGTGTCATGTTCACACACCGGCAGCTTTACCTGCATGCGCTGCATCTGACGGCGTCGGCAAGCTGGGCTGCCGACCCGAAGGAGCCGCACCTCGGCGACGCTGGCGTGCCTATGCTCAACACGCCCTTCTGCCACGCGAACGGCTGGGGCATGCCTCACATCTACGTGTTCGGCGCCTGCAAGGTGGCGCTGCCCGGCAGGTTCACACCGGAGGGCTTCTGCGACCTGGTCCAGACGGAGGAAGTGACGAGCACAACCCTGGTGCCGACGATGCTGGCGATGCTCGTCGAGTACGAGGACTTGAAGAAGTACGACCTCAGCAGCCTGCGGAGCATGGGCGTTGGCGGCGCCGCGCTGCCGCTCGGTCTGAAGAGGAAGGCCGAACGGTTGATCCCCGGTTTCACCGCGACGTCGGGCTATGGCATGACCGAGACCTGCCCCGTTGTGATCGCCGCGTTCACCAAGCGCTTCATGCGCGATTGGCCCAAGGAGGAGCTGGACAAGCTGCGGGTCAAGACGGGTCTGCCCGTTGCCGGGCTCGAGGCCGATGTGGTGGATGAGAACGGCAGACCGGTGCCCCGGGACAACGAGACCATCGGTGAGATCGTGCTGCGCGGCCCGTGGATAATGGAGGAGTACTACCGCGACCCCGAGAAGACGGCCGAGGTGTGGAGGGACGGCTGGTTCCACACCGGCGACGTGGCCAGGGTTGATGACGAGGGCTACATCACCATCGCCGACAGGATAACCGATGTGATACGAAGCGGTGCCGAGATGGTGCCTACGGTGCTGCTGGAGAACCTGACAGCGACCAACGATGCCGTTCTGGAGGCCACCTACGTAGGCGTTCCCGACGAGAAGTGGGGAGAGAGACCGATGGCACTGGTGAAGCTGGTACCCGGGGCTAATGCTTCTTCAGAGGACATCTATCGGTTCCTTGAGGTGGAGGGGGTCAACACCGGCAAGCTGGCCAAGTGGATGCTGCCCGACTTCATCGCCATGGTGGACGACATCCCCAAGACGAGCGTGGGCAAGTTCGACAAGATAGCCATCAAGAAGAGGCTGGACGAGTTCCTGCCGCAGGCCAAGAAGATGCAGCAGGGGTGAAGCCTGCTAGATGGCTTCCTTCACGATGGCGAACATAGACCCCGGACCGCCGTGAATCCCCAGCGCTGGCCCCAGCCTCGCTATTCGAGGCACTATGGTGGGGTGGAGGGAGCGAATGGAGTCCGCCAGCGCGTGGGCGCCGGCTGGAGTGGTGCTGTAGACAACGACGAGTTCCTCGGGGCGTTGTGCCGACGCCAGGAACGTGCGGAGTTGCTCCAGTCCCTTCCGCCTGGTGCGGACCAGGTGCGCCAGCCGGATCTCCCCGTCACGCAGGGTAAGCATGGGTTTCACCTTCAACAAGGGCTCCACAGCGGAGATAGGCCGGCTGAGGCGGCCGCCTCTGACAATGTAGGCCAGCGTGTCCAGGAGCGCCAGGACCCGCATGTGGGCGATGGTCTCGCGGACCCTCTCCACGACCTCGTGGAGGTTGCATCGGGCCTCCACGGCCCTGGCGGCCGCGAGCACGGCGAGACCCTGCCACATGGTCACGCCCTTGGAGTCGATGACCTCGATACGCCGGCCCCGTTCCTGCGCGATGTCCCTGCCCAGGATGGCTGCGTTGTACGTGGCGCTGTGCTTGCTCGTGATGTGGATCGAGACGATCTCGTCGGTGTCCCTGGCTACCTGCTCGTATGCTCTGGCGAAGTCCCCGGGTGAGGGTGAGGAGGTGAATGGGTGGACCGGGCTCGTTGTCAGCCTGTGGTAGAACTCATCGGCATCTATGTCCACGCCGTCGCGGTAGACTTCCTCACCGAACCGGAGGTACATGGGTACGATGGTAATGCCGAGCTCCCTGGCTTCCTCGTGCGTGATATCTGCTGCGCTATCAGTAACGATCCTGACTGCCACGTAACAGCTCCGCCCTTCTGGATTGGAGCAATGATGGCCCCGTGACCCAGAGTATATGCTCATACGTTCGCTGTGTGCAAGTCGTGGGTCATTGGGTCGTCGGTGACCTGTTCTCGTTCCGTCGCGCCGCGTGGCCATGAGGGGGCAGGGCGGAGCATCCGCTCCACCCGGGCGTGGCTGGCCGGAGGCCGCCGATCTGATGGCTCGTCTTGCCAGAATGAACGCGGCGATACGTGGGTAGGGCGGAGCATCCGCTCCGCCTTCGCCGCCGGATGAGGAAGAAAGGTCGTCTTGCCAGGATGAGCGCCGCCATGCTAAGATTGTGCTACCCCGGATGAAAATGGGCCGCTAGCTCAATTGGGAGAGCAACTGACTCTTAATCAGTGGGTTACAGGTTCGAGTCCTGTGCGGCCTACCAAACGTAGGGTGCCACGCACGAAAGTGCGTGTTTGTTGTAGGGGAGTGGTGGAGCAACCTCGTGGCGGTGTAACATCCCCGATGCCTGACGTCGGGTGTGTGGGGTGGTAGCCGCGGGATTCACCGTTCGTGAACATCGCTCCCTGCCTAGTGGCACGACGTTGGCATAGTCCGAGGTTAGCTGTCAAGGGGTTGGTGGGGGCGACCGGGAAAAGCTTTTCGATGCTGGCTCAGGGGGTGGTGACATGACCGTGAGCACCTGGACGAACAAGCTGTACTTCGGCGACAACCTCGATATCCTGCGCACGTATGTAGCCTCGGAGAGTGTGGACCTCATCTACCTCGACCCGCCTTTCAATTCCAATGCGAGCTACAATGTCCTGTTTCGGGAGAAGAGCGGGGAGAGGTCCGCAGCCCAGATAACCGCTTTTGACGATACCTGGCACTGGGGCATGGAGTCCGAGTACGCCTACGAGGAGGTGGTGAAGCAGGGCCCGCGCAAGCTGGCCGACCTCCTGCAGGCCATGCGTGCGTTCCTCGGCCGGAATGACATGATGGCCTATCTGGTCATGATGGCGCAGCGTATGGCCGAGCTGCACCGGGTGCTGAAGCCGACCGGGAGTATCTACCTCCACTGCGACCCGACGGCGAGCCACTACCTGAAGCTCCTGATGGACGCGGTGTTCGGCGCCACAAGCTTCAGGACTGAGATCATCTGGAGACGCCAGAACGCCAAAGGCCTGGCGTTCATTAGCTTCCCCAACAACCACGACGTCATCCTCTACTACGTCAAGAGCAACAAGTTCACGTGGAACAGACAGTACATGCCACACAATGAGCAGTACGTGGACACGTTCTACAAGTACTCGGACGAAGACGGGCGGCGCTACCGCTTGGCTGACCTGACCAACCCGAACAGGAACCGACCGCATCTCGAGTATGAGTTCCTGGGCGTGACACGGGTGTGGCGGTGGACCAGAGAGCGAATGCAGGCGGCCTTCGACCAAGGGCTCATCGTCCAGACACGGCCCGGGGCGGTACCCGCGCTCAAGCGCTACCTCGATGAGCAGGAGGGGATCCCGGTGGACTCGCTCTGGACGGACATCGCGCCCATGGCAGCGCAGGCAAGAGAGCGCCTCGGCTACCCCACCCAGAAGCCAGAGGGTCTTCTGGAACGCATTATCGAGGCGAGCAGCAACGAGGGTGACCTGGTGCTTGACCCGTTCTGCGGTTGCGGCACCACCGTCGTCGTGGCAGAACGGCTGAAGCGGCGATGGATTGGGATAGACATCACCCACGTGGCGGTCAGCCTCATGCGTCACCGGCTGCACGACACCTACGGCCCCGACCTCGCAGCCTATGAAGTCGTCGGTGACCCCAAGGACCTGGAGAGCGCGAGGGCCCTGGCGGAACACGATCGCTATCAGTTCGAGTGGTGGGCGCTGGGCCTCGTAGGCGCCCGGCCCGCCCAGGACAAGCGGAAGGGTGCCGACCAGGGCGTGGACGGCTACATCAACTTTTTCGATGACCTTAGCGGGAAGGCAAAGACAGTCGCCGTGCAGGTCAAGAGCGGGCGGGTGAATGTTGCCCACGTGCGAGATTTGAAGGGAGTCCTGGACCGCGAGAACGCGCCTATTGGCATGCTCATCACGCTGGCGGAGCCTACACGCCCCATGCTGCAAGAGGCCGCCGCTGCGGGATTCTACACGCCGGCGCATTTCCCGAACCACCAGTACCCGAGGCTCCAGGTGCTCACGGTCCGGGAGTTGCTTGAAGGCAAGGAGCCGCAGTACCATCGGGGTGGCGTACCGGCCACCTTCAAGCAGGCGCGACGCCACCGGAGAAGCGCGGGAGACCAGCAGCGTCTGGTGTAGGCGCAGGGACGGTTATTTCCCGGGAAATGGAAGGTAAAATGCAAGGGAACGGAGAGCAGTCAAAGAAGCTTCCACCCGAACTACTGGAGTTCATGGACGTATGGGGCCAACGGACGGGCCAGTTCCTTGAGCGTGTGATGGTATTCATAGATGGCTCCTACTGGTACAAGAACATTGTTGACCAGTTCGGGAGAAGGGATGCTGACCTGGCGAAGGTCGTGGCGCGGCTCGTGGGAAGGCGCCGGCTCGTTCGAGTCTACTACTACATTGGCAAGATTGAGAACCCTCCGGATGACTACTGGAAGAAGATGCAGCAGAACCAGCAGCGGACTCTCGACGCATTCGACTGGTTGCCATACGTCGAAGTCAGAACAGGTCGCCTCCAGTTCTTCCAGAAAGGTCAGATGTTTGGTGCTCGCGAGAAGGGCGTCGACGTCGCGCTCGCACTGGACATGCTCCGCTTCGCCCTCAAGGACAACTATGACACGGCCATCCTGATTGCCGGTGATGGTGACTTCGCAGGCATCGTACAGATGGTGAAGGATGAGGGCCGCAAGGTCGAGGTGGTCTCTTTCGCCGGCACGCGTGCGCGCGCCTTACTGCAAACGTGCGACTGGAATCTTGAGGTGACAGATGATTTGCTTGATGGCTGCTGGCGTGACAAGGATAGTAACAAGGACAAAGAATAGGCAAAGCCGCCCGAAGGGCGGCTCTGCCTTGTTTCCTAAGTTCCTCTGGCTGTCGTGCAACCAGAGGGAGCTAAGTTCGGTGGCCCCGTTGCCAGGCACCACCATGGCAAAGTGTACCACAAACGTCTACACTTGTCAACATTCCGAATTGCCTCATAATAAATGTTACCGGGTGGGGTATCGTTGCCTCAAAAAAGGTGTTACCCAATGAGAGGCATGAGTAGAGCGAGCGTGACAGAGTATACCGAGGTGATGAAGGAGAG
>JAXHUA010000110.1:0-2384 GCA_034189695.1 Chloroflexota bacterium | reverse complement strand
CGTCAACTGGAAACACTATGGGCCATGGCTGAGCATGCCCAAGGAAAGGAGGCTTCGGTAACCTCATTTATGAGGCAACCAACCACCGTTCGGTAACACTTTCTATTGACGCAACACGCGTTCCGTGCGGCATTGGGCTGGAGCAGGCATCGCCCGGCGATGCTTCAACGGCCGGCGACAGTGCGCCCCGTGGCGGATTGGAGGTTGACGCGACCATCGTTGTATAATATACACAGAGGCATCTGTCGACAGAGACACAGCGTTTCCGTCGCTAACCCTGCCGGTGCGGGCCGTGGGCGGTCCGTTTGCCGGTGAAGGCAGGAGAACGGTTGAGCAATGGCTGTTGAGGAGAAGAGGAAGGCGATAAACCGTCTCAAGTCGATGTACCCCCTCCGGGCCAAGGTCAACGAGACCTACCAGAAGAGCGTGGAGGCGATGCGCGCGGGAAAACCGACGGTGTGGGCCATGCTCAACTGGTACTACGGCGACCCCATTCTGCGGGCCATGGACTTCGAGGTGGTCTACCCCGAGAACTACGGCGCGGCACTGGCAGCCACTGGGACGGCCCAGCCCTACCTCGAACGCGCCGATGCCGACGGCTTTCCGACGCACCTGTGCGGCTACAGCCGCGCCGCATTCGGCTACACCTCGCGGATGACGAGGGAGCTGGCGGGGGAGATACCACCTGAGGCACCTCTGGGTGGGATGCCCAGACCGCTGTTCCTGATGTCGTCGGCGGCGGTGTGCGATGCCAGGTACAAGTGGTTCCAGGCCCTGGGCCGCTACATGGACGTTCCCGTCTGGACTCTGGAATCACCCATGCCGGGGGTCAAGGAGATGTTCATGGAAGGCTCTCGCGAGCGCACCGTTGGTCTGGCGGTGTCCCACCTGAGGGAGTTCATCGATTTCGTCGAGCGCATCTCCGGCCGCAAGATGGACTGGGGCAGGCTGGAGGAGACCGTTGACCTGATGATAGGAGTCAACCGTTTGTGGCACGAGATAAGCGAGCTGCGCAAGGCAAGGCCCTGCCCGATGCACAGCAGGGACTTCTGGAGCGCCATGCCGGCGGCGCTGTTCATGATGGGCGACCTCAAACACTCCTTGAGATGCTTCGAGGACATGCGCCGTGAGGTGGAGGAGCGGGTGAAGGATGGAGTGGGGGCCATCGCTGACGAGAGGTACCGGCTGGTCTTCGCCGAGCTTCCCCCGTGGCACAGCCTGGGGTTCTTCGACCGGCTGGCCGAACGAGGGTGGGATTTCGTCGTCGAGAGCTTCGGCTACCGTCCCCCCATTCCCCTTGACCTGAGCGGGGTGAGCGACCCGGTGGAGAAGATCGCCAGGTTCAGTCTTCAGGCATTCGTCGGCTACTACGAAGGTGCGCGGGATGAGAACGTACCCGCCGGGTCACTGGCCTATCCCTACCTGAAGTATGTCAGAGAATGGAGATGCGACGGCGCACTCCTTCATCCCCTTATCAGTTGCCGCAGCGCGTCTACCCATCTGCCCTACGTGGCCAATCTGATAATGGAGAGGGTGAAGGTACCGTCATTGATAGTGGAGGGAGATATCGTCGATTTGCGCCTGTTCGACCCTGAGGACGCCATGGCGAGGGCGGAGCCATTCGAGGAGACGATGCAGCACTTCAAAGGGGTCAGGGCGCAGCAGGGTTTCGACTGGTGAGAGCGTGGTCAACTTCATAAAGTCGTGGGTTTCCTCCAATGGCAGGTAAGGACGGGGCACTGGACAGAGCCAGAGACATCTACGGCGACCGCTCCCGAAGGGCGCGCCAGCTCCAGGCGGAGGGCAAGCGCGTCATCGGGTATCCGTGCGTCTACGTCCCCACGGAACTGCTCACCGCTTCTGACCTGGTGCCATACCGGGTGTATGCGGACATCGGCGAGCCTGTCACCGAGGCGGACAGGGCGTTGCCAACGTCCTTCTGCTCCATTATGCGGGGCTGCTTCGACTGCGCTCTGAAAGGCCGGGACGGCTTCCTGGACGGGGTGGTTGTCGCCCATTCGTGTGACCCGCAGGAGAAGACGGCGCGCCTGTGGGAGTCCTACATCGACTATCCCTTCTCTCACTTCATGGATATCCCCGGCACGGTCCGTCCCGAGGCCGTTGAGTACTTCAAGGGGCAAATGCAGGACCTGGTGCGGGCGCTGGAGGCGTTCACCGGACAGAGGCTCTCCAAGAGTGCACTCCGGGGGGCGGTCCAGCTTCACAACCGCCAACGCGCTCTGGTGAGGGAGCTGTACGATCTGACGAAGCCCGACCCGCCGGCGCTCTCCGGAGTGGAGGTCCTTCAGGTGGTGAAGGCGTTGATGAGCATACCGGTGGCCGAAGGCAACGACCTTCTCGAACAGGTCATAGCAGAGGCGAAG
>JAXHUA010000011.1:0-9546 GCA_034189695.1 Chloroflexota bacterium | reverse complement strand
GGGCAGTCCGCGCCGGTGACGATCGCGCTGGGACCGCGGACGATCCTCGAGGTGCCCGGATCGGTGCAGATCGCGAGCAACGATCCGCTGGCGCCGGTGACCGTCGTCGGCATATGCAAGGGGGTCATCGTGCGCAAGGCGAAAGAGCCGGGCCTGGGGGTGAACCTCAAGAGCGAGCAGGCCCGCGCCGTTCTGGAACAGGTCAAGATGCTGGAAAGCCGTGGGTTCCAGTACGACGGCGCTGAGGCGTCCTTCGAGCTGCTGGTCCACCGTTCTCAGGCTGGCTACCGTCCGCTGTTCGAGCTTGTCGACTTCATGGTGGTGGTGGAGAAGAGGCGTCGCCCATCGACGCTGGAGAGCGACGAGGAGTTGCTTTCCGAGGTGACGGTCAAGGTGAGGGTGGGAAACGAGGTTCTCCACACCGCCGCCGAGGGGAACGGTCCGGTGAATGCGCTGGACGCCGCGCTGCGCAAGGCGCTGGTGGTGTTCTACCCCAGGCTGGCGGTCGTACGGCTGGTCGACTACAAGGTCCGCGCGCTGGACGAAACGGCGGGCACGGGCTCGAAGGTCCGTGTTCTCATTGAGTCGAGCGACGGCGAACGCGAGTGGCGCACAGTCGGAAGTTCGACCAACATCATCGAGGCGAGCTACCTGGCGCTGGCGGACAGTCTGGAGTACTGGCTGCTGAAGGACCAGCAGAAGACCTGAGGCCTCCCGGGCCTACCTCGGCCTCCCCACGGGAATGATATAGAGTGGCCTGACATCACGCGGCAGGCCCAAGACGTCGGCGACGGCGTCGTCCTCGAAGGCCCCGACCATCACCGTGGCAAGACCGAGCGCGACCGCCTGGAGGCTGATATTCTCCCCGATGTGGCCCGCCTCCATGTGGACGTACCTGTTGGCCCGGGGCCCGTAGGTGCGGGAGGTGCGCTCGTACGTGGCACAGAGCGCGATGACCGCCGGCGCCCGGGCGACGAACCCCTGACCGAGTGCCGCTTCGGCGAGTGCGGCCCTGGCATCATGAGGAGCATGCACTTTCATTGAATGGGTATCCGCCCGGTAGTGATAGATGGCGGCGGCAAGCCCCTCCACGCTCGATTCGCCTGCCAGGACGAAGACCTCCATCGGGTATGTCGCCCCTGCACTCGGTGCCGCCCGCAGCCCGGTGCCGCTGGTGAGGCCCTGAGCCGCCCACAGCAACTGTGAGAGCTGTGACAGCGTGAGAGGCTCCGCGGCATATCGCCGCACCGACCGCCTGCCGGCGACCGATTCCTCGAGCGATATGACTCCCTCCTGACTCGCCGGAGGCAGCCTGACAATGCGCGTCTCCCTTTCACTCGCGGACAAGGCTCGACTCACCTCCCCATGAATCTGGCACTGGCCTCCGACATGACCGTTCGATAGACCTCCTGAAGCGGGAGACCGTGCTCGAGAGCCAGGCACCGGCAGTCCTCGAACTCTGGTGACAGGCCGATCCGCTCGCCGCGAAGGCGCTTCAGCTTGACGCGGACGTCGCCAAGGCTTGAATGGAATGACATCTCCTCCCGCTCGAACTCATGGCGCTCGACCCGCTGCAACCGGACGCCGAGCGTGGAGGTCTCGCGGGCTATCATCTCCACCATGTCCGCCTCTGCCTCTGGCGTGCAGAGCACGCTGAGCATCACCGCCGGGCGGTTCTTCTTCATGTGAATCGGGGTGAACCATACGTCCAGTGCCCCTCGCTCCAGGAGACTCTCCAGCACGTACCCCTGTATCTCCGGGGTCATGTCATCGATGTTGGTTTCAAGAAGGGCCATGGGGCGACGCTCCTCTGTCGACTGACCCAGCCACAGTGGCAGCACGTTGGGCATGGATGGCAGCTCCCGGCTTCCGACACCGTAGCCGACGCGGTTGACGGCGAACGTTGGAGTCTGAAAGGACGCCACTGTCGTGACTATGGCGGCCCCTGTCGGCGTCACCAGCTCGCCAACCTCGGGGGAGGTGCTGGGGCGTACGGGCGCGGCAGCGGAAGCGATAAGCTCGAGCGTCGCCGGGCTTGGAACCGGCAGGGTCCCGTGCTGGCACTCGACGGTACCGCCACCGTTGGGGAGGGGGGCTGAGTACAGGGCCTCGACAGCCAGCAGGTCAAGGCCGACGAATGCCCCGACTATGTCGACGATGGTGTCCACAGCACCAAGCTCATGGAAGTGGACCTCTTCGATGGGCACGCGGTGGACTCGTGACTCGGCCTCGGCAAGGCGCTGGAAAACATGGGTGCTCCTCTCCTTGACGCTGTCGGACAGTGCGCTCCTGTGTATCAGGGCGGCGATGTCTCTGAGGGTGCGCCGTTCCGCCGTGTCAGAACCGGCCTCGACCGTCACCTGTGTGCCGGTGATGACCCCGCGTCTGGCCTGTTGTGCGGTTACCCGGCAGTCTTTCAGTTCGAGCTTGTCGAGTTCGGCGGTGAGGGACTGAAGCGGCAGGCCGCAGTCGAGGAGGGCGCCCAGGATCATGTCTCCGCTCAGGCCTGAATAGCAGTCGAGATAGCCTATCCTCAATCCATCCCCCTTTCGCCGGCGCGGTCGGCAAGGTCCAGAGTGACATAGGTGTAGCCGATGGCGCGGAGGCTGTCCACGATACCCTTTCGCAGGCCCTCGTCGGCCAACACGGCCATGTCCTCACGTTGGACCTCGATGCGGGCGATGTCGCCATGATGCCGGACGCGGAGGCGCGTCAGGCCGAAGCTGGCGAGGCACTCCTCCGCCCGGGCGACGCGGCTCAGAAGCTCTTCGCTGATGGGCGTGCCGTGGGGAAGGCGCGTGGCGAGGCATGGCGATGACGGTTTGTCCCAGTTGGACAGGCCGATTCCTCGGGATATGTGGCGGATCTCGCTTTTGGTCAGCGTTACCTCCGCGAGGGGACTCACCACTGCGTATTCCCAGGCAGCCCGCAGGCCGGGGCGCGGCTCTCGGAGGTCCTCGTAGTTGGTGCCATCGGCTACGGCGGACAGTCCGTTTTCGCCGGCCAGCCGCCTCAGTTCGGCGAAGAGACCGCGCTTGCAGTAGTAGCACCGTTGCTCGTCGTTGGCGACGAATAGAGGGTCATCAAGCTCATTGGTCTCGATCACCATGTGCCGGACTCCGATGTCACTGGCCACCGCCTGGGCCAGTCGCAACTCGGCGTCCGGGTGGATAGGCGATGAAGCGGTGACCGCGAGCGCCCGCTTGTCAAGGACTCTCGCAGCTACGGCGATCAGCAGCGTGCTATCGACACCGCCGGAATACGCGATGACGACCGAACGCAGGTCCGCCAGCACCGACTCAAGCTGCGCCAGCTTGTTCTCCATGCCTGGGTAGCGCCTTTCTCAGGGCTTCTCTCACCGACTCGGCACGGGTGATGACTATGCCCTCCGGGGCAACCGCCCTTGCCGTCTCGGGCAATAGACATCTCCCAAACCCCAGCTTGGCTGCTTCGCCAATCCTTCTATCGACGTGGGGCACGGCGCGCAGTTCGCCGCTGAGTCCCAACTCTGCCATAACGACCATTGTGGGGTCGATAGCGGCGCCACGCAGGCTGGAGGCGATAGCGAGTGCAATGCCGAGGTCGGCTGCCGGCTCGTTCACCTTCAGCCCACCGGCGACGTTGACGATGATGTCCTGATTGCCCAGAGCCAGGCCGGCGCGTTTGGTGAGGACGGCCGCTATAAGGAGCAGGCGATTGAAGTCGATGCCGTTGGCGGTGCGCCGTGGCATACCGAAGCTGGTGGCACTGGTCAGCGCCTGGATCTCGACGAGCAGCGGTCGGCTCCCTTCGAGTGTAGGGACGACTGCCGAGCCAACGGCGTCCCTGGAACGCTGCGAGAGGAACGCCTCCGAGGGATTGGCCACCTCCACCAGGCCGGCGCCGCTCATCTCGAACACGCCCACCTCGTTGGTGGAGCCGAAGCGGTTCTTGACTCCTCTCAGCAGTCGATAGGCGCTGTACGGCTCACCTTCGAGGTACAGCACGGCATCGACGATATGCTCCAGGACCCTCGGCCCGGCGATCGCTCCCTCCTTTGTGACATGCCCGGAAAGCATCACCGGCACGTTGGTGGTCTTGGCCCAGCGCATGAGCTCCATGGTGCACTCGCGGACCTGGGGCACGCTCCCGGGGGCCGAGTCCACGCCCTCCAGGTACACGGTCTGGATGGAGTCCACGACAACCATGCTGGGAGAAGCCGAACTGAGGAACTCGAGGACCGCGCTCATGTTCGTCTCGGCGAGGATGAACAGAGACTTCCCCCCCAGGCCGAGGCGGTTGGCCCGCAGTTTCACCTGGCTGGGCGACTCCTCACCGGTCACATAGACCACCTTTCTGCCGTCGCCCGCAATCAGGTCTGACAGTTGCAGGAGGAGCGTGGACTTGCCGATGCCCGGGTCACCGCCGATGAGTACCAGTGAGCCCGGTACGATGCCTCCTCCCAGCACCCGGTTGCACTCGGACATGGACAGGCCGAGTCGGGGAGTCTCTTCGCCCGAAACGTCGCACAGCTGCTGTGGCGCGAGTGCGGAGGCGTGAGTCGCTTGTCGGCGGCCACCGCGGGGGTCGCGGGCCACTTCGAGGAATGTATTCCAGCCATTGCAGTCAGGGCACCGGCCGAGCCACTTGACGCTCTCGCGGCCACACTCCTGGCAGATGAACACCGTGCTGCGACTCTTCTCCAATCGGGTTACTCTCCCAAGACCTCCGGTGTGCCACATTATACAGGCAATGCGGGGGTCGCTCAATTGAACGCTCGCATTGGGCGGGGCAGTTGTCGGCAACCGGCTTGACTCATTTCGCCGGGGCGCCAGGCAAGACATAGAAGAGCGGGGTCTCTCTGGCCCCGCTCTGCGACGAGCTGTAACGCCCAATGAAAGATGTACGTGACTTGCTAGAGGGCGGCGAGAACCTCATCGGCTGTCCGCACCCTGCCAAGGCCGGGAAAGACGTTCTTGACCGCGTAGTCGTGGGCCTGCTCCACCACCGCCGCGCAGCAGTCACTGAGGAGGATGACATTGAAGTCGCGCTCCACGGCTCCACGCAGCGTGTTCTCAACGCAGCCGTTGGTGACCAGTCCTCCCACTATGAGGGTGTCCACGCCACGGGTACGCAGCAGCATGTCCAGATCGGTGTTGTGAAAGGCGCTGCTCCTCCGTTTGGCTACCACGTAGTCCTCAGTCGCAGGCTGTAGCTCATCGATGAAAGCGGCCCCGGGCGTGCCCTCCACCAGTATCGGGGGCATCTCCTTCGGGACGACACCCTGGAGAAGAAAATCGGTGACGCGGGCCACGACATCCGCCCCGTCCTTCCTGCGGATGGTCTTGACGTGAATAATGGGGAGGCCTCGCTCGCGCGCTCCCTTCACCAGCTTGACGAAATTGTCTATGACGTGGTTTGACTTGACCATCTGCCCCAGCGGGGCGAACCAGCCCGAGTCATTCTTGGCCAGGTCGTTCTGCATGTCGATGACCAGGACGGCGGTTCTCTTCGGGTCGAACTTGGTCTCCATTCACTCACCCCCATTCTCTCTACAAGAAAAAGAGCCTCATGGCTCCGGCCGTGTTGACAGGAAGCCCGATAGCTCTCTCTCGTACGTGTGGGCCTATGCTCCCCGATTATGCCGGGGATTGTGCCATCGCCAGAGTGCGAATGACGATGCTGCCGTCCTCGCAATCAAGGAGCACAGTATCGCCGGACTGGAAGTCCCCGCGCAGCAGCGCTTCGGACAGGGGGTCCTCCACCATGTCCTGGATGGTGCGCCTCAACGGCCTTGCGCCGAAGACAGGGTCGAAGCCCTTCTCACCGAGCAGGTCCTTCGCCTCGCTGGTAACCTCAAGCTTGACGTTCTTCTCGGCAAGCTCCTTCCACACTTCGCGAAGCATAAGGTCGACAATCTGCCTGATGTGGTCCTTGCTGAGCGCGTGGAACACGACGACCCCGTCGATGCGGTTGAGGAACTCGGGGCGGAAGAACTTCTTCATCTCCCCGAGCACCTTGTCCTTCATCGTCTCGTAAGACTTGCGCTGGTCTGCCTGTTCGTCGGTTTTCACCGAGAAGCCGAGGGTCGTATCCCTCTTTATCAGCTCAGCGCCGATGTTGCTCGTCATCACGATGATGGTATTGCGGAAGTCCACTCTTTGACCCTTGGCGTCGGTAAGATGTCCGTCGTCGAAGACCTGGAGCAGGATGTTGAATACGTCGGGGTGTGCCTTCTCGATCTCGTCGAGCAGGATGGCGGAGTAGCTCTTGCGGCGCACCGCTTCGGTGAGCTGGCCTCCCTCGTCATAGCCGACGTAGCCCGGGGGAGCGCCTACCAGGCGGGCCACAGCGTGCCTCTCCATGAACTCCGACATATCCAGCCTGACCAGCGCCTCCCTGCTGCCGAAGAGGAATTCCGAGAGCACCCTCACCAGCTCGGTCTTACCCACGCCGGTCGGGCCAAGGAATATGAAGCTGCCGACGGGACGCCTTGGGTCCTTGAACCCTGCCCGGGCACGCCTTACGGCCTTGGATATGATGTTGATGGCTTCATCCTGACCGATGATGTGCCTGTGCAGCACATCCTCCATCTGAAGCAGACGGGTGGTCTCGTCCCGCGCCAGGCTGGTGACCGGGATTCCGGTCCACATGCTGAGGACCTGGGCGATGTCCTCGGCACTGACGACTTTCTCGACCTGCTGCTGCTCCTGCTGCCACTCCTCCCGTATCTTCTTCGTCTTGGCGGCCAGGGCCAGTTCCTTCTCGCGCAGCTCTGCGGCGTATTCATACTGCTGAGCGGCGATGGCCGCCTCTTTGTCTTTGCGTAGCGACTCGAGGTCCTGATCAGCGTCCCGCAGGTTCAGAGGCAGCGCGTAGTTCCTGATCCTCACACGAGAAGCGGCCTCATCCACCAGGTCTATGGCCTTGTCCGGGAGAAAGCGATCGGGGATGTAGCGAGCCGCGAGCGCCGCAGCGGCACTTATGGCGTCATCGCTGATCTTCAGTTGGTGGTGCTCTTCGTAGCGGCTCTTGATGCCTTGAAGTATCTCAGCGGTCTGCTCGACTGACGGCTCTTCGACCGTTACGGGCTGGAACCTGCGTTCGAGCGCCGCGTCCTTCTCAACGTGCTTGCGGTACTCGTCGGCGGTGGTGGCCCCGATGCACTGCAACTCTCCACGTGCCAGCGGAGGTTTGAGGATGCTGGAAGCGTCGATGGCACCTTCAGCGGCACCGGCGCCCACAATGGTGTGCATCTCGTCGATGAAGAGCATGCAGGTGCCGGAGCTCTTTATCTCGTCGATGACTTTCTTCAGACGTTCCTCGAATTCGCCGCGGTACTTGGTTCCCGCAACCAGCGCGCCCATGTCAAGGGTAAGCAATCGCTTGTCCCGCAATGTCTCCGGCACGTCGCCGGCCACGATACGGTGCGCCAGACCCTCGACGATGGCCGTCTTGCCAACCCCCGGCTCGCCAATGAGGCAGGGGTTGTTCTTGGTGCGCCGACTGAGTATCTGGATGACGCGCTCGATCTCTTTGTAGCGTCCGATGATTGGGTCCAGCTTGCTCGCCTTGGCGGCGGCGGTGAGGTCGATGCTCAGTTGGTCGAGCGTAGGGGTCTTGGACGTGCTGCGACCCGCGGTGCGCGCCTGGGGCATGGTCTCACTGAGAATCCGCATCGTCTCAGCCCTGGCCTTGTCCAGGTTCACGCCGAGGCTCTCGAGAACGCTGGCGGCCGCTCCTTCGGCCTCACGGAGCAGCCCGAGCAGAAGATGCTCGGTGCCGATGTAGTTGTGATTCAGCCGGCGAGCCTCATCGACTGCCAGCTCGATCACCCTCTTTGCCCGGGGTGTGAGCCCAATCTCCCCGCTAACGCTGCGCTCGCCACGGCCGATGATGAACTCCACAGCGCCGCGCACTCTGTCCGGGTCGGTACCCAGATTGGAGAGAACCTTAACGGCAACGCCCTCGCCCTCGCGAACGAGACCGAGGAGTATGTGCTCAGTGCCGATGTAGTTGTGGTTCAGGCGCTGCGCTTCCTCTTGCGCCATGGTGAGCACTTTGCGGGCTCTCTCAGTGAACTTCTCGAATCTGCTGGACATCGCGCTCCTTGAAGGCAAGGGAGTATTCATGCGCATTATAGCACACTGCTCCCGAAAAGGAAAGAGCCCAACGTGCTGTGGGCCCTCTCTGGGGTTTGAATTCCAAGGCTCCCCGGCAGTGGCATATTTTCCACACCCCGTTACCGGGGCAGTATCGTCTGCGCTGGGGTCTTTCACTTCCGTGTTCGGGATGGGAACGGGTGGGTCAACCCCGCTAGAACCACCGAAAAGCCATTGATACTATATCACATGCAGCCACCCCGGTGCAACACCAACCAGGGTGGGTCAGTCGAATCCCAGTCCTTTCTCCTTAAGGCTGACATAGCGCTGGTCGCCGATGATAACGTGGTCAAGAACCTCGATATCCAGGGTCTTCCCGGCCGCTACAATCTGCCTGGTGACCTCGGTATCCTCCGGGCTGGGTGTCGGGTCGCCGGAAGGATGGTTGTGCACCACCACTACTGCGGGGCAGTTCTGCCTCACGGCCTCTCGCAAGACCTCGCTGGAGCGTATCATGGACGTGCTGACATTCCCTCTGTATACCTCCGAAACGCCAACGACCTGGTTCTTCGTGTTCAGCAGTATCACCCTCAGTTGCTCCTGGTCCAGGAAGCCCATCTCGGGCATAAGGAGATTCGCCACATCCTGAGGCGAGCGGACCACGGCTCTTTCCTCCGACTGCGTGGAGACAAGTCGCCTGCCGAGCTCCAGGGCGGCCTTGAGCTGCGCGGCCTTGGCTTCTCCCACACCAACCTCGTCACACAACTCCCCGAAGCTGGCCTTGGAGAGGCCGACCAACCCGCCGAAACGCGACAGCAGCTTGGTTGCCAGAGTCAGAACGTTCTCGGAGGCGCTGCCGGTACGGATGACGATTGCCAGGAGTTCGCTGTTCGACAGCGAAGAGGGACCGGCGCGCCTGAGTCGCTCCCTCGGTCGCTCGCAGATGGGCAACTCCTTGAGCCTGAGATGATACTCCACCATGGGCTCGAGTCCCGGAGTTACTTGACTTCGACCGTGGCGCCTGCGGCTTCCAGCTTCTCCTTAATGGTTGCGCACTCCTCCTTGCCAACGCTCTCCTTGACGGTAGCAGGGGCACTCTCCACCAAGTCCTTGGACTCCTTGAGCCCGAGGCCAGACACTTCGCGAACCGTCTTGATCACGTTGATCTTGTTGGCTCCGATTTCCTTGAGGACGACGGTGAACTCAGTCTTCTCCTCCTCCTCTGCGGCAGCCTCGGCAGGTGCGGCTCCGCCCGGCGCCGCAGCTACAGCCATAGCCGGCGCAGCAGCGGTCACCCCAAACTCCTCCTCAAGAGCCTTGACCAGATCGCTCAACTCCAGAACACTCATACCTTTGATGGCTTCGATGAGATCTTCCTTTGTGAGAGTCTTCGCCTCTTTGCTGGCCGTCTTCTTGGCGGTCGTCCGCTTGGCAGCCTCCTTCTTCTCTTCCTTTTCCGGCGCCT
>JAXHUA010000109.1:0-8273 GCA_034189695.1 Chloroflexota bacterium | reverse complement strand
ATCGCCTTGCTCATGTCGAGGACGGCATTGAAGAACTCCTCCTCTTCGATACGCTTCAAGACCTCGTTGAACTGGATATGGTACAGGTGAAGCAGGGTATCGGAGGTCACGAAGATGGGACTCTCCCGCTCCTTCAGCATCTCATAAGGCTCAACAATATCATCAACCTGACCGTACGGTACGACCACGAAGCCGTTGCTCTTCAGCAACTCCTCCTCACCGTCCCCCAGTCCCAGCTTCGACTCGACCCCAGCCAGATTCACGATCCCGCCCAGCGAAAGCGGAAGCGTGTACGAAGGCGCACTCATATCAATTGTGAAGCCTTCCATTTCATAGCAGGAGGCCAGCGCCAGCTTGGGGTTGGCCACCTGACCCGCCGCCACAGACGGGACGGTCAATGTCGTCGGCGCGGGTTTACCCCCGCCACACGCGGTTGCCAGAAGAGCGGCAACCAGAATGCCTGCGATAAGCAGTCTCGCTTTCATCGCTCCCTCCCGGATAGTTCGACGCGTTCACATGATACAGACGAATACACGACCGCGAAAGTTCCCCCTGCCTGGAACATGCACTGCGGCGCCACCAGCGCGTCGCGGTTCACTTGCAGCAGTGATGGCGATATAATGCATCGAATGGCCCGCTGCCCGGAGCGTCGTCTCAAGGAGATCATATGCCATCTGTTGTCGCGTGCAGGCATCTCACCAAGACCTACGGCGACATCGTTGCGGTCAATGACGTCAGCCTGGACATCGAGCAGGGTGAGATCTTCGGACTCGTCGGGCCAAACGGCGCCGGCAAGACAACCCTGGTCGAGATGATTGAAGGGTTGAGAACGCCGGACCGCGGCGCGATCAGGGTGCTGGGGCTTGACCCGGCCGAACAGCGCGCCGAGATCAAACAGAGAATCGGCGTGCTCCTCCAGGCAACCTCCATCCAGCCGGACATCAGCGTGAAGGAGTCCCTCGAACTCTTTCGCAGGTTCTATCGGCACCGTGTCCCCACGCGAAGCCTGCTCAAGCTTCTCACCCTTGAAGAACATGCCAACTCTCGATTCAAGAAGCTGTCCGGCGGCCTGCAACAGCGGACGGCAATAGCCCTCGCCCTGGTGAGCAACCCCGCCGTCCTGTTCCTTGACGAGCCAACGACCGGGTTGGACCCACAGGCCCGCAGGAACACGTGGGACCTCCTCGAACGCATCCGCCAGCGGGGCAAGACCATACTACTCACCACCCACTACATGGAAGAGGCGGAGAAGCTGTGCGACCGCGTGGGCATAATTGACTACGGGAAAATCATCGCCCTCGATACCCCAAGGGGGCTCGTGAACAGCCTTGGCGCGGAGACCAAGATAGTCTTCAGCGCTGAGGGAGTGGACGCGCAGGCGCTTCAGAGCATCTCAGCGGTGACCCGGGTAGTGAGTGGCCAGGACGGGCTTGCTCTGTATACCAGCGACCAGAACAACACACTGCAAGAGCTGGTCCGGGCAGCGGATGCCCACGGATTCGTCATCACCAACCTGCGCACCGAGAGCGCGAACCTCGACGACGTGTTCCTCACTCTCACCGGCAGGGAGATACGGGAATGAACGCCGCAGCACTCTGGCAGCTTGCCTGGGTTGAACTGAAGCTCAACGCCAGAAGCCCGGAGCTCATCTTCTGGGTCATTGCCTTCCCCGTTCTGTGGATGGGGTTGTTCGGCGCCATATTTAACGAGGAGGTGGAGTATTTCAACGTTAGCCTCAACCAGGCGAACTTCCTTCTCCCTGGCGCAATCGGAGTCGTCATCTGCGCATCCGCCTTCATCGGGATGTCAAGCACTCTGGCGACCTATCGCGAGACCGGCGTGCTCAAGCGGCTGCGGGTCACACCACTGACGATTCCGACCCTCGCTCTGGCCTTCACGCTCAGCCAGGCACTCTTCATCACCGCCGGTATTCTAATGCTCTTCCTGGTCGGCAAGCTTGCCTTTGATGTCAAGGTCCTTGGCTCCTGGCCAGTCTTGATTGCGGTCTGTGCCTTCGGGATGGCCACGTTCCTCGCCCTGGGAGCCGCCATCGGCAGTGTGGCGAAGTCGGCCCGGGCCGCCACCATCATCACACTCATGATCTTCATGCCGATGATCTTCCTCTCCGAGCTGTGGATGCCCATTTCTCTCTTCCCATCCTGGCTTCAGCCGATATGCCAGGCGTTGCCCCTCACGCCGCTCGTGACCCTGCTGAGAGACACGGTCTTCGGCGTTGCGATGGGAGACTACTGGAGGTTCGGTCTGCTGGCCGGGTGGCTGGTGGTCGGCAGCGTGATCACGGTGCGGTTCTTCAGGTGGCAGTAGCCTGCTAGCCGTCTTCGATGCCTCTCCCCTGTCGAGCCATGACCTGGCAGTGCACCGCTCGGCGTCCACACCGATTTCGAACCCGGGAAAGACCCACCTCCTGGCCATAATAGAGCCGCCATTCCCTACGTGTTGATGTGGCGAGAATAGGAGCGCCGAACGACATACCGGTGAGGAGGCCGCCTGTGGCGTTTCGCATGAACAGGTTCAGAGCGGCTGATCCGGAGCGCTAGTTGCCCTGTTCGCCGTCGGCACAATCGAGGCATGTTTCAGCCAAAAAACACCACCAGGGCTCTCCCCGGCGGCGGGCTGGCTCCCTGCCACGCTGGCCCGTGCCGCCCTCCTGAACTGCCTTATCTGCGGAACGAGCAGGAAGAACGTCAGCACGAAGGAAAACGCGTCGGCAACAGGGAACGAAGCCCAGACGCCATCCAGCCCAAAGAACCGCGGCAGCACGAAGATCGCTGGAAGGAAGAACAGAATGTTCCTGGATACCGCAGTGACGAAGGCCGGCAGGGCCTTGCCAATCGCCTGGAACACGGTTGACCCAACGACCTGGAAGCCCACCAGGTACATGACGAAGAACATGAGCCTGGAACCGTGAGAACCCGCGGCGATCAGCACGCTGTCCGTGGTGAAAATGCGAATGATGGGCGCTGGGAAGAAGTAAAGAATGAGGAACGCCATGGCCGATACGACCGTGGCCGCAACGGTGGATATCTCCACCGCCCTGAGCGCCCTATCATACCTCCTTGACCCATAGCTGAAGCCAAGTATTGGCTGGAGCCCCTGGGCGACACTTATGACCGGCATCATAACGAGCATTACCATGCGATGCAGGACACCGTAGGCCGCGAGTGCGATATCCCCACCATAGGCAACCAGGCTCCTGTTGACGAAGACTATTACCAGGCTCGCCGCCGTGGTCCTCACGAATGATGAGATACCTATGGCCAGGATCTCTCGCAGCACCGAACGGTCGGGAGCGAGATTGCCGACTGCAATGGAGACTGAGCTTCGACGCGAAAGGTAGTACCACGCCAGATAGGTCGCGCTGACCGCCTGCGCGATCACAGTCGCGGTGGCGGCACCCGCCACCCCCAATCTCAGGCCCACGATGAAGACCGCGTCGAGGGCGATGTTCAGAGTGGCCCCCACCACCATGGAGATCATCGGCACGCGAGCGTTCCCTTCCGCCCTGACCAGGCCGTTCGCCGACATGGCAAAGACCTGAAAGAGCACCCCCAGGAGAATGATATCGAAGTAGCTCTGGGCATAGGGAAGCACGCTGTCCGATGCCCCAAAGAGCCTGACCCAGAAGGTGCTTCCCAGGAGGCCGACGAGTATGATTGCGCCTCCGAGCACACATATCAGCAGTACAGCATTGCCCAGTGTCCGCTCGGCCCTGCCCATGTCTCCTGACCCCAGTGACCTCGAAACGAGCGAGGCCCCACCGAGGCCTATCATCTGGCCCACGCCCATGACTATCATCTGGACCGGGAACACGACTGACAGCCCGGCTATTCCAAGCGAACCGACGACACGACCAATGAAGATCGTGTCCACAACGTTGTACAATGCCATGACCAGCATGCCCACCCCTGCGGGCACGGACAGCTTCCACAGCAGTCGGCCAATTCCCTCGACGGCAAGCGCCGTTACTCTATGGTTCTGCATCTGGCCGGTTGTACCTCTCAACACCCAGGTGCCGCCCGATTGGGCAGCCCCACACGTGACGCCTCATGGCAAGTGAACTCAGATGCTCCCTACGGGAGCTTCGAGAATGTGTCCCTCAGGCTCTTCAAGGACTCAGACAGTCGCCGCAACTCCTCGTCAGTGAGGCAGGACAGGGCCTCCGTGAGGCTTTCCTTTATCGCAGCGTCACGCTCCTTCATCAGCGTTGTCCCCTTTTCGGTCAACGTGAGATTGACTGTGCGCCTGTCGCTGGGGTCGGTCTGCCTTTGCACCAGACCAGCAGTCACCAGTCTGTCCGCCAGCCGGGTCATCTGAGGCGCTGGTACCTGTAGCCTATCGCCGACGGCGGTGACGCACATGGGGCCGGCCTCGCTCAACGCCTTCATAATCCCGAAATGGAGCGGGGTGACCGTCTCATCCTCACATGCGAGAGCTGTTCTTAGAAGCTTCCTGCGGCTGGCCCGCACAACGAGGGACGGCACGATGAACAGGTCATTCGCGATGGCGGCTAGCATCTTCTCCCTCACCTTCAACCTCCTCAAGGAGCAATTATTTGACAATTGCAATAGTTGCCTTTGCGAAGTATATCAGTTGCACTGCGCCGCGTCAATCGAGAAAGGGCGGGGGCTGGCATGTCAGCCAGACCAGCCGTCTACGGGTTGGACCCAGCTCCGATGTTTTTATTCGCCTTCACTGCACCCGCGGGTTGATGGGGCACCCGTCATTGAGGTTCATGCGGGTTGTGGATATACTGGGCGCTGCACGGAAGGGGGTGGCATATGCTGGATGTTTTCATGACTGAGGAGCACAGGAAACTTAGAGAAGAAGTGCGGGACTTCGTGAAGAGCGTGCCGCGGCAGCTACTCCTCGACATGGACGCTGACGAGGTCAGGTTCCCCAAAGAGTTCCTGATGGAGGCGGGCAGAAGGAACCTCCTCGGACTCAGGTTCCCCAGCGAGTATGGCGGCCGAGGGCTGGGGTGGGTGGAGGAGCTGATCGCCCTGGACGAGATCAGCAAACTGGGCATGTCACTGACCTGCCTCTACAGCCTGGTATCCATCTGTGGCGAGGCGCTGAACCTTTTCGGCAACGAAGCACAGAAACAGAAGTATCTCAAGCCCACGCTCGAAGGCAGGATGTACTGCGCTGAGGCGCTCACCGAGCCCAGGGGCGGAAGTGACTTCTTCGGCGCCACCACCGTGGCCCGCAAGGAGGGGAGCCATTACGTCCTCAACGGGCAGAAACGTTTCATCGTAGGTGCCGAAGGCGCCGACTACTTCGTCCTGTACGCCAACACCAATCCCGGAGCGCCACCTCAGGAAGCGCTCAGCCTGTTCATAGTGGAGAGGGACATGGGCGTTGAGGCGCGATACATCTATGGCCTGATGGGCACACGCGGGGGCGGGGCTGGCCGCATTGTCCTCCGCGACGTACGAGTGCCTGAGGAGAACCTTGTCGGGGAGGAGAACGGTGCGGGCAAGATCTTCTACCAGATGATGGTGCCAGAGAGAATGGTGAGCGGTACCACCGGCGGCTCCAGGGCAGCCCTCGAGATAGCGGCGCGGTATGCCGACAAGAGGAAGGCCTTCGGCCAGAAGATACGGGACTTCGAGGCGGTCAGCTTCAAGCTCGCTGAGAGCCTGACCAAGCTGGACGCTGTGGACGCTTTCGGCTACGCCGTGGCCAGGACGATAGATGACGGCGTCGGCACCCGGGGCTACCAGAGAAGGCTGGTGTCCGAGCTGAAGAACATGTCCACCCAGGTCCAGTGGGAGGTAGCGAACAACGCTATGCAGGTACTGGGAGGCATCGGCTACACCAGTGTGTATCCTGTAGAGCGAGTGCTCCGAGATACCAGGCTTGGGATGATCTGGACCGGCAGCCAGGAGATCATGAACCTCATAATCCAGCACGAGTACTACAAGGAGCTTATGGGGAGAGGCGTCGAGGGGCGGGATACCGAACTGGATATACCTCTCACACCGGAGGAGGCAGCAGAGGAGAGAGTCTACGAATAGGTGTGCCAGGTCTGCGCACAGCCGAGATAGGGCCTGCTAGGTCCTCAGTTCGTTGAGGCCGGTGTAGCTGTCAGCAACACGCTCGACCTGCTGGTCAAGCTCACCCAGGACGACCTCCGCTGTGGAGAATACCGTGGCATCAACCAGGTGCCCTCCGAAGCAGCCCGACTGGCTCCCGAGTTGCGCGTGAATGTGGACGACGAGCTCGGAGTCCTTGAGAGCCACCGACCCCTGGGCGGCCACGATCTCCAGCGGCCCGCCATAGGTTTCGGTCTCGTATACGCCCGGCAGCTTCTTGAGGAAGTTCAGCCTGGCGCTCTCAACGGAGCCGATGATCCCCAGCACAACGCCGGACCTGATGCCATGCTGTTCGCAATAGCCCGTGATACCGGCGACCAGTTCCTCCTTCGGCTTGACCCGCAACACGTGCACTCTATTGAACAGCATCGCGACTCCTTCCCCGCTGCGTGCGCCCCCCTGACGAAGGCTTTGGCGGGAATCCCCATCCCGCTAGAGCCCCACCTCCTTGTACTTCCGCGCCAGATCCGAGTAGCTGAAGCCGGGCACGCCTTCGGCTCTCGCCTCCGCGTACCTCCGAGCCCTCCTGCGACGCATCGCTTCCATGCCTTCAGCCGACTCCTCGTGCTTCAACTTGGCCGGGACCCCTACGGCGAGCGAATCGTCAGGGATTATCTGACCGACCCCCACCATCGCGTTGGCGCCAACAATGCAGCGGTCACCCACCTCAGCATGGTCCAGAACGGTGGCGTTGTTGCCAATGAGAACACTGTTGCCGACCCTCAGACCGTGGACAACAGCGCCGTGGCCTATCGTCACGTTGTCGCCAATCTCCATATGCGTCCCAGAGTGCAGGACGCTGTTGTCCTCAACCTGGCAGTTCTTCCCTATCCTTATCCTGCCGAAGTCACCCCGGATAACGGCGCCGGGCCATACACCCGAGCCCTCCCCTATCTCTACGTCCCCGACCACATACGCCCACTCGCTTATGAAGGCTGATTCGGCTATCTTCGGCTCCTTGCCGTTGAACGCTCTGATCATCCATGTCCCTCCAATTGATTCCTTGACGTCTCGCGGTGACGTGGGTTTGGCAATGCCCTACCAGGGATGGGGCAGGGGTGACCAGCCAGGGTCAGGCGGCGGAACAGGTGGAGGCGGCATGCCAGCACACGCCGAGGCGGTCACTTGACAGATCAGATTGCTGCGCGATACGGCACCAGGGGAAGCTCACGCGCCCAACCTGCATCTCATCATCTGCCCGCACCAGCTGCCATGCATCTGCTCCCTCACAACCTCAAACCCCTTCACCAAGAAGGGAGCGCTAGCATGCCATCCATACTGGCGCTCGCCCTCGCCGATGGCCTCGACTCTCGAGTAGCCGTGCCGGGCGGCCCAGTCCTTGACGCCTTCTATAAGGGCAGAGCCAACGCCGAACCCTCGCTTCGCCGGCGTCACGTGGATGCACGCCACGAACAGCGTGCTGTCCAGATCCTCATCCCCCGGCAGACTGTAGAACCCCAAGCGGCGGGCGACCGGCTTCGGGAAGAAGGTAGTGAAGCCGACCACACCCTCATCGCCCACCACCACCAGCCCGCACGTCCCGAACCTGTCTATGAGGTCCAGATGAAGCTCGTGACGGAGTTCCTGGAGGTCGCGCAGGTCGGGGTCATCGCTCCAGTTGGCCCGAGGCAGGGTCCGCAGGCAGTACACCCCAGGCCCGTCCATGCCCCGCTCCAAGTCCTCTCTGGTGATCGGCCTGGTCTCAACCATCGCTCTCCTTGCTGGCATCGGCCATGGGCTTCTCAAAGCCCTGCCACCAGTCGACCTCCTTCCCGTCGATGAAGCAGGCGCCGGCGAAGAACCCCTCTTCGCCATTCCTCACGCGCTGCAGCTTGCTGCGTACATGCGGCGGGAGCGAGTCATCGCTCGGGTCCAGGTCCCAGATGTGGTACCCACGGAGAGGCAGGCCGTACTGTCGTGCCAGTTTCCTCACGGGTGGGACTTCCTCGATGCAGAATGCGTTGTACAGAAGCTCAACAAGAGGTTTCGTCATGGCTGAGCCTCAGTCTATCATGCCCTCCTTCCCTGGTCAATCATCCGAATTGCCTCATAATAAATGTTACCGAGTGGGGTATCGTTGCCTCAAAAAAGGTGTTACCCAATGAGAGGCATGAGTAGAGCGAGCTTGACAGAGTATACCGAGGTGATGAAGGAGAG
>JAXHUA010000108.1:0-14433 GCA_034189695.1 Chloroflexota bacterium | reverse complement strand
CAAAGGGGCACGATATGGCGCCGGTGGGGCACACGGCTTCGCATAGAGTGCACCAGCCGCACTCTTCCGTCTCAACAATAGCGACGACATCATCGATCATCACAATGGCATTGCAGTGACAGACACCTATGCACAGTCCGCAACCGTTGCATTTCTCCTGGTCCAACACTGGCATCGTGACCATCATCCCTCACCACCCGTGATACATGCTACCATTCATCCGCCTCTTCTGACTGCGACCTTTGTCTCAGTAGTACGTCTCGACCATATCTTCCAGGGCCCGCCTATCGGTAATGGCAATGCGGTGCCGGTCAATCCTGATCATCCCCTCATCCTCCAACGCCTTCAACGCCCTACCCACAACCTCCCGTACCGTCCCCGCCATAGCCGCCATCTCCTGCTGAGTCAAACGTGGCTGCGGGCTTGTTCCGTTTCCGGCATACTCCAGAAGTATCTTTGCCACCCTCTCGGTGACGTGTCTGAAAGACAGGTCCTCCACCAGCGCCGCCAGACGGCGCACCTGACCGGCGAGCGCGCTGTTCGCGTTGAGGGCCACCTGAGGGTGTTCCCGCATGACGCCATCCAGGTCATCCTTCCCGATCCCGTAGAGAACGACGGGCCCCATCGCCTGAGCGCTGGCGATGTTGGGCCCGCCGTCGAAAACAGAGACATCGTTGATCGACTCCCCAGGACGGACCAGTGCGAGTATCTGCTCCTTGCCGTCAGCCGACGTCTTGAAGAGCTTCACCACCCCCGAGCCAACAAAGTACATGACATCCGCCGCCTGTCCTTCGACAAGAATCAGGTCGCCGCGTTCGGCCAGCTTCTCGAAGACGATCCCCTTTACCGATTCCAGTTCATCCGAACCGAGGCCGCGGAAATAGGGGATCGACTGCAGGAACTCCAGCTGCTCATCCATGTCCCGTGGAGCCGCTCCATAGGAAGAGATATCGCTCAATCCAGCACGCCCCGAACCGAGCGCCTGCGTGCGCGCCGGCCGGCTTGAGCCTAACCCTCCCGTTCCTTCAGCAGGTCGCTGAACACCTCAGCATGGTATATCTCGTGGTCTCTAATCCGAATCAGGAGGTCTCTCAGGCCGGGGTCTTCGACCTCCTTCGCCGCGTGATCGTACCTGTCCGCCACCTGCCGTTCGATCTTGATATCGGCACGAAGCATATCCGCCGCTTTCGTCGACTGGTCAACCTCAAGGTGCTCCACCCTGGGATGCCCTCCACCATCGACCAACTCCTCGGCAAGCCAGCCGAGGTGCTGCATCTCATTGATGGCCTGGTCTTCCATCTGCCGTTTCACTTCCTTGTCAGGCGACACGTAGGAGTGGAACAAGTACTGAAGAATCACCGTGTACTCGTGTTCAATCCCCCAGTTCAGTACCTCCGCCACCTTGTCGCGGCGGTCGCCCCGCACATCCTTGGCCCCCTCCTTCTTCGCCTTTTCGACGAAGTGCTCGAACTTGGCGTGGTGCGCCTCCTCATCCGATAGTATCCGCCGCAACAACCGCTTGACCTTCGGGTCGTCAATCGCCTCGATGTGCTGCCGGTACGGGTTCATGGCGTCCTCTTCCAGCAACACGTTGTTCCCCATCCATTCGACGACTGACTCACCCTTCATGCGCATCGGCCCTCGTTCCAGGCTGGGCACGCCTCCCAGTTCCACGATGGCCTCGGCGAGCCAGTCCAGATGCCGCATCTCCTCCCTGGCGATAGCCTCGATCTCGCACGCCATCTCCCCCTCACCCATCGCATAGGCATGGGTGAGATACTGGATGATCGCGCCGTGCTCGCCCTCCAGGTCCTGGTTCAGCAAGGCGATGATGTCTTTCTTCTCCATCTGTCCCTCCATACTCGATGACTTCTCGTCCAGGCCACGGGGAACTCGCAGCGCCTGTGATCGCCATACGGGCGGACACACGGAGTGTAGCGTACAGAGTATCCGCCAATCAATAGAGCTCTCAGTTCAAGCACTTCTACCGTGCTCCGCTGCGTTGCCCCCCGGCATCAGCCTGAACCGCCCCTGTCAATCCATCCTCTCGAATTCGCTCTTCTCCACACCACAGACCGGGCATACCCAATCATCAGGTATGTCCTCAAAGGGCGTGCCCGGTTCTATCCCCCCATCAGGGTCCCCCATCTCCGGATCGTAGACATAGCCACACGCGGCACACCTGTACTTCGCCATCTCGGGCACAGGCTCGTTCCTCCTCCAACCTTGCCAACGACACCCTTTGCTGACCGTTCACCCGTTCTTACCTGCAAGGCCGATGCTAGCGTATCTATCAGTGTATTCAGTATCCCTAACGATAACTATTATCGTATGTCAGTTTCTTTACCTGCTGTCAATCGCCAATACCCCCAGCGTCTTGGTTTCTCGAAGACTATCCCAGTGGGAAGTCCGGGAAGCGGTCGCTGCGATTCGACACACTACTTGGTTGCCTTCTTCTTCGCGCCGCCGGTTGCCTTCTTAGCAGTGCCAGCCTTCTTCTTCGGCGCCACTGCGACCCTTTTCGCCTTCACTTCAGGCGCCTTTGGCAGCGTCACCTCGAGAACGCCATCTTCGAGAGTGGCCTCGATCTTCTTGGCATCCACGTTCGAGGGAAGCGCTACTGAGCGGAAGAAACTCCCGTAGGAGTGCTCGCAGAAGTAGTAGTCCTCTTCCTTCACCTCAGTCCCGGCTTTCTTCTCACCTCTGATGGTCAATGCATCGCCCACCACAGAGACATTGATGTCCTCTTCCCTCACTCCAGGCACCTCGGCTTTCACCACAAACTTGTCTTCCTGTTCGAATACCTCAAGAGCGGGTGCCCAGGCCCTCATTTCCCCGGGTTGCCCCCATCCCGTAGGCATAAGCCATCGGCCAAAGACGTCCTGAAAACGTCGCTCCATCTCTTCCAGTTCACGCATGGGTCTCCAGGGCGTGAGCCGCCATGACGGCCTCCATCTCTCAAGCGTCATCCTTCACCTCCTCTGAATGCAATACCTACCGCCAATCCGCTTCCCGGACTTCCCTTCAGAAAACGGTGTCAATCGACGCGATGGCCCCCAACTGTCACTGCTTTGGGCGGGCTGGCCGATGCTCATGGGGCACGCGAAGGAGAACCATTATCGATACTCGTCTGGCGATTTGTCAATAGTCTTGAGCCAGCCTGAGCACCGTTAACAGTCAATTGCAGCACTCGCGTACGTAACCTCGTACAATGCATCCCACCGACCGAGCCCAAATCTGATAGAATGGACAGGCCAGGGTATCCAAGCCGCGATCGGGCCTCGGCGTTCAGCCGCCTGGAGGCCAGGCCGCTGGACCCGGAACAGAACAGTCGATGACCGCCGACAATTCGCCCCGCCGACAGGGTTCCACAAGATACGGCAACGCGCCCGCCGGCCTAGCCGTGAGGGCGTTACATGTGTCCTATGCTTACAGGGGGATCAAGGCCGTTGACCGTCTGTCGCTTGCCGTGCCAAGCGGTATCAGCTTCGGGCTGCTCGGCCCCAACGGGTCGGGCAAGACCACGCTCATCAGACTGCTTGTCGGGCTGTTGAAGCCACATTCAGGGACAGTCCGGGTTCTGGGACGCTCGCCCTCGCGCCAGCTGGCCCATCGTATTGGCTACATGCCACAGTTGCATTCCCTTTACTCCGAGCTATCCATAGCGCAGAACGTGGACTTCTTCGCCCAGATCTACGGAATGAAAGACAGCGCCTTACGCAGGAGACGCGTCGAGCGAGTGATCAGGCTCGTAGGGCTCTGGTCGCGTCGCGACGATTCAACCCACAAGCTCAGCGGCGGGATGCGTCAGCGCGTGAGCCTTGCCTGCGCCATAGTCCACAGTCCAAGGGTTCTCTTCCTCGACGAGCCCACCGTGGGCGTCGACCCCGAGCTTCGAGTTACTTTCTGGCGGTATTTCACCGCGCTCAACCGACGCGGCGTCACACTGATCATCTCCAGTCATACCATGGATGACGCCAATCACTGCGACCGGCTCGCGTTCATGCGCCACGGCAACATCATCGCCGAGGGTACTCCGCCACAGCTTACGCGCGCCACCGGTGACCCCGAGGCCACCCTTGAGGACGCCTTCCTCTATTACACCCGCCGAGAGGACGGTACGCGACATGTCCGGTAGAGCGATGACTATCGCCGTCAGGGTCGTACACCAGATCGTCCGGGACCCGAGAACCCTGGCGTTGATACTCGTCGTTCCACTGGTCGTCATGACGCTTATCGGTTTGAGCTTCCCGGAGGAGGACGTTCTCGACTACATCGCCCCAGCCCTGCTGGTCACTCTGGCCCTGTTCTTTGGTTTTCTTCTCACTGGCATCAGCTTTCTGCGAGAGCGGTCACAGGGCACCATGGAGCGACTGATGGCATCTCCGGTTTCGCGGCTCGACATTGTGGTCGGCTACCTCCTCGGCTTCTTCGTATTCGCCTTCATACAGACGTTGATCGTGCTCCTGTTCACTATATACGTGCTCGATGTGAACTACGCCGGCGAGCTGTGGCAGATATTCATCTTCCAAACCGTCGTCATCGTCGTCGCGGTGAACCTCGGCATCTTCACGTCCACCTTCGCCCGCAACGAGTTCCAGATGGTCCAGTTCATACCACTTATCATTGTGCCTCAGGTCTTCCTCTGTGGCGTGATCTGGCCGGTTGAGCAGATGCCGGACTACCTTCAATGGATTTCGTCAGCGCTCCCGCTGACCTATGCGGTGGACGGACTCAGGGGCATCATGCTCAGCGGTGATGGTCTCGCGGACGTCGCTACCGAACTCGCAGTGCTGGCCGGCTTCGCCGCCGGCACCTCAATCCTCGCCGCTGTCGTGCTCCGCAGGGGGTCCTAGCTACTCCACGACCTCACGCGGGTTCGCCACCTATCCCGATGCACCCCCGCAGGGGGTTGCACAAATCGCCGCAGTATGTTCTTATCTTGTCCGTATTCGGCGGCGTCAGCCGTCACGTGCGGCAGCGCGCCACCCGCTCCCTTGAACCGCCCTCACAACTCGGAAGGAGGCAACGCCCATGTCATGCTATCTCCGCCACATAAGCGATGTCCTCGGTGAAGCTGGCATCGAGGTCACGCCGGCAAACAGGAAGCAGATCGACCAGGCCATTCACCAGATGGTCGACGTGCATTACAAGGACTGTCCCACAGCATGGAAGAAACTCAAGCAAGACGTGCTGACCAACGACGACAAGCGTCGGCACCTGGTCGCGCACGTCCGCGAAGCGCTCTCGGGATGACCGATGCGGGCTGCTCGGGCGGCTCTCGCGACAGCACAAGAAGGAGGTCTGCGTGCAGATACTGAGCTTGATATGGGGCGTACTCAGCATCATCGCCATGCTAATCGCGTTTCTCCCATTCCTGGGATGGCTGAACTGGCTCGTCATACCCTTTGCCGTCATCGGACTGGTCATAAGCATCATAGCAACCGCGACCGCCAGGGGCCCACGCGGTCTCGCCATCGCGGGCATTGCGCTCTGTTCCATAGCAATTCTCCTCGGCGCTATCCGTCTCTCCCTTGGAGGGGGCATCTTCTAGGACCGCGAAGGTTCGGGGTCGATACGCCTGACACGTCCCGCGCTGCAAGCCGCCGGCGGCAATGCCTGGACCTGCTTGCGCGACGCCTCGCGGTGCAATAGACTGAGCGACGCTTCCACATAGACCACGCAGCGAACCCATGACAGAGCTTACCTTCTACGGCGGCATCAACGAGATCGGCGGCAACAAGGTCCTTCTCGAGGACCGTGATAGAAGGCTGTTCCTCGACTTCGGCTTCCCGTACAAGAGGTACAAGCTGTTCTACGAGGAGTACCTCAAGCCCCGCGGCGGTGCCGGCCTGCTCGACCCGCTGACTATGGGCCTGCTTCCCCCGCTTGAGGGAGTGTTTCGCGACGACCTGAGCAGGCCGGAGTTGTGGGAACTCTTTCGCAACGCGCCCCTGTATCGCCAGCTCGGTCCCGTAGACGGCGTCCTCCTGTCACACGCCCATCTGGACCACTCTGGATACATCTCTTTCCTCAAGGAGGACATCCCCGTCTACGCGACAGCGATGACGGCTTTCATCGTCAAGGCGATGCAGGACTCCGGCAGAGCGGATTTCGACCAGCAGGTGTGCTACTTCAGCCCGACAACACGCGGATGTCCTCAGGGGTGGAGACAGGAGGCCCATCTTGCAGACAACAAGACGCTGCGGCGGCAGCGCCGGTTCTGCATCGGAGACGTGAGACCCGACCAGCTCAGCGAAGATGCAGCTGCTTTCTGGGAATGGGGTTTCTGGGAGAGAACGTCGAGGCAGAAGGCGCTCGATTCCTATCCTCTTGCCGCCCACTCCGACTGCTGCTTCAACCTGCGCTGCTTCCCAGTCGACCACTCCATTCCCGGCGCATGTGCCTGGGGAATCGAGACGGACTGCGGTTGGGTTCTCTACAGCGGCGACCTTCGAATGCATGGCAAGCGGGCCCAGCTTACCCAGAGCTTCGTGGAGCAGGCAGCCGGACTCCGCCCACGGGCGCTCATACTGGAGGGCACCAACGTGGACCGCCAGGCAAGCTTCACCGAACGTGACGTCTACCAGAACGCACTCAAGGCGGTCGCCGCCTCGTCCGGCCTGGTGGTCGCCGATTTCTCCGCCCGCGATGTTGACCGCCTGCTGACATTCCACCAGGTCGCCGGAGACACGGGAAGGCGGCTGGCAATCCTCCCCAAAGACGCGTACTTGCTGAAGACCCTGCGTCTTCTCAGTGACGAGATACCCGACATCGCCGAAGATGACGCCATCGTCATCTACCAGGACACCATCGCCAGCAGGTCTCCGAGTGTATGGCTTCGCAGCCTGTGCCAGGACCACGAGGACAAGCTCGTGCTCGCCAGTGACGTAGCCTCGGCGCAGGACAGCTTCATCCTGTGCTTCAGCTTCTTCGACCTGAACGAACTCCCAAGCATCCGTCCTGTGCCCGGCAGCCTCTACGTCTACAGCTCAAGCGAGCCTCATGACGAGGAACAAGCCATCGACTTCAGACGCCTGCACGAGTGGCTGAGGCACTTCGGCCTGGTGCCGTTTGGCCTCCCCGTGGAGACCTGCGAGGGCTGGCAGGTGCCCGAAGACCAGAGGGGGTTGCATGCGTCCGGCCACGCGAGCGGCGACGACCTCCTGGCCATGGCCCGACAGATAGCGCCTGAGGTCCTCATTCCCATTCACAGCGAGCATCCGGAGTTCTACGTCGAGCAGCTTGGCCGGAATGCGATCAAGGTAGTCCTGCCATCCCTTGGCAGCAGATTGACTCTATGACGCTGGCGGCGCGTTGGCTCCTAGGCAGGGTAACCAGCCAACCTCGCTGGCGGCTTCGGATACCGGATCATCAGGAACGCGAAACCCGACAGGAGTATGAGGGCCATCAACGCGTAGAACGCCACGCTGTAGCTCCCGGAGACATCGAACACGTAGCCCGCCAGGACAGGGGCCGCGACCGTTCCAATGGCGCTGAACCCCGACGATATGCCCCCGATGGTGGCGAATATCTTCCGCCCGAAGAGTTGCCCCCTGAGAGCCACCGATAGCGGTATGGCGCCACCATATCCCAGACCGTACACCGTTACAAAGAGATACGCCATCCACAGACTGCTCACCTGAACGAAGATGAAAATGCCGACTGCCTGAATGACGCACGTGATGAACATGAGCACTCTCTTGTCGAACATGTCGCCCAGCCAGCCGAAGATGAACCTCCCCGGTATGCTTATGAAGACCATGATTCCCAGGCAGTTGGCCGCCGCCGTGTACGATATCCCTACATCGGTAAGGTGAGGGATCTGATGAATCACGATTGAACTCAAGATGCAGGCGCGAAGCATCATCGCCACAATGTAGGTCCAGAAGGCCTTGGTACGCAGCGCCTCCCTGACAGTGAAGTTGACCTCTCCCTCATCAACGGCTGCTTTCAGTCCGGACGCCTGCGCCTCGACGGCCTCGGGTATTGCCTGCGCCTCCGCCTCGCCCGGTTGAATGCCGTCGGGCAGCATTCCCTTGTCCTCCGGCTTGCTCCTGATAATGAACGCCAGTGGAATGCCAATTGCCAGAATGGCCAGACCGATGATGATCGCAGCCCAGCGCCACCCGTAGTGCGTGATGAGCACTGCCAGCAGCGGCACGATGGCTGCACCGCCAAGGCCACCGCCAACCGTTATCAGGCCCAGAGCACGGCTTCTCCTCTTGATGAACCAGTTAGCCGCCGCCGTCGTAGTGGCGTGGAAGAAGCCGGTATTGTAGCCCATCGAGATGAGCAGACCGAAGACGAGATACAGACCCAACGCATTGTTGATTCTGGACAGGACGATGAAGCCGATGCCCCCCAGGATGACGCCAACGAATATCAGCTTGCGCGCGCCGAACTTGTCGATCAATGGGCCGACGATCGGCCCCTCAAGACCGCCCTCCAGACGTGACAGCGAGTAGGCACCCGACGTCACCGTCCGCGACCAGCCGAACTCCTCAACCATGGGATTGAAGAAGGTGCTGAATCCGTAGAAGATCGAGCCGATGCCGAGGAAATAGAGGAAGGTACCTGCGCCAACCACCCACCACCCGTAAAAGACCTTCTTGCTTCTACTACGAATTTGACTGAGCGCGTTCATTGCGTGCGAGGCTCGGAGCCGTTAGAGAGAAAACAAAAGAACGGAGCCTGACCCTGCAGGCTCCGTTTGGTTTCGCATCATATGCTAGATGATACCATTCACCCACGCCCCTGGTCAACACTGCGCTCCTCCAACTTCGCCACCGACGAAACGGCCGGGCGCCCGTACGTCAGGAGTACTGCATGACCACTCTACGCCCCTGTCCTCCCACTCGAGGCATCCTCCGCATCATGGTCGCCATCCTCTCCCTCGGGCTCACAATGGACAACCACGTTGACTGGCCGGGGCAGCGACTTCTCAATAGCCTCCTCTACTGCCGAGCATATCGCATGGGCTTCGACTATTGTGAGCCTCGACGACACGTGGAGGCTCACGTCCATGAACACTTCCCTGCCCACCAGGCGAGTCCGCAGGTCGTGCCAGGCTATCACACCCGGCACGCCCTCTATCGCTTCCGCAATCGCCTCCCTCTCGGCGCCCGAGACCGAGCCTTCGGCGAGCTCAACTATGAGCCCCCACAGGGTGTTCAGTCCTACCACGACTATGATTGTCCCCACCGCCAGGGCTGCCACCTGGTCGCCCTGCCCCCACCCCAGAAGCCCACCTATCGCCCCGAGAAGGACCGCCACGGACGAGAGGGCATCGCTACGATGGTGCCAGGCATTGGCACTGAGCAGCGCGCTGCCAATTCGACGCGCTACCCGCCTCGTCACCTGATAGATCCACTCCTTGGCCACTATGGACACCGCCGCGGCAATGAGCATGGGGTACCCTGGGATGTTCTGCTCCTGCCGGTAGAGCGACAGACCTGCGTTCCAGAGAATGAGTCCCCCGACGACCAACAGAGCGATGCCTATCAAGGAGGCAGCCATGGTCTCAAGCTTGCCATGCCCGTAGGGGTGACTCTCATCCGCAGGCCGGCTCGAAAGGCGAATGCCTATGATGGCGACCACGTCCGTCACCAGGTCTGAGATGGAATGCACGGCGTCCGCTATCAGCGCCGCTGAAGCGAATACCAGTCCAATGCTCAGCTTGAGCGCTGCGAGGAACAGGTTGAGGAACAGCCCCATTACCGTGACCCGCATTGAGCCGCTTTCGCTCTGCATTGCGCCTGTCAGACTCCTTTGTCCGTCCACTATAGTACACCGCGCTCAAGCCTGCAATCGGCCAGCGACCGACCCGTGTCGCGACGGCCCAATACACGAAGTGCCGATAGCCCCTTTCTGAATTCGAACCTCGCCGGTCTCCATCTCACACTTGTCACAGACTGGAGATGATGATAGCATCTGGCGCGTTGGCGCATACACGGCATGGGCCTTCACAGCCGTGGAGGGAATGACAATGTCCAAGGTTCTGTACGAGAGGCGAGGTCACGTATTCCACATCACCATAAACCGTCCCGAGGTCCGCAATGCCGTTGACCCTGAGACGGGAGAGCTGCTCACCGAGGCCTACCGCGTTTTCCGCGACGACGACGAAGCGTTCGTGAGCATCATCGCCGGTGCCGGCGACAAGGCCTTCTGCGCCGGAGCGGACCTGAAGGCCGTCTCCAAGCTATCGGCGGTGCAGCCGCGCAGCCTGGTCAGGGACGTGGACAAAGCGCGGGTCCAGAACTACAACAGTCTGGGGTACATGGGCTATACCAGGGGCATCGATATTTTCAAACCCACCATCGCCGCCGTCAGCGGCTGGTGCATCGCCGGCGGTCTCGAGCTTGCCACGTGGTGCGATATCCGAATCGCCGCCGACAACGCCAGATTCGGGATGCTCAACCGCCGCTTCAACGTCCCCCTCGTCGATGGAGGTACCGTGCGCCTTCCCCGTATCATCGGCCTGGGGCGCGCCCTCGACCTGATTATCACCGGCAGGGTGATCGACGCTGAGCAGGCCCTTCAATTCGGGCTGGTGACCGAGGTGGTGCCCGTGGACAAGTTAATGGAGCGAGCGACTGAACTCGCCGAACTCATCTGTGAGCACCCCCAGGGTTCCATCCGCACGGACAAGGAATCAGTGCTGCGCAGCTACGGCCATGACCTGGGGGAGGCGTACTTCATCGAGGCCGAGCTCGGGGCGCTCACCGAGCTGCGCGACGTCACGCCGCAGGCGGGGGCGGCTACGTTCGCCGAGGGCAAGGTGGGCCGGCACGGCCAGCGCACCGGCGGCAAGTAGGAGGAGCCGCACGGTATCTTGAGCTCCGCGGCAAGCCTACTCGCCTTCATGCTGCCCCGCGCCGCCTGTGACCTCGTATTCGCCCGGCGTGCCCCACTGCTCAGTCCTGTTGTAGCATGCCTTGGGCGAGTGAAAGTGCACCAGGATAGGTGCCCGGTTCAGTTCGGGGCGCGCTTCAAAAAGCCCGTTGTCGCCGAGTCGGATCGCCTCAAGCACCAGCGGCAGCTCCCGGCGGAAGATGGCATCGCGCAGGCCAGCGGTCCCCAGCACAAGACCCCCGCTCACGTGGCAATGGATGTGTAGCGACGGCTGGTCATGTTCCACACCCCACTCCGCCAACACCTCATCCCTCATCAGGCGCGTGTACAGCCCTGAGACCTGTTTGCGGTCATGGTGCCGGGCCACCGTCAGATACAGGTCACCCGTGGTGTCCGAGTGCGTCAACGTGTAGCACCGCGGCACCAGCGGCTCCCCCACCCCGACACCTGAAGCGTGTCGCACGTGCAGCTTCTCTGGCTTCAAACGGCTCACTCCACCCTCCCTTCCCAAGACCACCGCTACAGTCACCGTTCTGTTGCCCACCCACCACCAGCGCAACACCACTGTAGTTGACGGTGCCCACTGTTATGTCAAGCGGCGCTCCATGTGCGAATGCCAGCCGTCCTACGGATTCAGAATGAACACTGAGACGTTCAGGGCCGCGGCGAAGCTCACCCACACCATGTACGGCAGTAGAAGGACACCGGCGGCAACCGAAACCCTCCAGAAGGCCACGATGGTCAGCACTATCGCCACCCACAGGAAGCAGATCTCCACCACGCCGCCAAGCGGTGACTTGAGCCCGAAGAAGACCACGCTCCACAGAACGTTGAGGACAAGTTGGACGCCGAAGATGACGAGTGCCAACCTGACCCCCGGGTGCCTCAGACCCCTGCGCCAGACCAGGAAGGCCGCGATCCCCATCAGCAGGAAGAGCGTCGTCCACGCCGGGGCGAACAGCCAGTTCGGTGGTGTGAACCCCGGCTTGTCGAGCGCGGCGTACCACGTTGCTATCGCCGGCGCGGTGAAGATCGAACCCACGCCGCCCGCGGCCTCACATACTACTATGCTCCCGACCAGCTTGGCCACGTCGAGCCACCTTGCCCTCCCAGCACCCCGCACCTGCTCATCCAGAGTTGCCTGTTTGTCCGACATCACAGCACCATCCTTCCGCCAGCACGACTCGCCCCACCTCCTCAGGGCGACACCGGCTCAGGCTTGACTGAAGACCATCTCGCTACGTACTCGTCCACATCGAACTTCGACCTGCACCCCTTGTAGCTCATGTACCTGATCTTCCCAAACACCGCTCGACTGGCCCACGCCCTGTCGTGCACGCCGCCCACGCTCCAGGCGACGCCGACGTAACCGTTGGGGTCTCTCCCATCAAGCTCATACCTGTCGTTGAGGTAGCACGCAACGTCAAGCGCCTTCTCCGCAGACTCGGTCCATTCCAGTATCTTCTTGGCCCAGTACATCCGCATGTACCCATGCATCTTCCCCGAGACGACCATCTGCCTCTGCGCCGCGTTCCACAGCTCGTCGTGCGTCTCGGCCCTCTCGAATCGCTCTGCGGAGTAGACATACTCCCTCCTGTCAGCGCGATGCTCCTCGAGCGTCCTCCTCGCCCATTCGGGGAAACCTTCGACAGAATCATACCGGGGGTTATGAAAGCAGAAGTTGTCAGACAGCTCACCTCTGACGATCAGCTCTTCAAGGAACGGCTCAGCCAGTGTCCTATCAAGCCCGCGCCTCGTCACCTCAATGGCCACCCTTTGCGCTGAGATATGCCCGAAGTGCAGGTACGGCGAAAGGCTGGACTGTCCATCTCTGTTCGGATCGTTTCGACTCTCGTCATACGTGGCCAGCTTCTCCGCCAGAAACGCCTCCATCCTTTGGCGCGCGGCCTTCTCCCCTGGCTTCACCCAGTCAACCTCCGGAATGGAACGGTCGACCGGGAGGGCCACCCGGACCCCATCCCAGTCGACCATATGCATCCGTTCCTTCGAAGGATATGGATGCTTTTTCACCGGAGGCACTTCATCGAGGAATTCCGGCAGCGCACGCCTGACCTTCGGCCGAAAGGTGTGCGCGGCATACTCCTGTTTTCGGGAGGCCCACCAGCAAGGCACGATGTTGTGCGCGTCCACCTCGTGGAATGGGACGGTCACCCTGCGGACAACGCCTTCCTTCCACTTCCTCTTGATACGCAGCGGGTCGAAATCGGTGACCAGCACCCCTATCCCGTGCATCTTCACGAAATCCGGCAGTGCCTCCTCGGGGGAACCCTGCACCAGATAGAACGGTATGTCCTTCTCAGCAAGATCCCGCTCAACTTCCTCCAGACCCCCGAGCATGAACCCGTACTGCCGCATCGTCGCCCCAAGGAAGCTCGGGACGAGACAGAAGACGACCACCAGCGGCACTCTGTGCTGCAAAGCGATGCGCTGCGCCAGAAGCAGCGCCCAGTTGTCGCCGGCGCGCTGGTCGCGACTCATCCAATAGGCTACCGCACCCGGCCGCTTGCACACTCCCTCCCTCAACGCCCTGACACGCTTGTCATTCACGGCCCGTCACACTCCCCGCTGCACTACCAATCAGTCGTGCGCTGCCCTTGGTCGCCGACGCGGACAACGAACCCGACGGCCCACACCCATCGGATAGGGCCAATACCGTCCCAGGGCACCCCCTTCGCCAGTTTCGGGGGGCCGCCCCTCTCAGCAACAACGGAGTCCGTTCAAATCAACACGCCATTCGACGGCGTCAAGCACGTGTCTCAGTCCAGCAGTCCGGCGTCCTCCAGCCACTCCTGAGCAACCTCATCGGGCTCCATCTTGTCGATGTCAACCCTCGCGTTGAGTTCCTGCCACACTACCTGGCAGTCAGCCACTATCTCAGGTGTCGCCTCCTCGCCACCGCCAGGGAAAGCGGCCACCAGCTCATTGAGGATGTCCTCGATCTCAGGGTACTTGTCAAGCACGTCCTTGCGGATGTTCGGCGTCAGGTCATACGGCGGGAAGAAGGACAGGTCGTCGCTGTAGACGTGCCAGCCATGTTCCGCGATTGCCGCGTCCGTACCGAACGCCATGGCAATATCGCATTCGTCGTTCTCCAGACCGAGCAGAGACGTGCCCGCCGCGCCGGTCAACAGGTAGGCTTCCTTAACCTCGAAGTCATAGAAGTCCTCAAGCGCCGGCAGCCCGTCCGGCCGCGTGGAGAACTCGAAGTCGACGTATGTCCTCACTTCGCCATCCATCTGGCGGTAGTACTCGGCAAGGTCGGAGAGCGTCACCAGTCCGTTGTCATCGGCGAAGTCCGACCACGACACCAGCACGTACGCGTTGTTGTTCCATATCGGGTCAAGCCATATGATGTCGTTGCCCTCTTCCTCGTCTCTCACCAGTTCGTACAGCTCGTTGTTGTCCGTCCCGACCTCATACTCATGGCCCAGATGGGTCATCCAGGCTGTACCGGTATACTCGGCGCAGATATCGACATCGCCAGCCACCAGACCCTGTCGAAGGGCGGTTGTCGAGATGTCCGACACCAGGTTCACTTTGTAGCCGCGGGCTTCGAGC
>JAXHUA010000107.1:0-13326 GCA_034189695.1 Chloroflexota bacterium | reverse complement strand
GCGGGCGAGACCGCTTCAGGCTTGTCCATGCTGTTCGGGGCCTTGAACATTAATCTCAAAGAACTGATCAAGACTTATGACACCGAGATCACGATCCCGTGCATTACCGGGCTTTACCATACCGCCGGATACGGACACGCCGGGCCTCCGCGAAGAGAACAGGACCAAACCCCCGGAAACGAAGGCGGTCTCCGCGCGGGCGAAGCTCATGCAGCCCGACGACGTGGCCCGAGCCCTCATCAAAGGCATGGAGCGACGTCAGTTCCTCATCATTCCCAGCTTCGACGGCAAGTTCACCTTCGCGGTCAAACGCCTGTTCCCCGGGCTGGTTGACTGGATGATGAGCCGGGACATACGGAAGGCGCAGCAAGTCGGGCAATGAGGCTCCGCACGGGACACAAACGGAAGGAGAATCTGAATGTCACTCGAGGAATTCAAAGCGAGGTACCGTTCGGCATTGGAGGAGGCCTACTACAGAGGCAACCTCGAGGCCCTGGACGAGCTGTATGCCCCTGACGTTGTCATTCATCGCCCTCCTCAGCCGGACGTCAAGGGGCTGACCGAGTACAAGCAGCATGTCCTCGCGGCACGCCAGGCGTATACCGATATCCAGTTTGACTGGGAGGAGATGATTGGCGAGGGCAACACTGTGGCGCTCCGGTCTACCTGGCGCATGAAGCATACTGGCGAATCGCCGGCGCTGCCGGTCCCACCCACAGGCAAAGAGGTGGTTATGAGAGGGGGCTTGTTTATTCACCTGAAAGATGGCAAGGGTGTCGAAGTATTCGAGTACAAGGACTACCTGGGCCTGCTCCAGCAGTTTGGCGTCACGCCGCCACCGAGGGCCTGAACCGTCGGGGAGAACTGGGCACATTGAGGTTACTGGACAAGGTCAGTAGTCAATTCTCCCATGCCTGGCGTGCGCTGCTCCTGACTATGAGGCAACCCTCAGTCTTGAACTGGTCTGGTCTGCCAATACCGATAGGGGGAGAGCTGGAAGACTATGAAAGCAGAGCCGAAGACAGAAGCTGAAGTGATGAACGTCGTGAACCAGTCAATGGAAGCATTTGTCAAGCGGGATGTGGATGCGCTGATGAGACTGTACGCGCCAGATCCTGACGTGGTTGTGGTTGGGACAGGACGGGATGAGAAGCGCGTAGGACCAGGCGAAATCAGGGCCCTCTTCGAACGTGACGTCGCACAGTTCGAGGATGCATCATTCAATTTCGGCTGGTATTCGGTCTCAGCGGCAAGTTCAGTGGCATGGGTCGCAGCTGACCTGAGTCTTAACCTGAAGGCTAGCGGTCGGGACATCAGCTTGAAAGTAAGGCTGACTAACGTGCTGGAGCAGCGGGGCAAAAGGTGGCTTATCGTACTGGAACACGGGTCCCTGCCAGCTGCTGGACAGGAAGATGGCGAAGCATTCCCAACATAGCCGTTCTAGATAGAGGACTCCATGTCGCTTGTACGTGACGCGTGGGAGCCAGGAAGGATAATACCCCCGGTTCAGCAAATCCGGGGCAGCAACTCGCCGACAAGCATGTCGACGATACGCGAGGCCCCGAGCGTTGTCCGCAGCACGACCTTCCCCGGGTGGTCGTCGGTGACCTCGCCGATGACGGCTGCCCCGCGCCCGTACTTGTTGGCGCGCATCCTGTCCAGCAGCTGCTCGACATCCCCAGGGCCGACCACCGCCACCAGCCTGCCCTCGTTGGCCACGTAGAGGGGATCAAGACCCAGCATCTCGCATGCGGCCCGCACCGCATCGCTCACCGGGATTGCGTCCTCTCTGATGAGGACCCCCACACCGGACTGCGCAGCGAACTCGTTGAGGGTGGTAGCCAGCCCACCGCGTGTCGGGTCGCGAAGACAGTGGATTTCGCGCGACACGTCCAGCATATCGGACACCAGCCTGTTGAGCGGTGCGCAATCGCTCTGCACCGGGCTGGCGAACTTCAGGCCTTCACGCTCGCTCATTATGGCCACTCCGTGCTCGCCGATGGGGCCGCTCAAGATGACCGCGTCGCCCGCCCTGGCGTTCGAGCCGGAGATGTCGATTCCCTCCGGTATCACGCCTACCCCGGCCGTGTTGATGAACACGCCGTCAGCGCTGCCGCGGTTCACCACCTTCGTATCGCCGGTTACCACCTTCGCCCCGGCCTCATCCACCGCCTGCTTGATCGACGTCACAATGCGCGCCAGGTCAGCCAGGAGGAACCCCTCCTCGATGATGAACGATGTACTCAGGTACAGCGGGGTGGCACCGCTCATCGCCAGGTCGTTCACTGTGCCGCACACGGCCAGCTTGCCGATGTCGCCACCGGCGAAGAATATCGGGGTGACAATGTAGCTGTCGGTGGTGAAAGCCAGCCGCCCCTTCACGTCGAACACGGCGGAGTCATCCAGCCTGGAGAGCAAGGGGTTGTCGAAGGAGGGCAGAAAGCCCTTCTCCACGAGGTCGTGGCTCAGCTTCCCACCGCTGCCGTGGGCCAGGAGTATTCTCTCGTCCTCAGGCACTTTCATAATGATAGTAGCTGGCGCAGCTTCCCTCAGAGGATACCATGCAGGGCCCCACCGGGTGCTCCGGCGTGCATGTCACACGGAACAGCTTGCAGTCGAGCGGTGTCTTCACCCCTCTCAGCACGTCGCCGCAGATACAGCCTTTGTGCTCAAGCGTCGGCCCGGGGTCGATGTCGAAGACGCGCTCCGCATCGTACTTCCCGTACTCCTCGCGGAACCGCAGGCCGCTGCCGGGAACCGAACCCATGCCGCGCCAGCTCGCCGGACACGGTTCGAAGACCCTTGCCATCATCTTCTGAGCAGTGGTATTGCCCTCACGGCTCACGCCCCGGCTGTAGGCGATCTCGACCGTCGGCTCGCCACGCTCAAGCTGACCCACCAGCATGTCGACCGATTGCAGGACATCCAGCGGCTCGAATCCGGCGACCACGCAGGCGATGCCATAGTCGTGAGCTGCGAACTCCCACGGGCGGGAGCCGATGACGGAGCTGACGTGCCCCGGGCAGACCAGCCCGTTGAGCTTCACCTCTCCCGAATCGAGCAGGGCCTTGATAACCGGCGGGCACAGCTTGTGAAGGGAGAGGACGCAGTAGTTGGCGACGCCCTCCTCATCAGCCTTGAGAACAGAGGCGGCGATGGTCGGGGCGGTGGTCTCGAAGCCCACGCCGATGAAGACCACCTTCTTCGCCCTGTTGTCCCTGGCGATCTCTAGGGCATCCAGGGTCGAGTACACCACCCGTACGTCGGCGCCACCAGCCCTGGCCTTCTGCAAGCTGGAACGGCTGCCTGGGACCCTGAGCATGTCGCCGAAGGAGGTCACAATAACGCCGGGCTGCTCGGCAAGCGCGATAGCCTTGTCCAGGTCCCCGTTGGCGGTCACACACACCGGGCAGCCGGGCCCCGAGAGCATCTCCACCGTCTCTGGAAGGAGCTGACGTATGCCGTGCTTCATGATGGTGACGGTGTGCCCACCGCAGAACTCCATCAGCCTGACCGGCCTCGTCGAATGGCGGTTGATTCGCTTGACCAGAGTCCTGGCCAGCGCGGCGTCCCGGTACTCGTCGATGAATCTCATATCAACTGAACGAATCCCCTTCACGGCTCCACCAGGCAGCCGGGGCCGGTCGCCTGACCTGAAAGGGGCATGCGAAGTCAGGCATCTTCGAGCAGTGCCAATTCCTCGAAGATTTTGATCGTCTCCTTGGCCTCTTCCTCATCAATCAGGCTGATGGCATAGCCGGTGTGAAGAAGAACGTAGTCACCCACTCTCACCTCGGGCGTAAGCACGATGGATATCTTCTGCTTGATCCCCCCAAACTCGACCTCCGCTTCGCCCCCGTCTATCGACTTAACCTGCACCGGTACTGCTAGACACATAACTCACCCTCTAAGATGGTTCCACGCGCATCTGGCCCCAGTTTCCCGCGTGTTCTCCCACACTCATTCATTCCAGCTCCAGAGAGGCTATGACCGCCTGCCCCAGCGAGATCCCCCCGTCGTTGGTCGGCACCTGGGAATGCGTCAATACCTCGAAGCCATCCCGCTGCAAGGCATCCACAGCCAGCCTCAACAGCAGCCGGTTCTGCAATACGCCGCCGCTCAACGCCACCCTTCTCAGGTCTCTCTCCCGAGAAATCGAATGACACATCTCGGCTACCATCCGCGCTACCGTGTGATGGAATCTGAGCGAGATGACGCCGACGGGAAGACGCCCAACGTCACGCACAATCGCCTCGAACATATCCCTGAGCCGCACAATTCTAACGCCACCTTCCTCTGATATGCCATAGGGATAGGGCTCGGTGCCGTCAGTCTCCTCAAGCGCGGCCATTTCCAACTCCACAGCGGCCTGAGCCTCGTAGTCCACCGTTCCCCTCACGCCCAGTAGCGCCGACACACCGTCGAACAGCCGCCCGCAGCTTGACGTCAGAGGTGAGTTGACCTTCCTCTCGATCTGCCGCCTCATTATCTCTTTCTCTTGCTCATCGATGTCGCGCAAGAAGGCCAGCTCGTCGACAGCTACGTCTCCCAGAAGCGTGTGAAGGTAGGAGAAGGCCATGCGATAGGGCCTCTGAACCGCCGCAGCACCCCCGGGCATGGGTACGTACTCAAGATGGCCCACGCGTTCAAAGCGGCGGTAGTCGGCGACAAGGAACTCGCCCCCCCAGATCGTGCCGTCAGACCCGTAGCCCGTTCCATCGAGAGCCACCCCGATAACCGGCTGGTCAACACCATTCTCCACCATGCAACTCACCACGTGGGCATGGTGGTGCTGCACCCCAATCAACGGCAGCCCGCCCGGGCGCTCCTTGGCATACTTGGTCGACAGGTACTCGGGGTGCAGGTCGTGCGCCAGGGCTTCCGGCTCCAGCCGGAAGAGACGCTTGTACAGTCCAATGGTATCTTCGAAATGCTCGAGCGTCTCCAGGTTCTCCATATCGCCGATGTGCTGGCTGACGAACGCGTAGTTGTCCTTCGTAATGCAGAACGTGTTCTTGAGCTCAGCGCCACACGCAAGCACCTGTCGTGCCTTGAAGCCCAGATGCACCGGGTACGGCGCATAGCCCCGAGCCCGCCGCGTCAGGCACGGCCTGCCCATCTCCACAATGGCCACACTGTCGTCGTAGCGGGCGTGAATGTCCCGATTGTGCAGAACGAAGAAGTCCGCGATACCCCTGAGCCTGCGGAGCGCTTCATCGTTGTCCTTGGCTATCGGCTCCTCGCTGATATTCCCGCTCGTCATTACCAGAGGCAAGCCGGTTTCCCGGAGCAATACGTGGTGCAGCGGGGTGTAAGGCAGCATCACCCCCAGGTGCCTCAAACCCGGCGCCACCTCCCGTGAAACAGGGGAATCCTCTTTCCATCTGACCAGCACAATGGGGCACTGGGGTGAGGTGAACAGCTTCTCTTCCTCAGTCGAGACCACGCAATGCTTCCCGACGCTTTCCATCGTGTCGAGCATTATCGCCAGCGGCTTGTACGGGCGTCTCTTCCTGGCCCTCAGCAACCGCACCGCTTCGTCGCTGGTCGCATCGCAGGCGAGATGGAAGCCGCCCAACCCCTTCACCGCCAGGACCTTCCCCCCTTTCAGCAACTCGCTGGCGGCGGCGATGACGTCGTCACACGGGACGGGATTCCCGTCGCCGTCTGTCAACTGAAGAGAGGGACCGCACACCGGACAGGCGTTGGGTTGGGCATGAAACCGCCGGTCCTGAGGGTCATCATACTCACGCTGGCAGTCGGGGCACATGATGAATTGCCGCATGGTGGTGTTGGGGCGGTCGTAGGGTATGTCCTCGATTATGGTGAAGCGAGGCCCGCAGTTGGTGCAGTTCGTGAAGGGGTAGCGGTAGCGCCGGTCCTCAGGCGAGAGGAGTTCCCTGCGGCATGCATCGCACGTCGCAATATCAGGTGACACAAGCTGGTACTTGCCCTCCTCGGCAAGGCTGTGGCGTATTTCGAAGTCGCGGTAGCCTACGGGCGCGCCGCTCTCCGCTGACACAGCCTCAATCCGTGCCAGAGGCGGAGCGCATTCCCTGAGCTCTCTCACGAACCGGTCCAGCGCCTTCTGGGCGCCTTCCACCTCGATCCTGACATCGCCCGAGCTGTTCAGCACCCAGCCTTTCAGGTCGTGCTTCCCAGCAAGCTGGTACACGAATGGCCTGAAGCCGACGCCCTGGACGACGCCCCGAACACTGATGCGGAGCAACTTGGTAGCATGTGCTGTAGTCATTGCCTGCGTATGATGGCCGCCCTGTGCACGCCGCTTTCCGACTCCCGCCCCACGGACACGTCGTCCTGTCGCAGCGCACTGGGACGAACTGTCAGTTCTGCAGCGAGGCCGTTCAGGCAGTCGCAGCGCGGAGCCCTTCCTCCCCACATGAGGCACTCCAGCCGTGGCCCGTGACGGCCGCCCTATCTCTTCATCTCTGCCAGCAGCCAGGAGATCCAGTCGTCGATCCCATCTCCCGTCTTGCATGAAATACGAATGAGCGTCGCCCCACGATTGACAACACTCAGTCCTCTGGTGAAGTTGTCGAAGTCAAAGTCGAGGTAAGGAAGCAGGTCTATCTTGTTCACCAGCACCACGTTTGACTGGCCGAACATCAGGGGATACTTGTAAGGCTTGTCATCGCCCTCAGGTACGCTGGCGATCATCGCGTTTTTGTCCACTCCCAGGTAGAACTCGGCAGGGCACACAAGGTTGCCGACATTCTCAAGGATGAGCAGGTCCACGCCTTCGAGGTCCATGCTCTCCAGAGCATTGTTCAACATGTTGGCATCGACGTGGCAGGCTCCGCCGGTGTTGATCTGAAGCGCCGCCACGCCCTCCTTGGCTATCCTGTCGGCATCGAGGTTCGAGGCGATATCAGCCTCGACCACGGCGATACTCACCTTCCCCTTCAGTCTTCGTATTGTCTCCAGCAGGAGACTGGTCTTCCCAGCCCCGGGCGAAGCCATCAGGTTCAGAGCGAAGACGCCCTTGTCATTCAACAAGCGCCGGTTCCTCTCCGCTATGCGGTCATTGGCGCTCAGTATACCCTGAAGCACTTTGATCTCCATCACTCCAACTCCATGCTATCGATGTACAGTTCTCTGCCGCCAACGATCTCGATCTCGTCGCTGCCGCACTTCGGGCACGTCCAGTCCGTTTCGGCAAGCGTGAACTCCGAGTCGCAAGCGTGACAGCGGGCCCCCGTCGGCACCCTCTCGAACTCAAGCATCGCCTCGCTGGCGACGGTATCCTTGCTGAGTACCTGGAAGTAGAACTGAACACACTCTTCCACGACCCCTGACAGATCGCCGACCACCAGATTGATCTTGGCCACTCTGCCCGCCTTGTGCTTCTCAGCCTGCTCCAGCGCTATGTCGAGCACGCACTGAGTAATCGCAAGCTCATGCATTTGGTGGCACCACTCACATTGTAGCATAGCCCACCCACGTTTTCTATGTAATGCACTCGTCTACGTGACTCGCGGGCTGTCCATGGCGGTCGAGCGCCATCACGTGCCGCCGGCAGTTCCACGTTGCCTCACGGTTTCTCGGGCCTTCGGCTGCCTGACGGCGATGCTGCGGAATGGTGTACAATCCGTCGTCGAGAGCGTTTTCACCGTTGACACCGTCATGTTTCGAATGCTAGAATACGGCTAGATTAACACGATTCTGTATCACGGAACGTCAATGCATGGTGAGCGCGACAGAGATTACACCCTGAGACACCAGAAGATTGTCGACAAGCTGACGGAGCTTTGGCAGGACACCAGTTGTGCTTGTTTCTCCGTTCCCAAGCTGGCGGCCGAACTCGGCATGGACCAGAGGACAGTTCGGGCCCATCTCAGGATCATTGAGATTGACAACGCCGGCGTCTTTCTTGACCCGGAGAAGAAAGAGTTCTGCACCAGAGAAGGCCTCATCCGCTTGGCCGAAAGGCTGGGCATAGAGATACGCACCGACGGGGGATAGCCTAGCCTGCTTTTCCCCCGCACGCTCCAGACCTATTCGGAATGGAGCGGATTGTCTTGGGCTTGAGCGCGATGGTGCTTCCCCCAGGTTTGGGTAGCATCGTGGCCTAGAGGGCATTCGGGCGCAAATGGAACTTACCAACCTTCTGTCTTCAGGTTCAGCCGGTGGCCGGCACAGCACCGTCTCTCCTCGAATTGCCATCAAGACCATTGCGGGGGATTCTGCATGGTCTCCGCTATCGCGCACCGCGGCGAGCGTGTCCCAGATTGATTCGTCGAGCCCGTCATCGGGCCTTTAGTTTTCGGCACACATGGTGGCGGGCGCCGGGTTCCACCACGGAACGGGAACCGCAAGGCGCACCGCCGAACAGAAAAGGAGGTATGCATGGCCAAGCCGAAGGTCGCGTTCTACTGGTGTGCTTCATGCGGCGGGTGCGAGGAAACGGTTGTTGACCTCAACGAAGACCTGCTGAAGGTGGCGGATGCGGTTGACATAGTCCTGTGGCCGGTTGCCCTGGACTTCAAGAAAAAGGACGTGGAGGCTATGGCGGACGGCGAGATCGCGGTGAGCTTCATCAACGGGGCGGTAAGGTTGGAGGAGCAGAAGGAGATGGTGGAGCTACTGAGGAAGAAGTCCGGCCTCGTTGTCGCCTTTGGCTCCTGCGCCCATCTGGGAGGTATTCCCGGGCTGGCCAACTTCTGGACGAGGGATTCCATTTTCGAAAGGGCCTACAAGGAAGCCCCATCTGTGGAGAACCCCGAGGGCACTACCCCACAGATCAAGTCCACGGTTGACGTCGGTGAACTGACCCTGCCCGAGTTCTTTGACACGGTGCTGACATTGGACCAGGCGATTCCAGTTGACTACTACCTTCCTGGCTGCCCACCACCTCCCGACCTCATCTTGAACGCGGTGACCGCTATTCTCAAGGGCGAACTGCCCGAGAAGGGCTCCGTGCTGGCCCCCAACATCGCACTGTGCGACACCTGCCCCAGACTGGAGTCAAAGCCCGAGAAGCTGACTATCAAGGAGATGAAACGACCGTGGGAGATCAAGATAGATCCTGACAAGTGCTTCCTCGCCCAAGGGCTTTTCTGCTACGGACCGGCAACCCGCTCAGGATGCGGTGAGACGTGCATCAGGGCCAATCTGCCGTGCCGGGGATGCTTCGGTCCGCTGGACGGTATTGCCGACCAGGGGGCCAAGGCGCTGTCGATGATCGCATCCTTGCTGGGGATTGAGGAGGAAGAGAAGATGACCGAGGACGATTCGAGGAAGCTGGTCGACAGCCTGGCCGACCCGGCGGGGACATTCTACCGGTTCGGCCTGCCGGCTTCGATCCTCGGCAGGCGGAGAATGTAAGGTATAGGGGGAAGCATGAAGAAGATAACGATAGATCCGATAACGAGGTTAGAGGGCCACGGCAAGATAGAGGTATTCCTCAACGACCAGGGTACCTGCGATGCCGCCATCCTGCAGATCCCCGAGTTGCGCGGCTTTGAGAAATTCTGCGAGGGCAGACCGGCCGAGGAAGTGCCGAGGATAACCACCATGATCTGCGGCGTGTGCCCCACGGCGCACCACATGGCCGGCACCAAGGCCCTGGACGACCTGTTCAAAGTCGAGCCGACGCCCACGGCGAAGAAGATCAGGGAGGTGATGTACAACGCCTTCCAGGCTGAGGACCACATACTGCACTTCTACTTCCTCGGCGGTCCGGACTTCGTTGTTGGGCCGCAGGCGCCCGCGGGGGAGCGAAACGTTCTCGGCGTCATCGCCAAGGCCGGCATGGATGCCGGTCTCAAGGTGATCGAGGTCAGGAAGAGGCTGAGGAACATCCTCAGGATGATCGGCGGAAAGCCGGTTCACCCGAGTTGCGGCCTCCCCGGAGGGGTCTCCAAGGGCCTGAACGAAGAGGAACGGAAGCAGATCCTGGACACGGCCGACTTCGCCGTTGACTTCTGCCAGTTCTCGCTCCAGCTCTTCGACGACATCGTGCTCAAGAACAAGGAGTACGTTGACCTCATCACCGGCGACGTTTACAAGCACAGGACCTACTACATGGGCCTCGTCGACGACGACAACAAGGTCAACTTCTACGACGGGTCACTGCGGGTTGTCGACCCCAACGGCAAGGAATTCGTCAAGTTCAAGGCCCAGGACTACCTCGACCACATCAGAGAGCACGTTGAGCCCTGGACTTATGTCAAGTTCTGCTACCTCAAGAACGTGGGCTGGAAGGGCTTCGTGGACGGCGAGGACAGCGGCGTTTACCGCGTGGCGCCACTTGCTCGACTGAATGCAGCCGACGGCATGGCAACGCCACTGGCGCAGGAGGCATTCGACAAGATGTACTCCACACTCGGCGGCAAGCCGGTTCACTGTACCCTGGCCTACCACTGGGCACGTTTGATTGAGGCGCTCTACGCTTCAGAGCGGCTGCGCGAACTGGCCAGGGATCCGGAGATCACATCCCCCGACATCGTCAATCTGCCCACGCAGACTCCCAAGGAGGGTGTGGGGGTCGTCGAGGCACCACGAGGAACGCTTTTCCACCACTACCAGACCGATGACCGCGGCATCATCACCAAGTGCAACATCATTGTGGCCACTCAGAACAACTCGGCGGCCATGAACATGTCCATCGACAAGGCGGCGAAGTCCCTTATCAAGAACGGCGACGTGCCTGATGGGATTCTCAACATGCTTGAGATGGCGTTCAGAGCCTATGACCCCTGTCATGCGTGCGCGACGCATTCCCTTCCCGGGCGCATGCCGCTCGAAGTGAATGTGCACGACTGCCACGGAGAACTGATAAGGAGGTTAAGACGAGGTGAGTAAGGAGAAGCAGGCCCAAGTCGAGGAAGTGGTACGGGAAGACACCGGCAAGGTCTACCTGCCTCCGTGCCAGATAGCCTGCCCTATCGGGGAGGACATCCAGCGCACCAACGTGATGATTTCGTTTCTCCCGTTGGACGCCGAGGCAGCCCACAAACAGATAATCAAGATCGGGGACGAGATCTACAAGAAGAACCCCCTCTTCACCATCTGCAGCTTCGTCTGCGGTCTATGCGAGAGGGAATGCAACTACAAGGACGAGAGCGGCGCAGTGAGGAGGAAGATGCTCAAACGCTTCGTGAACGAGCACTACCTCCCATACCTGGACACGAAGCCGGCTCTCCCCACCCCCACCAAGGACAAAGTCGCCGTCGTTGGCAGCGGGCCCGGTGGTCTCATGTGCGCCTACATGCTCAGTGAGAAGGGATACCGGGTCATCGTTTTCGAGAGAGGTTCTGAGCTTGGGGGCGCCCTCAGGTGGATCCCCAAGTACCGGCTGCCGCGGGACGTCCTCAACAAGACGCTCGACAACCTGGTGAGAATCGCACACGTAGAGGTCCGGTTCGGAGAGGAAATCGGCGGCGGCGGCAAGACATTCGATCAGCTCAAGAAGGAGGGCTTCCAGTCGGTGTTCATCGCCACGGGGACCCCGGCAGCCAGGCCTCTCACCTTTGGCCGGGACATAGTGGAAGGGGCCGACCTGGCGGGAGTCTCTTTCGGTCTGGACCTCCTTGACGACGCACATGGAAACAAGGCCCCCGCTGACCTGTTCAAAGGCAAGAAGACGATAGTGGTCGGCGGCGGCAACGTGGCCTTCGACGTTGCCAGAACGGCCAGACGGCTCGGCGGCAAGGTAACCCTCGTCTGTCTGGAGTGCGCCGACAAGTGTTGCAGGGATGGCATACCGGCCGATGAGGAGGAGATAGAGGGTGCCACCGAAGAGGGAATCAGCATTGTCTACTCCCGCGGCGTGCAGGAGATAGTGGGCGAGAACGGCGCGTTCAAAAAGATACGGGCACCGCTCTGCACCTCTGTCTTCGACGACAACGGATTCAATCCCCAGTTTGACGCGGGTGACGTAATCGACATCGAGGGCGACGTCCTCCTCATCACGATTGGCCAGGGGCCGGAGCGTGCCCTGTTCCAGCAGGAGGGATTGCTGAACGATCGAGGGAGGCTCGACTTCGACCCGCTCACCCTTATGAGCAATCGCAAAGAAGGGATCTTCGTGGGCGGCGACATGAAGCAAGTCGGCTTCGCCGCTGAGGCCATGCGCGACGGGATTGTGGCCGCGGAGTCGATTGACCGCTTCATCAAGGGAGAAGACCTGAAGGCCGGCCGGGAGAAGGAGTTCGAACAGGCGGCTATTCCCGAGCTTATCGACTACAAGCCTCAGCCGGGGCTGGTGTGGCTGCCGGCGGAGGACAGACTGAACTTCGAGCCCTTTGAGAAGGGCTTCACCCTGGAGCAGGCCATTGCCGAGGCGAAGCGGTGCCTCTGCTGCGGGCCGTGCCTGAGCTGTAAGGCATGCGTGCTGCTGGAGCTTCAGCCGGAGATTCCAGCCATCGAAGTCAACGATGAGTTGTGCAGTGGTTGCGGCGTCTGTGTTGCTGTCTGTCCGTATGACGCCAGCACGCTCGAGAAGCGGGATGATGACCTCATCTCAGTGGTTGACGATACCAGGTGCAAGCGTTGCAGCCTCTGCGTTGTCGCCTGTCCCTCGGGTGCACGGAGTGTGAAAGACGGGCTGATGGAGACCATCGAGACCGCCATCGCGGCAATATGCAAATGAAGACACTCGTATTGGGGCTGGGGAACCCCATAGTCACCGACGATGGGGTCGGGATTGAAGTGGCCGAAGGGATCGGCGAGGCGAGCCGGGACGTGGTCGTAGAACAGACAACGGAGGCCGGGCTTGCGCTGCTCGACTACCTTGAGGGTCACGATAGGGTCATAATCGTCGACTCCATCAAGACGGAGAAGGGGACGCCAGGAGACCTGTACCGGCTCGGGTTGGCCGACCTGCATGCTGCCACCGACCTGTCGTGTTCCCACGGCATGGACCTGGCCTCAGCCTTCAAGATAGGGCAGGACCTGGGATGCAGGATGCCCCAGTCAGTGAGCATCTATGCGATTGAAGTAGAGGACAATTCGACCTTCGGTGAAGGGTGCACCGACAAGCTGAGGCGGAGAATTCCCTTCATCGTCACAGAAATAGTCAGAGAGGAGAAGCTATGAACAAGTTCGGGCGAAAGCTGTTCGGAAGGGGCGACCGAAAGGATTCCGAGCCCAGAGTCATAGTTTTCTGCTGCAACTGGTGTTCCAAGGGAGAAGCGGACAAGGTGGACACGTCCAAGTCCAAGGCCAAAACCAAGGTAATCCCGACAATGTGCTCGGGTAAGGTGGACCCCTCCTTCATAATGAAGGCTTTCAACTCAGGGGTCGACGGAGTGATGCTGGCGGTGTGTGGCCGCGGCGATTGCCACTTCCTCGGCGGCAACTACC
>JAXHUA010000106.1:0-11714 GCA_034189695.1 Chloroflexota bacterium | reverse complement strand
GCACTCCCTCCCCTGGGGGAAGGAGTTGGAGGAGAGGGGAAGCACCCCAGCAACCGAGGAGTCCCTCCCCCAGGGGAGGGAGTGCACAGTACACACCCGCGTCAGGAAGGAGGAGTACGCTCGTCAGGTCTGTCTCGCCAGGGAAGAAGGACGAGTTCACTCTCCCTTTGCGCGTGTGGGCAATCCGCAGTCCTCTCAACCCTGCGGGCGAGACGGTCAGAGCCCGTTCTGAGCGTGCCGACGTCTCAGGGTGAGTACTCCAGTATCCTGACGTACGGCAGGTAGTCTTCCCCGGACACCTGCACCAGTCCGCTCGAGTCATACACCACGCTGTAGCAGTCCATTTCCTCCAACGGCACGGGGCTGACGAAGGGGCTCGTGCCTACAATCCGGTAGTCATCGTGGCTGTTGACGAAGGCCTCTGCCTCGCTGTACGTGGAGAAGAGCTGCTTATCGGTTATGAGCTTGATTGTGACCGCGTTCCCGGCGACGTCGGTTACCTGAATCTCCTCAAAGGAGATAGCCCATATCTGGTCCTCGGGGTGTTCTTCAATCCATTCGTCCGGGTCCCACTGCTGACCGGCGAAGTTGTACAGCCTGGCGCACATGGAGCGGTAGTAGTCCGGGTGGTACAGGCGCCGCGGCGCGGCCTGCCCCTGGGTGGTCTCCTCGTAGTACGTTTCGTAGAACTGCGATGTGTCCAGTCCAATCCAGGTCGGCATGGCATAGAACTTGCTTGTCGCCATCGCGTAGTCGATTATGACGTACCGGGAGCCCCTGCCGTCCAGCACCTCGCTGGCCGATGGTTCGTCCTGCGCGGTGAAGAATCTGGCGGCGCTGTCGATGCCCCTCTGGAATGGATTGGTGTTGGGGATGCGGTGGGCGATGCGGGTTATCCAGTGACCGTAATCCCACCAGCTCATCACGCCGTATGCCGATTCGGGATACTGGTAGAGCTCGCCATCCGGTGGCGTATCGTATATTTCGTAGTACACATCGGGGTCGCCGAAGGGGTCCGCCGTGTTGTCACGCATCCACACGAGGGCGCTGTGCCAGCTCTCGTTGGGGCCGGGTGGGTTCTCGGCGACGGCGACTGCCTCCGGGATGTTGGGATAGAAGACGCCGAAGAAGACGACAAGCGAGGCTACAAGCGGCAACAGGTAGCGGAGGTAGCTCTTCAGAGGCCGCCTCGGCTCTTTCCCTTTCTTCGGCTTGCGTTTCTTCGATGTCCTCTTCCGGTCCGCCGGGGTCTGTGCCACCTGGGCCTGCGGCTTCGCCCGGTCGAGAATGCTCCACGCGATCACTCGCCAGGAGAGGTAGCCGCTGAGGAGAGCGACGTTGACGGCGTAGTAGTAGCCGAACCGTCTCTGTCCAAGGCTCGCCACCAGCATGATGAGGCTCCAGATGATGATGAAGGTCTTCTCCGCGCTGCGCTCCCTGATTGCCGCGTAGACGAGGAGCCCCAGCGCTACCAGGGCGACATAGAAGCCGGTGGTGAAGTAGTGCCATGCCACACCCAGGGTGAAGCCGCCTGCCTGGGAGAGCAACGGCTGCACTTCGCTGATGGTACGTGCCGCTGTGCTTGGTGTGAAGACGGTGAACCTTCTCGCCATGTCCAGGAACAGATCGGGGGCGACTGCATAGAGAACCCCGAGACCGGCGAGGCCAAGCAGCACTAACGCCACGGGATAGAAGACCCGCCTGAGCTGCCTGTACGCCATCAATCGCGAAATGGCGCTCAGCGCCACGAGCGCGACGAGTCCAATCACCAGCGCCGCGATCACCATACCCTTGCCCGGGTACGGAGGATAGGGACACGGGGCGACCATGACCAGGGCGATGAGGAACGCCGGCAGGGCGATGATGCCCAGGTAGTCTGTAGACCTCCCCCACAGGTGGTCGATCACGTACTGGATGACCAGGTAGACGAAGATAATGAATACCAAGAGCAATGCACCCACCCAGGAGAGCAGGTACATCCCGAGCACGAGTCCGGCCAGGCCGCCGTAGATGAGAGGATACTTGAGGTTCACCCATCGTCGGTGCCGGAAATCGCTGAACGATGGCTCGTTCGCCCTGCTCTTCCTGATGGCCAGAATGAGGAACAGGGCGATGATAGTGCTGAAGAGGACCTCAACGACATGGTGGTCGGTGAAGCCCAGCAACGAGCGGAACAGGAATTCGCCGGGCAGGATCGCGATGAGGCCGGCGGCGAGAAGCCCGGCCGCCCTATTGAACAGCGTTCTTCCTATGAAGTAGACCGGCACGGTGACGAGGGCGCCGAGGACAGCCGGGAAATAGGCGCCGACGAGTTCGATGGTGTGCTGTGTTGGAGAGCCCAGCCCGATCAACCAGATGAAGAACCCGAGGAGCAGGTCGAAGAAGGGTGCGAAGGGGGCGTGCTGGCCGGAGGGGTAGAGGGTGAATGGATCGAAGGTGATGCGCTGCGGGAAGTGCTGTACCAGGTTCTCCACCACCCGCATGTGGTACCACGGGTCGTTCTGCCCGAATCTGATCCAGTCTCCCACGAAGACGCTGTCGTACGGCAGAGCCACCCGGATGGAAAGGGCGACGCCGAATATCATGAGCAGGATGACGGCGAATATCGCCTTGGCGGAGACCCCCGATCGAAGTCTGTCGTACAGAGCGCTCATTCGCACAAGATTGTATACCACAGGGTGGTTCGAGGGCAACTGGCGTCTCTCGCAATCGTGGCTCCTCGCTGTTGGGACTGCGTCAGCCCGCTCGCCCCCGCCCCGCGGTGGTGCTGATTGCATCATTCGACGGCATGGCGGTAGGCATGGGCGCCCTTGGGTTGACACCTCGGCAACGAGTGGCTAAGATATGCCAGGTATGCCGACGCTAGGAAGGGGGGGATCATGTGGCCGAAGTGATACTATCGGAAGCTGAGAGCTTCGACAGTCTGCTCAAGCGGTTCAACCGGAAGGTGCAGCAGGAGGGCATTCTGGCGGAGGTGCGGCGACGGGAGCACTACGAGAAGCCTTCTATCAGGCGCAAGAAGAAGGAAGCGGCGAAGCGGCGAAAGAGCTCTCGCAGCAGCAGCAGCTAGATTAGGACTAGTGGAGAGCATGGCGAATACGGAACTCGAGGAGAGACTCGTGGCCGACCTCAGAGAGGCGCAGAAGAAGCGCGACATGGCTCGAAGGTCGGCGATTCGCCTGGTTATGGCGGCGAAGAAGAACGCGGAGATCGCCAGAGGGGAGTGCCTTGACGAAGCGGCGATCCTGGAGGTTATCGCCAGGGAGGTGAAGCGGCGCAGGGAGAGCATCGCTGAGTTCTCCCGGGGGAAGCGTCAGGACCTGGTGGACAGGGAGGAGGCGGAGCTTGCCGTCCTGCTGGAGTACTTGCCACAGCAGATGAGTCGTGAGGAGATAGCAGCAGCTGCTCGGGCCATAATCGAGCAGACCGGCGCCCGTGGCCCCGGGGACAAAGGCAAGGTGATGGGGCAGCTCATGCCCCAGATGAAGGGGAAGGCGGATGGGCGCGAGGTAAACGAGGTGGTATCGGAATTGCTCTCTGAATCGTAGCGCACCGCGCGGGTCACCGCCGGTGCCGCAGGGAAAGAAGTAGACACACAGGTCCGCACCACGAGAACCGGGGTGCGGTTCTTTATTTCCTGAGTTCGCCGCCTGAGGGCGTGATTCTTGGGAGGCGAGTCGGCTCGGAGTCCCTTTTTCTTTGTCTGGCGTTGGGTTATAATATGTGGCGCGATGAGAGTGGTGCTACTTGAGGACGTATCCGGCCTGGGGATGATTGGCGATGTGAAGGAGGTGGCGGATGGATACGCAAGGAACTTCCTCATCCCGAGGAAGCTCGCGGAGTTTGCCTCTCCTTCGGCGCTGAAGCGGGTGGAGGAGCAGCACCGGGCGACGGCACGTCGCCGGGACGCTGCCGGTGCCCATCTCGTGAGTCTGGCCGAGGCGCTCGACGGTGTGGAGGTTGTGGTCAAGGCGAAGGTTGGCGAGCAGGGCCGTCTCTATGGGTCGGTTACCAACAGCGATGTGGCTGAAGCCATTCACCAGGCCACCGGCCATGAGGTAGACAGGAAGAAGGTGGAACTGGAGGAGGCGATCCACCAGCCTGGAGAGTACGAGGTGGTCGTCAGGCTGTCCAAGGACCTCCTCCCGAAAGTGAAGGTCGTTGTTGAGGGAGAGAATGGCCAGTGATGGTCACCGAGAAGCTGCCTCCCCACGATATCGAGGCTGAGGAATCGGTAATCGGCTCTCTCCTGATCGACGGAGAAGCCATCTATCAGATCGCTACCTTCCTCAAGCCGGAGGACTTCTTCCGCGAGAAGAATCAGTGGGCGTATGAGGCGTGTTTCTCGCTCTACGGGCGAAACGAGCCCATCGACCAGGTGAGCGTGGCCCATGAGCTGGAGCGGCGCGACCGGCTGGAGGCAGTGGGCGGCTCAGCCTACCTCAGCCACCTGGTCTCCCAGGTGCCGACGGCGGTGCACACGGAGTACTACGGGCGTATCGTGCACCGGCTGTCGGTGATGCGGCATCTGATTGCTGCGGCGGAACGGATCAAGGCCATTGGGTACGAGGCGGGGCCGGACGTCGACGAGTGCCTGGGACGGGCCGAGGATGAGCTTTTCAGACTACGCCATGGGCAGCGGCCACGTGACTTCGTGTCCATCCGCGAACTGCTGGACAGCTACATCGAGGAAACGGAGGTCCGCCCCCACGAAGCCGATGTTGTCTACACCGGCTATCGAGCGCTCGACGACATACTGGGCGGACTGAGGCGGTCGGACATGATCGTGCTCGCCGCCAGGCCAAGCCTGGGGAAGACGAGCCTCGCTCTGGGCATCGCTCGAAACGCCGCTGTCGAGCAGGGGGCGCGCGTCGCTGTTTTCAGTGTGGAGATGTCGCGAGGACAACTGGTGGAGCGGTTGCTGGCCAGCGAGGCCGGGGTGGACACCAAGAGGCTTCGCCTGGGCGAGCAGACCGAGGCGGAGGAACGGAGGCTCATGGAGGCCACGGGCGTTCTCTCCGAGGCGCCCATTTTCATAGACGACTCGCCGGCCCTTCGCGTGGTGGAGATGAAGTCGAAGGCGCGACGGCTTCATAACGAGCGTGGCATAGACCTCATCGTCGTCGACTACCTCCAGTTGATCCGCGGCGACGGGCGCGAGAACCGCGTTCAGGAGGTCACGGAGATCTCCCGGTCCCTGAAGGAAATCGCTCGCGAACTCAATGTGAGCCTGCTGGCCGTATCGCAGCTCTCCCGGGCACCAATGGGACGGCCCTCCCATCGGCCCCAGCTTTCGGACCTCAGGGAGAGTGGCTCGATCGAGCAGGATGCCGATGTGGTGGTGTTCATCCACCGGGAGGACATGTACACCAAAGAGGACGAATGGAGCAAGAAGCATCCCGAGGCACCGTATCCCAGGGGCGTGGCCGATATCATAGTCGAGAAGCATCGCAACGGGCCGATAGGCGAGGGGAAGCTGCGATTCCTGGCGAGAACGGTCAAGTTCGCCGACTACGAAGTGGAGCGTGTGGGATGAAGCCCTTTGCCGGTTTTCCGCTGCGGATGCACTTCACCCCGGTCCCCAACCTCTTCTTGAGTCAGGTCCTGCCCCACATCGACGACATCGCTGAGTTGAAGGTAACCCTGCATCTGTTCCGGCTACTGTACCAGAGGAAAGGTGCCCCGAGATTCGCGGCGTACGGTGAGCTTGCCAGCGACAAGGCGCTCATGGCGGGTCTGGGTGGCCCCGATGTGCTGCAACGGGGGCTGGAGCGGGCGACGTCGCGCGGCGTCTTGCTGCGGCTGACCCTGGAGCGCGGCGGGAGCGATGAGGACCTGTACTTCCTGAATGACGAGAGTGGCAGGTCGGCCGTGGAGAAGATCGAGGGCGGTGAGATCGATTTGGGACCTCTTCCGAAGACGAGGCCGTGTGCCGATGCGAAGGAGCGGCCGAACATCTTCGTTCTCTACGAGGAGAACATCGGCATGCTGACTCCGTTGATCGCCGATGAACTGAGGGAGGCTGAGACCCTCTATCCCGGCTCGTGGATCGAGGACGCCTTCGGCCAGGCGGTGAGCCACAACAAGCGCAGTTGGCGGTACATATCGAGGATTCTGGAGCGCTGGTCTGTTGAGGGCAGGGAGAATGGAAAGCGTGGGGGAGATACTAAGGAGGATAGGGACAGGCGCGTCAGGGAGACCTACGGGCACCTGGTCAGACGCGGGCCCTGATGGTGGGGCGGAGGCCGAGTGTCCCATATGCAAGGGGGCGGGGTTCGTCCATCCGGTGCTCCCGACGGGAGGCCCTGACTACGGCAAGGTGGTGCCGTGCCGGTGCCTGGCGAAGAACTCCGCGAGGGAGCGACTGGAGCATCTGCGACAGCAGAGCGGGGATTTGAAGCTGGCCCTCCTGCGTTCCATGACGTTCGAGAGCTTTGACCACCGCCGGGCCAATCTTCCGCTGGAGCAACGGCAGAACCTGGGCAATGCATACAAGCTGGCGCGGCGGTTCGCCGAGGACCTGGACGGGTGGGTGGTCTTTCGTGGCTCCAATGGTTGTGGGAAGACTCATCTGGCAGCGGCGATCGGCAACTACCAGCTTCAGAAGGGGCGGCCGGTGTACTTCAGGGAAGTGCCCGACCTGCTCGATTACCTGCGCTCGGCGTTCAACCCAAGCAGCGAGATCACATCGGATGAGCTGTTCGAGAGGGTGAAGACCGTACCGCTGCTCATACTGGACGACTTCGGCGAGCAGGCGAGCACGCCGTGGGCGCAGGAGAAGCTGTACCAGCTCATCAGTCACCGGTACAACGACAGGCTGCCCATGGTGGTTACGACGTGCTTGCCACTGGAGGAGATCGAGTTGAGGGTTCTGTCCAGGATGGTGGACCCGAGAATCAGCGTCGTGTTTGACATCGATGTGCCCGACTACCGGGCGGACCTGGCGCCGTCGGAGCGGGAGGGGCGTCAAACGCAACGGGGGAAAAGGAGACGTTAGCCCGTGGTGAACTCCCCCGTACTGGTGCTGAATCAGAACTACGAGCCGATCAATGTGGCCCGCGCAAGGCGGGCAGTGGTGCTGCTTCTCCGAGGTAAGGCTGAGCTGCTGGAGAACGGCGCTGGCGTGATTCACACGCAGAGCGAGCTTGTGCCCCTGCCTTCGGTTATCCGTCTGGTCTATCTGGTGAGCCGCCCCAGCCGCGAGCGGAGGCTCACTCGCCACGAGGTGTTCCGGCGAGATGGGTACATGTGTCAGTACTGCCGCAAACAGACCAAGGACCTGACTCTGGACCACGTAGTGCCCCGGCACAAGGGCGGCAAGCACATGTGGGAGAATGTTGTCAGTGCATGTATACCCTGCAACAACCGCAAGGCGGGACGTACTCCCGAGGAGGCGGGTATGAAGCTCGTCAGGCAGCCCTTCGCGCCTCGGGCCACCGGCTACTCGGTCCCCTATGAGTACGTGCGCCGGTACGCGGAGTGGCACAAGTTCCTCGGCCCCTATATCAGGAACTAGGTGATATCAGTTGCTCCGCTTCCGGGGAGGCCTCTCTTTTCTTGCCTTGACCTCGCCGATCGGGAGTTCCACTGTGGCCTGGCTCTCGAGCTGCACCACCACCGTCTGCCTCAATGGGTTGCCGCCAACGACGACAGCCGACCCCACCGGTGTCCGAACGCGCTGCCCGGTGGGCGGGAGCTTCTCCTTCAATGTGCGGTACTGGTCGCACTCATAGCTCAGGCAACACAGCAGCCGCCCGCAGACACCGGAGATCTTCATTGGATTCAGTGGGAGGTTCTGCTCCTTCGCCATCTTGATGGTGACGGGATTGAACTCACAAAGGTGGGTGGTGCAGCACAGAGGGCGCCCGCAGCGACCGATGCCGCCCAGCAACTTCGCCTTGTCTCTCGATCCCACCTGCCTGAGTTCAATTCGGGTATTGAAGGTACTGCTGAGTTCCTTGAGCAGGTCGCGGAAGTCCACCCTCCCTTCGGCGCTGAAGTAGAAGGTGAGACGGCTGCCGTCCGGGTTGTACTCCGCGGCCAGCATTCTCATCGGCAGGCCGTGGCGGGCGACGATGTCCTTGCAGCGGTTGAGGACCTCGTCCTCCTGTCCCTCCAGTTGCCTCATCTTGCCCAGGTCGTCTTCGTCCGCCTTTCGCAGCACGGGCTTGAGGGGCTCATTGATTTCGCTGGCGGGCACCTGTCTGGGGGAGAGGACCACCCAGCCGACTTCGATGCCGCGCTCGGTCTCTACCACCACCTGGTCGTTGAGTTCGAGGTCGATCCCCGCCGGGTCGAAATAGTACACCCTACCCGCCTGCTTGAAGCGGATGCCGACTACGTCAGTCATCGTTGACAGAGCTGCTCCTCCCTTTGCGGCATGCCCAATGTAAGGACCTCCAGCACCAGGCGCGGACTGGCGTTCTGTTCCAGTTGCGTCAGCGCACGGTACAGGAGCCGCATGAATTCGTGGATATCCCTGAGCGAATAGGCCTGGGCCTCCTGTTGAAGCGTTTCGCTGTGGTCGACATTGCTGACCAGGTCTCCGCACCCGCTCTTGACGAGCAGGAGATCACGCCACCAACCGGTCCACAGCGAGAGCAACTCGCGGACTGGCTCTCTATCCCGGGCGAACTGGTATGCAAGCTGGGCGGCAAAGGCGAACCGCTCCGTTCGTCCTTCCGTGCCCAGGCAGAGCAGGGATGCGAGCCGCTCGGAGCGCTGGTCAACGACGCGCTCGTCTTCGAGGGCCCGCACTGCCCACCCGAGGCAGCCACAGCAGAGCCTGGCCAGCAGCTCCGCTCTCTCAGGCTCCGTCCCCCAGCGCTGGGCCAGGGACCCGCTCACCTTGTCCACCGGCAATGGCCTCAACTCGAGCTTGTGACAGCGGGAACGCACCGTGGGCAGAACCGCCTTCTCGGTTGTCGCCAGGAGGATGAACTGGACGTCGGGCGGCGGCTCCTCGAGGGTCTTGAGCAGGCGGTTGGTGGCCTCTCGTGACATCAAGTCGGCGCCATCGATGACGAAGACTCGACGGCGCCCTTCAAATGGCCTGAGGCTGGCCAGATGCTGCATGTCCTTCAGCTGTCCCATGCCTATCTCAGTCTTGCTGTTGACGCCGATCACCTGGACGTCGGCGTGTTTCCCCTGCTCGATTCTGGTGCACTGGGTGCAGGCGTCGCACGGGCGTTCGTCGCCTTCGCAGTTGAGCGCCTTCGCCAGGTCAATGGCCAGTCTCATCTTGCCGACCGAAGGCGGTCCGACGAGAAGATAGGCGTGCGACAGCCTTCCGTTCCTCAGGCTCCGGTCGAGGAACGTCACTGCCTGATCGTGCCCAACCACCTTCCACATACAGGCTATACTCTCACACAATGTCGAGTCTGGTCAAATCCTCATACGTCTCACGGCGCCGTGCCAGCCGGGCCTTTCCGTCCGCCACCATCACGATCGCCGGCGCCAGCGCCGCATTGTAGTTGGAGCCCATGGGCAGGCAGTAGGCTCCGCAGCATGGTACGGCGACGACGTCCCCGGGCTCGAGCCGCGGCAGGTCGATGTCGCTGATGAGGACGTCCCCTGATTCGCAGAACCTGCCGGCCACGGTCACTCGCTCCGACTCGCCGTGCACCTTGTTCGCCGCCACAGCCTGGTACCTCGCCTGGTAGAGCGCCGGGCGGATGTTGTCCGCCATGCCCCCATCGATCGAGACATACTTCCGCACACCTGGTATTACCTTGACGGAGCCGACGGTGTACAGTGCCACGCCGGCCTGGCCCACGACCGACCTCCCCGGCTCGACGACGAGCCTGGGGCACGCGAGACCGCCATCGGCGGCGTGTTTCAGGACGGAGTGAACCACCGCCTCGGCGAACTCACCTACCGTGGGGGGTGGCGCGCCATGAACATACGAGATGGCCAGTCCGCCCCCCACGTTGAGTTCGCTCAGGACGAAGCCATATCGGGCGTTCATCTCAGCGGCGAACTGGAGGACTATGCGCACCGCCTCGCCGTAGGGCTCCAGCTCAGCTATCTGCGAGCCAATGTGGAAGTGGAGCCCGACAGGGTCAATGTGCGGCAGCGCCATCGACCGCTCAACAGCGTCGCCGGCAAGTGGCATCGGGAAGCCGAACTTGGAATCGACGACGCCGGTGGAGATGTATGCATGGGTATGGGGGTCCACGCCGGGCGAGACACGAAGAAGGACCTCCTGACGGCACCCGGCCTTCTCCGCCAGCCCGGCCAACAGCGAAAGCTCGTCGAAGTTGTCCACCACGACCCGCCCCACTCCCCACTGAAGAGCGAGACGAAGCTCCTCCTCCGACTTGTTGTTCCCGTGGAGGTAGACCCTGTCCATCGGGAAGTCGACCGACCGTCCTATCCAGAGCTCGCCGCCGGAGACGACATCCAGCCCAAGCTGCTCTTCCTTGAGTATCTGCGCCAGGGCCCTATTGATGAAGGCCTTGCAGGCGTAGATGATGAGGCTGTCCGGGTGGCGAGCGGCGAACTCGCGGCGATACTCGGAGCATTTCGCTCTCAGGGTCGCCTCGTCGAACACGTAGAGAGGCGTCCCGAACTCGCGTGCCAGCGCCACGGCGTCGCAGCCACCGATGACGAGATGGTTGCGGTCGTCAACTTGGGTACCGTGGGGAAAAAGCGAGATTGTGTCCATGTTCTATCTCTGGCGGCGCCACAGGACGTTACTTGAGGGTGTAGCGGGCGCTGTCTCCCTCTCCCGTGGGTGATACTATGCCCTCTCGCTCGAGCTTGAGGAGATGGGCAAGTATCTGCCCCTGGGCGGCGAGCACGAGTCGCCGGTCCAGCTCAGGGTAGATGTCGTCCACCAGCTCCTTGATCGTTACCCTGCCTTCTCGCAGTCCAGCTATGACCTGCTGCTCGCGCTCCAGGCGATGCTGAATCAGTTCCTCGATCTTCCGCCTTGGCTCTCGGACCGGTGGACCGTGACCGGGGCAGATCATGGCGATGTCGTAGTCGAGGAGCCGCCGCAGGGAGTCGATGTACACTGCCATGTCGCCTTCGGGGGGCCTCATCGCGGTAGTCCCGGAGCCGACTACCTGGTCTCCCGAGAAGAGAATGCTGTCCGGTGTGACGTAGAGGCAGATGTGCCCCGGGCTGTGTCCGGGCGTATGCACCACTTCGAGCCGCAGCGTGTCGAGCTCCAGTACGTCGCCATCCTGTACCACCCTGTCGACGTGCACCGTCGCGCACTCGACCTCGGCTGCGTGCAGAAGCACCTCGGCCCCGGTCTCCGCTCTGATCGTGGCTGCGCCACCCATGTGGTCGCGGTGCGTGTGGGTAAGCACGATGTACCGCAACTGCGAATCGCAAGTCCTCACGTAGTCGAGCCGGGCTCGCGTCGACTCCTCGTCGGCGAAGCCAGTGTCTACCAGTGCGCTTTGAGACCCGTCGACTATGAGGTAGACATTGGGGGCGTAGAAGCCCATGAACGCGGTCTTCCCCACCGGGATGGAGTGTATCCGGGGGACGATCTCCACAGCGGCCTCCTGATCCGGAGCGTGACTCCCAGATGGGGCCACGCGCAGCATCTTAGCAGTGGGAGGGGGAGAAGTCAATCGACCGAATTGCCTCATAATAAATGTTACCGAGTGGGGTATCGTTGCCTCAAAAAGGGTGTTACCCAATGAGAGGCATGAGTAGAGGCAGCGTGATAGAGTATACCGAGGTGATGAAGGAGAGGT
>JAXHUA010000105.1:0-25609 GCA_034189695.1 Chloroflexota bacterium | reverse complement strand
CGAACCTCTTCAGAAACACCCCTAGGAAGACAGCACTCACCAGCAGCCCGCCGGCTAATGCCAACCAGTACTCAAGCATACTGCCATAGCTGGAGACGAAGGCACGGCTCACCCAGAAGGTCGGGATAACCCCGGCGAGATACTGCCAGTCCGACTGGATGAAGATGACGGCCAGCGGTCCGATATACATGAGTGATATCCCCTTGCTCAACGCCAGCCCTTCCACCTTGTTGCCAGCGAACGCGACCATGAAAAGGGCAGCGAGCGGGGCTCCCAGCGATGATATCATGGCCACGGGAAGCACCTTGATGGGGCTCAACGGCACCAGCCCGGCGACAAATAGGGTTATGTAGCAAAGGATGCCCCCCACGAATAGCGGCATGGTAAGCCGGTAGGTGATGTAGCCGGCCTTGGACAGCGGAGTCACCGCAACGGCGGTCAGGATATTCTCGTCGCGCTCGTCGAGCAGGGCGAATCCGGTTACCCAACCGAATGCCGCCGGGGGGTAAACGGCCAGAACACCCATAATGTGGACGTAGTAGCGGGTGAGGTCGAACGAAGGCTGCAAGAGGTCGGCCAGCCACGGTATGAAGAACCGCAATACCAATCCCAGCAGTATCGGCAAAAAGGTCACGAAGAGCAGGGTCGGGTCACGGACAATGCTCTTGGCATCTCCCCTGACAAGCCCGTACATCTTCTTCATCCGCCGTCTCCCGTCCTGATGATGAAATAGCGGTTGAACCAGCGGTAGGCCCAGAGATACGCCAGAGCCGTCCATGCCACAAGCGAAAGCACTCCATAGGCCAGCTCGCCAGCGCTCAGAGACTGGCTCTGGAACGCCCCCTGCAAAAGCAAGAGTGAGGCCGTGGTTGGAAATACGTAGAAGACCGGCGTCGTCATGAGGTCGAAATACTCGAGGAGCGGGAGAAGAAGGACTATGTTGACCCCGAAGCCGGCGAAGACCACGTATTCACTCAACGTGTTGAACCGAGAGACAGCCACAATACCGATTAGTGTGAAGAAGAACGAGGTCAGGCCGACCCCGAGGACAAGCAACGCAACGTTGAAGGAGAAGCCGGCAACAGCAATGGCGATAACCAGTGTCGCCACGATTGCCAGCAAAGTAAGTGAGATAACCTTGGCGACCAGATACTCGTGAAGCCGCAAAGGGGTGATGAAGAGAGCCTGAAGGGTCTGATCGCCCTTCTCCAGGAGAACGATGCCGCCGATGAAGAGGAAACCCACCAACCCGGGATCGGTCAGGACAATGACCGGAAGGAGAGTGTATCGGGCACCCTCTGTGAGCAAGAGCAGTATAGCGATATACAAGGCGGTTACGACCAGGTAGACATAGTAGAACCGGTGACGGAACTGGAGCCGGACATCGTTCTTCAAACAGGCAACCGTTCTCATGCCAGGCTCCGTCCGGTCACCTTGATGAATACGTCTTCCAGCGTCGATTCCATCGAATGGATGGTCTTGATCTCCGCCTCAAGCAACAGACTCAGGAAACGCCCGTCCTCACCGATTCCCTCAAGATTGAACTCCTCAGTTTCAACCTGGTTATTCCGGCGGTATTCCACGCGCAGGACGTGCCTCCCATAGCGAAGCATCAGCTCATGCGGGGAGTCAATCAGCTTAATCTGCCCGTCCACGATGAAGGCCACCCGGTCGCACAGTTCCTCGGCTACCGTCATATTGTGAGTCGTCAGGAATATGGTAGTACCACCGGCCTTTTTCTCCAGCAGGATGTCTTTGATCCTTCTGGCATTGGCCGGGTCCTGCCCCTCGGTAGGTTCGTCCAGAAAGAGTAGCTGCGGCCTATTCAGGAAGGCACGGGCCAGATTGAGCCGCATCTTCATCCCCTTGGAGAAATGGGCCGCGCGCTTGTCGGCGGCATCGGTCAGACCAACCAGTCCCAATAGCCGCAACGGCTCCTCGGTATCACCGGAGTACATCGAGCGAAAGAACTCGAGGTTCTCTCTTGCCGTCAGCTTGTTGAAGACATTGGGAAACTCGAAGGAAACACCAATCCTCTCGTAGTAGTCATTGCCATAGTCGTGCAGGTCCCTATTCAGAACACTAATCGTTCCCTGGTAGTCTCTCAATATGCCGATGACGACCTTCTGCGTGGTGCTCTTGCCGGCTCCCGAGGGTCCCAGGAAACCGAAAATCTCAGCATCCTCCACGGTGAAGCTGAGACCTCTCAGCGTTTTCGTCCGGCTGCCGGGATAGGTGAACTGCAGGTCCTTCACACTTATCATGGTCACTCCTTGCCGATGGCCACCGCCTCAACGAGAGAACTGATGAGCAAATCGACCACCTGGGGGAAAATGTCTTCGCCGATGAAATCCCTGTGCAGTACGACGAAGTACAGGGACTTCACCACGCCGACGATGACTCTCGGGTCATATTCCCGTACAATGCCCTCGCGCTGCCACTGCTCGACAATTCGCGAAAGAAACGCCGTTGTGCTCTCCTGATGATGCCTGAACTTGTCCGCCGGTATTTTGCGGGAGAGGCTCTCGAACTCTTCCTTGTTTGCCGCCAGTCTGAACATCGGGTCAACACTGAACAGGTCGAAGACATACACCATGAATTCCCGCAGCGTTTCCTTTGGGTTCAGAGACTTCTCCATTCTCTGGACCAGCGCTCTCTGCAGTTGCTTGTCAAACTCTTCGTTGATCGTAAGAAACAGGTCTTCCTTGGACTCGAAGAAGAGGTAGAAGGACCCCTTGGCAATACCCGCTTCCCTCGCCAGGTCGGCGACGCTGGTTCTCCTCACACCAAACCGCTCGAAGTAGTCCCGTCCCTTCTCGATAAGCCTGCTTCTGATAAGCTCCTTCTCTTGCTCACTGAATCCTCTAGCCATGCAAGCTCCTGTACGAACTATATGACCACATTGTTCATATGGTCATATTATAATCCGCACGCACCACAGTGTCAATATCCAGCTCACTTCCGCGACGAACGATGGCTCTGTTCTGCCCCTTCATCAGACTGCATCGACACACGGCGCTCTCGAACCATTGTCTTCCGTGCCCCGGGCCGACGGACACGCCCCCGAGCCCTTGACAGGTCGCGGCGGCGAGCCCTAGCATTACCCCGTCGTGACAACCGGACGAGTGCACGCCCAACGGGGCGCGGCGGGGTGACATGAACGAAGGGATCCAGTTCCAGTGGTACCTGGGAGCCAGGCTCGCGGCGTCGCTCCCTTACCTTACCGACGCAGCGGAGTCCGGCTCAAGGGTCTGCGAGTGGCGCGAGGTGGTGCCGTTGACCAAAGCGGCTTTCTCCCTCGGCTGCTCCCTGAGCCTGGTCAACACCGCCGCCGCCGAAGAGGTGCTCGCAGAGGCGGCGTCGCAGGCACCCTGGAGGGTGGCGTTTGAGGAGATCGTCGAAGACCTCAATAGAAGGCAGTATGCCATCGGCTCCGCGGCTGTCGTCTACGAGAGCCTCTTCCCCGAGGTCATGATGAACATGTACCGCTACAGTCCACTCGTGCTGACCCCGGAGCAATGCGTGACCCGAATCGGGCAGGACGTGCTGCTCGGACTCATATTCGGCGTACTGCACCCTGAGCCGGCCGCCTCGATGGTGCAGTCCTGGGTACGCTTCGGTGGCAAGCTCACCAATCTGGGCCGTGGCGTGTTCCGCGTCGACCGCATCGACAACTCGCCCCTCCTGGAAGGCATCGAAGAGGCATACGAGCGAGTCCAGTCGCTGTACGCCGCCTGGAGATGCGACTAGCCCCACGCCGCGGCGTTCATCATGCCTGGCATCCCCCAATTGGACATCCCGCTCCTCGCTCATGTAAACTAGACGTTGCTGAGGATGCTGTGTCAAGACGATGCGGGAGGGGGTGCGGACATGCCCAACGGCAAACGTCAGTCGTACAAGAAGCACCAGCTCAACACCGGTCGCTATCCTGTGAAAGAGGGGACAATACGGCTCCCCAAGGACTGCTACTGGATGGTCCTCAAGCACCTGGGCGGGGGCGATTTCACCAACGAGCGTGACGCTGCGGGCAATATCGCCTTGATTCTCAGCGACGACAGAGGGCGAGGAAAGGGGCGAACGTGGCCGGTAATCAGCTTCCTCACCACCGACGAAGCGCTCCACCTGGCCAAGAGCCTGGAGCAATACGCCAAAGGGGAACCCTACAAGCCACCGAAGCCCAAGAAGTCACCCAAGGTCGAGTTGTACAATCCTGACCAGACCATGGGCCAGCTCCTCTAGCTCCCGGCTGCCTGTCGCCGCGCCCGCTTCAGTCCCCGTCACCCGTCTCGGGGTACCTGTCCCGCACCTGAGGGCATCTCTTCGTAGCCAGCCATTCGAAGTACCGGTAGGACTCCTCGACCTCCTGATGCTCCTGTTCCCGCCTGACCAGGTCCTCAAGCGTCTCCCATTGCCGCTCGAACCAGCGCGGCGGCCATGTCTGAAAGATGACTTCCTCGTCCAGCGTCCTGTTGTAGATGCCGGCCGCAATACGGTTGAAGGTGTGGACGCACTCCAGCAGCAATGCCTCGTCCTTCGGATGCCGGCGTATCTCATCGAGCACGCCGCCGTGCTCGGCCTTCGCGAGCTTGGCCGTGGCTCCCATCTCATCGAGCCGATCCAGCTCCGTCGTCACGTAGCCAAGCGTCCACCGCTTCTTCTCCAGCCGTCGTTCCCTGGCTGCCGCAGGGAAGCTCACGGCGATACTGAGTGTGGATAGGATTCGCTGTGCGAAGCCAGGGATGGCCATATCGTGTCCCCTTCCTGAAAGATGCGATATAGGATCCGTCCCCGCTGCACACCAGCCCGCTTGCGCGCTGCTGCCTTGCCCCGGACAGGCGTGCGCAAGGCAAGGCATTCTAGCATACTCTTTCCCGCCCTTTCCACACTGCCCGCCACGCTCTCATCGTTTCTTGCGCGGACGCCCCCGTACGTGTCTCGACACCCCCGCGCAAGGCCTGGTGCTCGATGAAGCCCTGAATCGGTTGTTACCGCCATTTAATGAGCAGTATTGACAATAGAGGACACTTCCGTTATAATATGTGATAATGAAAGTAGCGTACGCTCGATAATGAATCATCATCGCCATTGACACGCATCGCGTGTGGCGTCGCAGGCGAACAAAATCGGGGAGGAGTTGACTTGAATCAGGACTTGATCGAACGAAGACCAAGATTGATGAACACGGGAGAGGTGGCCAAGTACCTCAGGGTATCCAGGTCTCTAATCTATCGCATGGCCAGAGAGGGGCAGATACCGGCGCTCAAAGTGGGCAGGAAGTGGCTCTTCAGGAAGGAGACCATTGAACAGTGGCTATCCGAGCGCGAGGACCTGCCGATTCACGAGGGCGGGAACGAAGACCATCATTAGGGGCGTTCGTCAGCATGCTGCCCTGTGGCGCCAAGGCCAGCCAGGACGATGCGCGAAGCAGCGCGCGGCCATTGTTGCGGTCGCGGGAGATATGCGGGCTAGCGTTCACCCCGGAACGGCTGGCCGGATGCTGAATGCCGCTTATGCGGAGGGTTGCCGCCAATGGGTGCGTCGGGACAGACGCACCTCAGCGGTAGCGGGGATTGGAGAGGGCTGGAGCCGACGGAGAAGGGAGGCGGACCCGAGCAGTAGCGGGCCTGCTTGGGAGACACATTGACAATGGACATCAACAAACTGCTCATGGAAGCGGTGAAGCGCAGGGCATCTGATGTGCATCTCAGGGTGCCCAGCCCTCCGGTCATACGTGTTGACGGTGAGCTTGTCCCTCTCAGACATCACGATGCCTGCACCGCAGAGGACCTCAGGCAAGTCTTCGATGACATTACAACCGACATCGAGCGTCAACACTTCGACCGGGACTGGGAGCTCGACATAGCCTACAGCGTGCCCGGCCTGGCCCGATTCCGAGTGAACGTGTCACAGCAGCGCGGCACGCTCAGCATTGCCTTCCGACACGTGTCGTACACCGTACCCAGCATCGACGACCTTGGCCTCCCGCAGGTATGCAAGACCCTCGTGCTCAAGAGGAAGGGGCTGATCATCGTGACCGGGCCAACCGGCAGCGGCAAGACGACCACGCTTGCGGCCATGATTGGTCATCTCAACAAGCACGCCAGCCGCAATGTCATATGCATCGAGGACCCCATCGAGTACCTGCACCGCAACGAGAAATGTCTCATCGCCCAGCGCGAGCTCGGCCAGGACACGAAGACCTTCGCCTCCGCCCTGAAACACTGCCTGCGACAGGACCCCGATGTGATTCTGGTGGGCGAGATGCGCGACCTGGACACCATCGGCACGGCCATCACCGCTGCCGAGACGGGACACCTCGTGCTCAGCACCCTGCATACCAACACCGCCTCACAGACTATCGACCGCATCATCGACTCTTTCCCGCAGGGTCAACAGGAGCAGGTGCGAATGCAGCTCGGTGTGGTACTCGAGGCCGTTCTGGCACAGACTCTGGTACCGCGGGCTGACGGTTCAGGCAGGGTAGCATCGTTCGAAATCATGCTCGGCAGTGACTCTATCCGCAACCTCATCCGCGAGAACAAGGTCTATCAGATACCAACCTACATCCAGGTTGGGACGAAGGACGGCATGCAGACCATGGAGCAGGCGCTGCAGAAGCTCATCAACAATGGCGTCATCACCAGGGACAACGCGATAGCCCACTGCAATAACCCCGAGGACCTGCTCATACTCCTTGGTCACGGCAACAAGAACAAACGAGAGGAGATGTCGCCCCCCGCCAGAGCCGGCGCGCGCCACAAGGTGTAGCGGCGCGCGGGGACTTATCCCGAAGCGAAGAGGTGGCACCACCGGGCAATAGGAGATACTGACACACGGTCAGCAGTGATGGAAGAGAAGAGAATCCAAGAGAAGCTCTTTGGACAGTACCTGGAGGAACTCGGCATCTGTACCGCCGCCGACGTGGAACGGGCGCTGGGGTACTGCGCAGATTGCAGCAAGTGGGGGCGTTTCATTCCGATAGGTCAGGCCCTGGTTGAGCTGGGCTACACGACAATGAACAACATCGACGACATCCTGGCGCTTCAGGCAAGAGACCGTGCCGCGGCCCGAAGCCAGAACGTAGCCGAGTCTGAGGCCCCGGCAGACGCCAAGAAGAAGTCCTCCTCAAAGCAGGATTAGTCTCCCCTTTCGGACCCGGAGGGCCCGTCGAGCAAGCTTACCGCTCAACGCAGCCTCATCTGCGCCGTGCCGCCGAGAACCCCTCCGAGAGACCTGCACGCGGTACCCCTGCGGAAGACGCAGCGGTTACTCTATCCTCACCGCGTCGACATGCGCCCTCTCTACTGAAGAGGACATGTCCGCCCGAAAGCGTATCTTGAAGTCGCCTGTCAAGTAGCCGCCGAGGTCTATCACCTCGTTGTGCCACACGTCCTCAGCATCCACATCCCCACTCAGCCGCCCGACCTCGATCCAGCCTGCGCCGTTCCACAGGTCGAGCGCCAGGTACTCCCCGTCGTCAAGCGGTTCCTCTATCAGCCACGAGAAGGTCAGCGTCGCCCCGCCCGTCCCGCTCAGGTCCAGCGCGTCGCTGAGGGTCAGCGTGGCATCCTTCGCCTTGCCACTGGCCTCGGCAGAGTACACCCCGTCAACCACACGCAGCGTCGAGCAAGACCACCGACCGCGACTATCCCCCACCCAGTTGGCCAGCGAGCCGTCCTCGAAGCTGTCGTAGAAGACGGCGTCAGGCGTTGGCGTAGGTGTCGGCGCAGGCGTCGGCGTCACGACAGGCGTGGGCGTGGGCGTCGGAGCCGGGGTCGGGGTAGGTGTGGGCGTCGGCGTCGGTGGCACGCCACCGGCAATCCGCACCACGTCCACGTTGGCGTCGTGGCGGCTCGACGATATCTCGCCGCGGAAACGGATCCTGAAGTCGGGCACCTGATACCCGCCCAGGGCTATCTCCTCCTCGTGCCACACGTCCTCCACGTCCACATCACCGCTCAAACGCGCCGCCTCGACCCACTCCGCGCCGTTCCACAGGTCCAGCGCCACGTACTCCCCCGCTTCGAACCCTTCCTCTATCAGCCACGAGAAGGTCAGCGTCGCCCCGTCCACCCCGCTCAGGTCTATCGCGTCCTTCAGGGTCAGCGTCCCATCATGCGTCCTGCCGTCCACCTCGGCCGAGTGCGTCCCGTCGACCGCGCGCTGCGTGGAGCACGCCCAGTCGTTCTGGCTGTCCTGCACCCAGTTGGCCAGGGAGCCGTCCTCGAAGCTGTCGTAGAACACCCCGTCCGGCGTCGGCGTTGGTGTCGGCGTCGGCGTCGCGGTTGGTGTCGGCGTTGGTGTCGGTGTGGGCGTGGGTGTAGCGGTAGGCGTCGGTGTCGGCGTGGGCGTGGGCGTGGGGGTCGGAGCCGGAGCCGTCACAACCACCAGGGTCGCCTCCCCGGGCCAGTTGTCGAACTCCTGCGGGTGCTGCGAGGACTCGTAGGCGACCACCCGTGGACTGAGATAGTCGAAAGCCTCTTCCATCGAGACCTCGCCGTCGCTGTTCCCATCGGCCGGCCCCGCCAGCCCCTCAACGAAGTAGTAGGTGAACAGGCCGTTCTGCAGGTCGCCGGACTCCCACGAGGTCTCGTCCTCGTCGCAAGCGGTGAGCACCACGCCGTTCACCGCGTCGTCCAGGTCCCTGGCGAAACCGTCGCCCTTCGCCGGCGCGCCGCCTCCCAGTAGGGCCCTCGCCCAGCCCTCCGGGCCCGCAATCATGCCGCCGGCGTAGCACGTGTCGATCGCCGCCATCACCGGGCCACCGGGCAGCGCGCCAAGCCAGTCTCCCAGCTCGTCGTCCCGTATGGGGCGTATGGGGTCGGTGGTCTGGAAATCGTACTGGCACAGCGCCTCATCCACACCATCGGTCTCGTCGTACGGGCTCACGTCACTCACTGTCGTACCGTGGCCCGAGAAATGGAAGAAGAACGCGTCGTCGGCGTCGCCGCTGGCCGCCATCCATGCGATCTCATTCTGGATGCCCGCCCGGGTGGCTTCCCCGTCGATGAGCAGCCTGATGTGGTCCGCCTGCCAGTTGGCGCTCGCCAGCAGAGCGTCGCGCACGTCGTAGGCGTCGTCAGCCGTGTAATCGAGGTCGTTCCCATAGCCCGGGTAGTCCTCCACGCCGACGATGACCGCCCAGTAGTCGGTGCCCGGCTGAGGCGTCGCAGTCGGCGTTGGCGTCGGGGTCGGACCGGGTGTCGGTGTCGGTGTTGGCGTCGGCGTCGGTGGCACGCCACCGGCAATCCGCACCACGTCCACGTTAGCGTCGTGGCGGCTTGACGATATCTCGCCACGGAAGCGGAGCCTGAAGTCGGGCACCTGATACCCGCCCAGGGCCATCTCCTCCTCATGCCACACGTCCTCCACGTCCACATCACCGCTCAAACGCGCCGCCTCGACCCACTCCGCGCCGTCCCACAGGTCGAGGGCTACGTACTCCCCCTCCTCGAACCCTTCCTCTATCAGCCACGAGAACGTCAGCGTCGGCCCGTCCACCCCGCTCAGGTCTATCGCGTCCTTCAGGGTCAGCGTACCATCATGCGTCCTGCCGTCCACCTCGGCCGAGTGCGTCCCGTCGACCGCGCGCTGCGTCGAGCACTCCCAGTCGTTCTGGCTGTCCTGCACCCAGTTGGCCAGGGAGCAGTCCTCGAAGCTGTCGTAGAACAGTCCATCCGGCGACGGCGTGGGCGTGGGCGTGGGTGTAGGGGTGGGTGTGGGAGTAGGCGCAACGCCGAAATACACGTCCAGGAACTCGTCCCAGCTCTTGTCGGCGGCGAAGGCAAGATTGGCCCCATGGTACTCGCCGTAGCACCAGTCGTCCGCTGAAGGCGGGAAGTAGATAGAGATGCCATGCGAATCGTCCAGGTCCCAGGTGTAGTTGTCGCCATCGTAATAGAATGAGCCGCTCTCGTGCTGCTCGGCGACGATGGCGCTGGTCACGCGGCTGCACACCGCCTGCGCCGCAGTCGATATCGTGGCGTCCGGTATGGCCTGGTCAATCAGCCAGGCCAGGTCATACAGGTCAAGGTAGGCGTCGTTGCCGTCGATGTCCAGGTCCCACTCGGAGTCGTACTTCTGGCAGGCGAGCCACGCGCTTTCAATCTCGCTGCGGTACGCCGCCAACCCGGCGGTCAGCGCCTCCGCCAGGTCGGAGACCTCCTGCGCCAGCGGCAACTGCGCCAGGTCGATGGCGGACATGGTGTGAGGCACGTGGCCCGACAGATAAACGTGGTACTCGCCGACAATGGTGGTCGCCAGCTGAGAGCCGGTAGTGGTAGACGTGATGGACGAGACATAGGCATCGTACGGGCCGGGCCCCCAGCTCTCCATCTCGGAAGCCACCATGTAGTCGCCGTAGTCCCGCACCTCATAGGCCACCTCGACCATGTGCATCAGGCACGCGTCGAGGAACAGCACATCGAGCCGGTCGGTGGCGCATCCGGCGGCGCTGAGGGCGCTTCCAAGCTCAGCAGTGGTCATGTACGCGTCCGCCCCGCTGGTGTCGTCCCACAGTATCCCCCGGGCGGCGGACCGCCCCCTCGGCTCCCAGCCACCCCCATGGTTGGCCACCGACAGCAGGTAGCGGTCGGCGGGGCACTCGTTCCTCGCCCAGCTCACGAAGTCGCCGAGGACGGCGGGGTCGCTCATGTCGACCTCGCCGATGTCCGCCAGAGCGTTGGCGGGGGTGGGCGTCATCCCGTACGTCAGTACGAACCGCTTGCACGTGGTCCAGTCCTCATACCGTGTGTCCTCGCCTGGGATGCGGTCGAACTGGACCACGACGGTGACGTTGGTATTGTCCGCCGCCCCGGCCATGTACAGGAAGTCCTGGATCATGCTGGCTTCGAGGTTGTTGTCGCCGTCGAGGTACACCATGAACGTCCACGCCTCAGGGGAGCCAACGTACTTCCGCAGCACCACATCGTCCACGTACCCTCCCTCGTCGACGTTGCTATCATCGCTCACGAACGCGTAGCCAATCCACACCTGCGACTCGCCACATAGATCGCCCAGGACGTAGACGTCGGTGAGGTCGAAGCTCCTGTACTCCCACCCACCCCAGTCGCCGGAGGTGTACCACCCGTAGAAATTCGTTCCATCAATGGATGCCATCCAGTAGAAGCAGTCGTAGCCCGGCTCGGAATCGTTCCAGAAGTGGAAGTTGAGCTCGGCATCGGTGGCGTCGCTGAGGTCAAACGGGCCGTACACCATCCACGCGTTCATGTTGTTGTCGTACGCATGCTGGCTCAGGTTGGTGCCGCCGAGGACCGAGTTGTCGCCGGTGGCGGCACACCAGCAGCTCCGGAAGCCTTCATAGGGCCTGTAGCCCGCGTCGTCCCAGTAGTCAAACCCGCTGGCCTCTTCGCCGTCGACAACGGTCCAACTGCCGGGCAAGCCACTCTCGAAGTCCTCGGTCATTATCGTGACCCAGCCGCGCTGAGCCAGCCCCCCCTCTTCATCACCACCAACGGCCAGGCTCTGAGACGGCGCGCCGCCGTCGAGGGCCGCGTTGCCTCCACCCACATCAAGCCGAAGAACCGCCGGCTCATCACCAGACATATCTTTGGCCGTAGTCGCCCCGTCCGCAGGCGACTCTTCAGGCACACCCAGCCCTGCGAGCCGTTCACCAGGCAGCACAGGGAAGCCGCCTGTCGCCGTGCCACCCGGAGTCGCGGGCGACCCGCCGGCGGTCGAGCAACCCGCCGCAGCCATCAAAGCGACGGCCACTGCAACGAGCATTGCAGTGGCCACGATTCTGCCAATCTCTCGCCTCATTTCTCTCCATTCCCCAACATGAGCGGTCCGTTCGTCAGCCAAACAGTGGACACAAGCCCCGGCTTCCCGTTCCTCGACACAGTGAGCCAAGCCTTTCAAGAAAGCCTAGCCCAGGGTTCCGCTACGTGTCAACCTCATCTTTCCACACTCCCCTCGCATGGTCGATCGCCACACACCACGACGGCCTCAGGCAGGAAGCTCACAACCCACACACAGCACCTTTCATAGCCATCTATTATCTTTTACCAATCATAAAATGTCAATAGGCCTACTATTGACATATACCAACTTTTATGATACAATCTGCACGCCAACGGTCAGCTATGCCCCGATGCAGGTGTCTGTAGCACGCATCACGGGGCAGCGGTCAACGGCCCTCTTGGTGAGGGCGCGGCACGGTGGCGATGCAGAGAAAACGCTCGTCGAAATGGGCCCTTGTCATCACGCTGGTGCTCGCCCTGGTCATCGGGCTCGTGAAGAGCCACCAGGAGCGGTAGGCCGGCCCTGCCAGGCATGGCCTGCACTGAACGGGGGTCTTCGAATGTGAGATGGCTGGTCTCAGAAATGCGGCTCGGGGCGGTGCCAGCACGGAGTGGGTAGCGCGCAATTGGGGCCATCGCCGGCGGACACCGAAAACGGTGACCGCGGAATGTTCTTGAACAGGCTGGTGGGGCAGGGTAGCGGGGGCAACCCCACCCCACCAGCTACTTGATCATCAGTTGTTTATCTGGAAGCTCTCACACCATCGACGGACCACACGCTGAGCACAATCACGACGCGGTCTGTCGACAGGGCTTTTCCTGTTCCTGCTTCACACGACCCCAAAGACGAAAGAGCCCGCACCGCTCACAGAGACAAGCGTACTCTGGGCCCGGCACGGTTCTCTTCATGCAGGCATCCCCCTTGATTGCCGCCTCAAGCCGACTCACACGCGCCCCGACCTCAACGCTCCTCGGCCTGCACCTATCGCGTGGAGCCGGACAACGGCTGCCTCCGTCGTCTTACACCTGGTTCGACCGCTCGGCCATGCCACCGGACCGGCCACCTGCCCGACCGTACACCGCCTCCCAACTTGTTCATCGCATGTGGGAAACACAGCCGAACGTGGACAAAGGCAGGTTTTTCGGTCACAAGTATATGAACTCTTGACTCGATTTGTCAACCGCCAGTACTCATTCCGTCGCGCTACGCCAACCAACATACACGAGCAGGGCAGAGCATCCGCTCCACCCCGCGCGGGGGCAACTATGGTCGCCCTCCTTCACCCGCCCGGTCAACGGTCAACTGAGAGGCGCTCAGCACAAGCGGACGCCCGGAAAGAGACGGTGGGCGGCACTTGCCACGGAACACGATTGAACCTCCTCCAGCATGAGGCTACTCGAGGAGTGCTCTGACCTGACCCGGCACACAGTCCAGGTTGTCCGCGGCCGCCGGCACGATCGGGGGCTGGTTGCTATCGAGCAGTACCTGCTGGCCCTGGGGCGATATGATGAACGCCACCAGCTCCGCGGCCAGGTCGGGGTGCGGAGCGGTCGCCGGTATCGTCATCCCGTAGACAATCGGCTGACCGAGGAACTCCGGCTCGACCGAAACGAACCTCTGGAACGCCAGCCGGACATTGACCGTGCTGTAGGTGCCAGCCTGGTCGGCGGACCCCAGATTAACCCCGTCCGGGAGCCCGATGAACTCCAGCCCATGCTGCTCGGCGACGCTCTGATACTCGAAAGCATAGTCCACGTCCCCCGCCTCCACCAGCATCAGCAGCATCACGCTGGAACCCCTCAGTGCGATCCGGTCGCTTGCAGGCTCAAGGATTTCGGGTACCCACACAGTAGACACCCCATCATCCTCGGTGATGGTGACCGGCCGCGTGAAGCCATTCCCCAGCAGGCTTTCGAATATGCTCGCGTCGTCGTAGTATGTCTCGGCAAGCTGGCACACCATGAACGCCCGGTACCCGCAGGCATCGAAACGGGCGTCGGATATGCCAACGGTCACGTCGGGCCTGGACAGCACTTCATACCAGTTGCTCTCGTTGACCTCGTCGGCGTACTTGCTCGACGCGGTGTAGGCTATGCCCAGGCGGTTGGTGGCGAACTCGACGCACCAGTCGGCGTAGGCCTGCTCGGTCCCGGGCATGGGCGTATCGTACATCAGCATGGGAATGAGTGAGTAGTCCGCCACCACCATCACGTCCGCCTCCTCATACAGCTCAGTCACGTACCTGATAACCTGGATGCTGCCATGCCCGTCAATGTACACATCGACGTCGGGATGAAGCTGCTCGAACTGGGCCTCTATCTCCGAGAACGGCACCATCAGGCTCCCCGCGGTGAGAACCCTCAGCGTCGTTCTCTGCTGCCCGCCCTGCATCAGTACGGCGGGCAGCACCACGAGCAGAGCGACGACCACCACGCCGGCCACCCAGTAGCGCGCTCTCCACAGCCATGCCACCAGCCGCCCCATGCCCTCAGTCAAAGTTCAGGACCTCTATCTTGACCACCCATTTCACCCAGTAGTGCCCTTCGGTCAGCACCTCGTCCTCGCCTACTATGGCGACCCGCAGTGGACTGCCACTCTCCTCCGGCAGAGGCTGGCCGTCCTGCTCATACATCAGTATCACGTCGAGGTCGCCGTGCTCCACTTCCTTCATCGTAGACGGCTCATGCGTCACGAAGTCTCCGTTGAGCTGCGAATAACTGAACACCATTGAGTAGCCATCGGGGGCGGAGACACGGACGAGGTCTTCAGGCCCGACGCCGCCCACCAGGGCGCACACGTCCTCCAGCAGCACACCTCCGGCCCTGAAGGGCCCGTTCACCACCCCCACCGTGGTGAAGAAACCACCCCATCCTTCGTAGAACGGCATCGCGACGAGGTCGTCGAAGCTCAGCACAACCTCCCCTTCGCCGTCCACGCCGGTCAGGGTCACGTCCCAGTCGATGTCGTCGCCATTGCCTGTCCCGGCGCCATTCGAGCACGCACTCAGCGCAAGCGCGATGCACAGGAACGCCAGTATGAGCATTCGGAGAGCCACGCTCCGGTCGTGTGTCATAGTCCTTATCGTCTCCTTCGAACCAGAAGTGTCAGCAGAACAGCCACCAGCACCACGGCGGCGGCCCCTATAACCACCAGCCACAGCGTGTTGCTGGAACCTGCTGTCGCATCCCCGTTTGACGGGCCTTGCGGGGTCGGGGTCGAGGTCGGCGTTGGAGCCGGAGTCACGTCCGGCGCCGAATCAGGGGGCGCCTCCCCGCTGTATACCCGGACCTCATTGACCCACTTCCCCGAAAGCCCGTTGGTAGACGGGTACAGGTCCCCGTAGAAGTGCTGCGCCTCTTCGGGAAGGCACTCGTGCATATCCCAGTTGCCGAAGACGAACTTGCCTTCCGCATTCGCCGTCCCGGCCATGAAGACCAGCCGCATGGCTACAACGAAGCTTGGCGGGTAACCATCGCCCTGGTGCTCGCCGCTGCCGGCGTCCTCGCCGTTGTACCAGCACACCACCAACGGACCCTGCCTGTCCGTCGGCTCATAGATGGTCGCGTATCCGAACGTCACCTGGTAGCCGTCGACAGAGCAGACCATCACCTCGTCACCGGGCGACATTCCTCCAACCTGCTCGCAGAGGTCCCTGACGTCAGTGCCCCTGACCGCACCCTTGTCCTTGAGGTTGGTGGTCTCGTCGGGGTCCCACTTGTCTCCCTCGAATACCGGTCCCTGATGGTAGTAGTGGGTCACGCCGTCCCCGCATACAGGCAGACTGGCTTCCATCCACTGGTAGTCGAGGGTCGTCTCGGCAAGCACGGTCGTTCCATCGGAGGCGTACCTGACGACATGAACCGACGTCGTCGGCTCAGCCGCGTGCACCGGGGCGGTCACGGCAGGCGTCAGCAGGCATGCTGCAACCAGGAGCAGCGCCGTCACCCACGCAAGACGTCTCATCGTCGCGCGTGGGCTCCCTTCGCTTCACCCCTCCTGCGTCCGCCCTTGCCAATCACGATGCCGACAACCAGGGCCAGTATCACCAGACATGCAAGCGCTGTTTCAACGGAGTTCCGCGACAGCCAGGCAATCACCGGGTTCGTCTGGCCCGTCGCGCCGCCTTCAGTCCCGTCGCCCTCCGTCCAGGCCACGGCCGGGCTCGTTCCCCCAGTCACAGTGACGGCCAGGTCGAGCTTCACCCCGCCGGCGACGTTGCCGCCGTCATAGGCCAGGAAGGTGAGCTTGCCGGAGTAGGTCCCTTCCGGCAGTCCCTCATCGGCGTGAAACGTCAGCTCAACGTACTCGTAGGAATCGGTGCTCGCTATCTGGATGGTGCCCGGCTGCACCTCCAACGCCATGCCTTCGACGTCCACGACCAGCTCACCGTCGAAATCGGAGTTGACGTAGACCTCAGCCGTACCCTCCCCATCGCCGGGCACGGCGACCTCAACCGTGGGAGGCCCCACGGCGAAACCGTGGGCCAGCGCGGGCGTCGCCGTCACAAGCCCGCAGAGCGTGGCTGCGGCAATGAGCGCGAGTACCGCAAGTGCCTGTTTCTTCGTCATGTCACCACCAGTCCACCATGTGTGCTACTCACGCAGTCAGGTCCTCAATACCAGTTTTCTCTTCCAGGGGAGGAGTCCACTCCCGCTGTCGGCGGCCGCTGCCTGCCGTCCATCGGTGGGCGGGGGCGGACCGCCCCCGCCCACCTGTGTCTTACACCTGCTCCCCCGGCTTATAGCTTGGAGCCGTCGCCTTTTATGGAGACGCCTCCGCCCAGAAGATGAACTCAGCCTGCTGCACTCCGCCCCTGTTCCAATCGGATGGCACGTGGAGCTGCGTGACCACGTCCTCCCACTCGCCGACCAGTATGCTGGCGATCACGGCATAGCGGTCGTAGAGCACGCCATCCAGGTACAGAGACAGCTCATAGAAGTCCTGAGCGTCCGCCGTGGCGCCGTCGACCTGGAGTGTCACATCCACATCGCTCGTACCGATGTTGGTGATGATGACAGTCTCCTCAGCCGAGCTCTCACCAGGACCGACGTCGCCGTAGTCTATGCTGCTCCGGTCAAGCGCTATCCCGACGCTCGGAAGCACCACGTTCACTGTGGCGTCCAGCGACGGGTTCTCGTAGCTCCCCGACAGGCCCAGCAGCTCGATCTTCTCAATCTGTGAGACCTTCTGGCCGCCAGTGAGCGTCGGGCCCACGAGCCTCAGCGGGTACCTGTCCGCCGGCAGCGGCGCGCCGTTCAGGGTATCGGCGATTATCATGTCGTCGTTGTCGGCCACGTCCTGGCTGCTGAATGTCTTGTTCCAACCATCGGCGGCTGTAATCTTGATGTCATAGCCGAGGGCCGCCAGGCCATCGTTGAAGGCCCCGGGCCCGTGCTGCGTGCCGTCGTCGACCCAGCCCACCAGCAGCCACAGCGGTATGCCGCTCCAGATGTCACCGCCGTCGTCCCAGGTCACGCCGTGGCAGCCGACACCGTCCTCGAACTCGGCCTGGGTCATCACGTAGGTGCTGGCTCCATCGAGAGTGAGTTCCCACTCATGGGTGTAGATCTCGATCTTGTCGACCCATTTCACCGACAGGCCATTGGACGAGGGGTAGTCACCGAAGTAGTGGTGCAGCTCCTCGGGCATGCACTCGTGCATATCCCAGTTGCCGAACACCAGCTGGCCGGCGCCGTTGGTGGTCTCCGCGAAGAACACGAGTTGCATCCCGCTGTCGTACGTCGGTACTGAGTCGCCGTCCTTCCACCAGCAGACCACCATCGCCCCCTGCTCGGGAGCGGGGTCGTACACGTTGGCGTACGGGAAGTCAAAGCCGAACCCGTCGTTCGCCTCCACCCGCACCTCGTCGCCCGGCAAGGCGCCTCCCACCAGATCGCAGAGGTCCTTGACGTCGGTCCCCTTGAGGATGCCCTTGTCCTTGAGATTGACCGTCTCGTCAGGGTCCCACAGGTTGCCGTCATCCATGGTCGGGCCCTGCATGTAGCGGTGGGTCGTTTCATCCCCCTTGACGTCAAGCGTCGATGCCATGGTGGCGTAGTCGATCGTCGTCTCAGCCAGCACCGTGACACCGTCGGGGGCGTACTTGGTTATCGTAAGCGTTGTCGTCCCTGATTCCTCAGCCTGCGCCGGCAACGCGGCCGGGAGTATCGAGGCCAGCAACGCCACGACACAGAGTATTGTCAACAGCGTTCCTCTCCGCACCTGAACCTCCTTTCGAGCATGATTCCAGTAGCATTGTGCTCATGAGCGATGAAGCGGCTCACGGAGGGCGCAGCAGGTGATACATCATGATGATCGAATCATGAGGGCAGCGAAGCCATAGCGCCTCGCTACAGAAGAGGCCGTGGCACAGCCCGATCCAACCCATATGTCTCTCCTTTCCAAGCACGGGAGGCGTGGTGATTTCTCTCCACACCCTCGAGGCTTTCGCCTGCCGGCTGCCGGCCATGTCCCGCCTCACGGGATTTAGGCCGCACAGCTCGGAGAGCCACTGTCGCTTTCTCTTTCAGATTGCAGACTGCCGGAATGCCGCAAGAATTGCCAGCCACAGGCAAAAAAGAACAGCACCCCAGGAAGTCAGGGATGCTGCTATTTGACCTGTATTCCCCACCCGTCTCTCCTTTCCTAACACGGGAGGCATGGTGATTTCTCTCCACACCCTCGAGGCTTTCGCCTGCCGGCTGCTGGCCATGTCCCGCCTCGCGGGATTTAGGCCGCACAGCTCGGAGAGCCAGCTTTATTCGCTTTGCGGCGTCGCCAGACTCGGATAAAATCTGGCAACCAGAGAGAATCATACCAACAACGGGTCTCACTTGTCAACACCGACAGGCGTCTCGACCACCCTTCCCCCCAGGCGTATCAATGGCCCCGCGGCCGTCGACAGCCGCCGGGCCGGGGCATGGGCGCCCCTGCCGTGCGCAGCAAACGGACATGACAACGAACGTAGTACCCTTGACCCTTGACATAGCTGGAAAGCAGGCCTAGCATGGTTGCGAACGAGTACCCGTCGCAATTGCATACTATCGTGCAGATTAGTATACGCAAGCATAAATGCAGCGAACGGAAGGGAGGTGGCCAATGGGCCTAAGAGAGCTGAGCGTTGACATGACCGAAGAGCAGAAAGCAACGCGCGACATGGTCAAGAGGTTCGCCACTGAGATAGTGCGCCCTGCCGGTATCGAGCTTGACAGGATGCACGACCCGCAGGACGTGATCGCGAAGGGCTCTCCTCTGTGGGAAGTCTTCCGCAAGTACCGCGAGCTGGGCCTGCATCGCGGCGGGTTGCCGCCCGAGGTAGGAGGCATAGAGCAGGACGCATTGACCTCGGCAATCATATCCGAGAACGTTGGCTGGGGCGATGGCGGGCTGGCTGTCAGCCTCAGCGTCTCGGTGTTCCCCTACATCTTCGCCATGATGTCGCCAGACCCCCAGGTGCAGGACTGGACGCGGCAGTACTGCGAGGACACCGAGGGAAAGATTATCGGGTGCTGGGCCATCACCGAGCCGGACCACGGGTCCGACTGGATATGGTTCGAGGGTGAGAACTCCAGCGACCCCAAGTGCGCACCGTCGGTGAGGGCGGTCCAGGACGGAGACGACTTCATCATCAACGGCCAGAAGTCGGCCTGGGTGAGCGACGGCAACATCGCCACCCACGCGGCGCTGTTTCTGAGCCTCGACCCGACAAAGGGAATGGGGGGCTGCGGCCTGGCGGCGGTGCCGCTCGACCTGCCCGGCATCACCAGAGGGAAACCGCTCGATAAGATGGGTCAGCGGACCCTGAACCAGGGTGAGATCTTCTTCGACAACGTCCGCATACCCAAGAGCATGCTGGTTATCCAGGACCCCGCGGTACACAACATGGTGCTCGGTGCCGTCCTGTCCGGCGCCAACGGCGCCATGGGGAACATGTGGGTGGGTGTGGCGCAGTCCGCCCTCGATGAGGCGCTGCGGTACTCCAAGGAGAGGGTACAGGGCGGACGTCCCATCTGCGAACACCAGAACATCAAGCTCAAGCTGTTTGACATGTTCGTGTCAGTGGAGGCGGCACGGCGGCTATCCCGGGCGGTTACGGCCTTCAACCGGGCCACCCAGCCGCCGGCCCTGCAATATGCCACCGGCTCCAAGGTATTCGCCACCAACACCGCCTTCCGCGTGGCGAGCGAGGCCATCGCCATATTCGGCGGATACGGGGTCACCAAGGAGTACGTAATCGAGAAGATATTCCGCGACGCCCGGGCGGCAATGATCGAGGACGGGGCAAACGAGACCCTGGCCCTCGCCGGCGCCGACAGAATCCTGGCGGGTATTCCGTAAACGCACGATACGGAAACGACAAGGAGGAGACCTATGCCTTGGGAAGACCTGGAACCCATGTTCCGTCCGACGGGCGTTCACATGGGCGTGATGAAGGCAGACCCGGAGAAGTGCACCGGATGCGGCCTGTGCATCCTCAACTGCCCCTTCCGCGCGTGGGAGATGGGCGACAACGAAGTGCCGAAACAGAAGGACGACTACGAGTGCTTCAGCTGCTTCAACTGCATGATCGCCTGCCCGGTGGACGCCATTTCCATAGTCGACACATACCATGTGGACGATGGCTTCTACCACACCGACCCCTATCCGCTACCGATCAAGATGCCCCTCGAGCCACAGGACGCGGAGGGGAAGCCGGACAAATGGACCGCGATTGAGCAGGCTATCTTCGAGCGACGCAGCGTGCGTAACTTCAAGGACCGGCCGGTCCCCGAGCCGCTCATCAGGCGGGTCGTCGAAGCCGGTCGGTTCGCCCCGAGCGGCGGAAACTGCCAGCCGTGGAAGTTCATCGTGGTGACCGATAAGGCCCTCATCCACGAGATGGACGAGGGGGTCTACAACGTGCTGAACGGGCTGTACAATATGTACAGGGACGATGAGATGGTGAAGGGTCTTGTCGGGATGCATGAGGCCAATCCGAATCCAGGACTGTTCGATCCGCGCATCATCCTGGGCGGAGCGGGCGCCATCGCCAGGAGGTACTCCCCTACATTCCTCAATGCTCCGGCGGTGATCCTGGTGGCCGCGGATGACCGGGCCATCGACCATCCCAAAATAGCCATGGGAATCTGCGGACAGAACATGAACCTGGCGGCCAACGCGCTGGGCCTCGGCGCCTGCTGGGTCGGGTTCGCTCAGATAGTCAGTATGGTGCCCGCCCTCCAGGAGAAGCTCGGGCTCTACGAACCGTGGAGGGTCAGTACCGCCGTGGTGCTGGGCTATCCCAAGTTCAAGCAGCACGGCGTCGTCCCCCGCGAGTACCGGCCGGTCACCTGGTTCCGCGAGGGAAAGGGGGGCCCTGACATCGAGGAGTAGCCCGCCGGGCGGGCTCTCTCAGGCAGGCCTGTTGTGTTGCGGGAGGCAGGATGACCGAGAGCAAGGTGCCGGGAGTCCTCGGCTTTGACATGGACGCCAAGGCTGAGGACATGCCGGACTTCCCAGTACTGACCTTTGACAACTCACCTCACCCCGATGAGGTGCTGACCTACGCCGACCTGGTGCTCAAGGGTCGCAAGCTGGCCCGGGCGCTGGAGAAGCGCGGCGTGGGACGGGGTGACATCTTCTCCCTGCTCATGCGCAATCACCCCGAGATCGTCATAGCGATGTACGCCGCCTCCGTCCTGGGCGCCATCGTGGTCCCTATCGACCCACGCTCCAGGGGAGAGAAGCTGAGGTTCCAGATACAGAACTCGAACTCCAAGGGCGTCATCGCCGCCGCCGAGTTCATGGATACCGTGGAGGAGGTCCTGGCGCAGCTTCCGGGCGTGGAGACCTACGGTATCGTGTACAGGGACGACTTCGGCGTACCCGTCTCTTCCAGGTACCCCAACCTGAAGGATATCCTCGCCGGGCCCGAGGCGCCGGGGTTTCCCGCCGGCCCCCACTCCGTGAACGACCACTTCATGATCATATACACCTCCGGCACTACCGGTGAGCCCAAAGGGGTCAAGCAGCGCAACAACCGCGTGCCGGCATACGCCATGCTGGCCCAGGGGGTGTGGCAGTACAAGCCGGAGGACAGGCTCTACACCGGGTTGTCTCTCACTCATGGCAACGCCCACGCGGTGACGCTGACGCCGGCCCTGGAACTCAGCATTCCGGCGGTGATAAGCCGGAGGTTCACCAAGAGCCGCATCTGGGATATCTGCCGTGCACACGGCTGCACCACGTTCTCGCTGCTCGGGGGCATGATGATGGGCATCTACTCCGAGCCGGAACGCCCCGACGATGCCGACAATCCGGTGAACACCGTCATCAGCGCCGGTACGCCCATCCCGATATGGGAGGCATTCGAGAAGCGCTTCAACGTGAGAATACACGAGTGGTACGCCGCGGTTGAGGGCGGCTTCGCCCATAACCCGCCGGGCGTCGGGCCCGTCGGCTCCTTCGGCAAACCGCTGCAGGGCCTCATCGAGATGAAGGTGCTGCGCGAGGACGACACGGAGTGCGAGCCCCACGAGCTCGGTGAACTGGTGTCGCGCATGGCCACCGGCAAGACCGAGGTGGAGTACCACGGGGACAAGAAGGCGTCCGAGGCCAAGACCCGTGGCGGCTGGCTCCGCAGCGGGGACACGGTGCACCGCGACGAGGAAGGGTGGCTCTACTTCGACTATCGCAAGGGCGGCGGCCTGCGGCGGCAGGGGGATTTCATCCTGCCGGAGTACGTCGAAGTGGTGATAGCCAGGCACCCCGGCGTCACTGACGTCTGCGTGTACGGAATCCCTGCCGCGTCAGGGTCGCCGGGAGAGAGCGACCTGGTGGCCGCGGTCGTTCCCGTGCCGGGCGCGACGCCGGACATCAAGGGGGTCTTCGACGCCTGCCTGGCGGGCCTGGAGCGCAACAGCGTCCCATCGTTCATTCAGGTGGTTGACGAGATACCCAAGAGTGCTTCGCAGAAGAACCTCGACCGGTTGCTTCGGGAGGAGTTCGACCCGGACAGGCCGAACGTATATCGGTTCGAGGAGAACAGGTAGTCTACAGGGAGGGACAGAAACGAACAAGGTAGTAATTATCGGCGGTGCGGTAACCAAGTTCGGCAAGCACTTGGACCGCAACATGAAGTCCCTGGCTGCGGAGGCCGTGCTTGGCGCCATTGCGGATGCGGGCCTCACCAGGGAGCAAGTCCAGGGAGCCTGGGTGGGCAATGCCGCCCAGGGGGTCCTGGACGGTCAGGAGTCGATCCGCGGCCAGGTGGTCCTGCGGCCTCTCGGCATCGGCGGCATTCCCGTGGTCAACGTCGAGAACGCCTGCGCAGCCTCGGCCACCGCGCTCAACGGCGCGTGGGCCATGGTGGCGCTGGGCGAGATTGACGTCGCGCTGGTCCTGGGCATGGAGAAGATGTTCTTCGAAGACCGCAGTATCGTGCTCAAGGCCTTCCTCGCGGCCATGGATGTCGAGACGTTGCCCCAGATGATGGAGGCCTTCAAGAAGATGGAGGACAAGGTCGCCAAGGACCTCGCGGCCAAGGGCGAGTCAGGCAAACAGAAGTCGGGTCAGCGGACGATATTCATGGACGCGTATGCAGTCATGGCGCGACACCACATGGAGAGGTACGGCACCACACAGAGACAGCTCGCTGTCGTCTCGTCCAAGAACCACTACCACTCATCCATGAACCCTCTCGCCCAGTACCAGACGACCTTCACCGTTGAGGAGGTGCTGGCCGCCCCCGAGGTGGCGTGGCCGCTCACCCGCCCCATGTGCTCGCCGATAGGCGACGGGGCCGCGGCGGCCATAGTGTGCAGCGAGGCCTTTGCCAGGCAAATCGGCGCCCGCCACGCGGTGGAGGTGGCCGCCTGCGTGCTGGGCAGCGGCGAGGACTACAGAGAAGGCCAGGAGCCCACCATGACGAGACTGGCGCGCAAAGCGTACGAGAAGGCCGGGGTGGGCCCCGACGACATCGACCTGGCCGAAGTGCACGACGCCACAGCCGCCGGCGAGATCATAGCCACCGAGGAGCTGATGTTCTGTCCCGTGGGCCAGGGGGGCCCCTTTGCCGAAGCCGGCCATACCACGCTCGGCGGCAAGCAGCCGGTGAACGTCTCCGGCGGGCTCGAATCGCAGGGCCACCCGGTCGGGGCCACCGGCATACGCCAGGCCATGGAGGTCTACTGGCACCTCACCGGCCAGGCCGGGCAGAGACAGGTCGAGGGGGCAAAGGTGGGACTGGCGCACAACCAGGGCGGCATTGTCGGAGGCGCTCAGGGCGCGCTGTCGGTCACCATCCTCAAGGCCTAGCCGGAACGCCGGAGGTGCCCGCTGTCACGAGGGCGGAGGGCACTGCAACGTGATGGCCGCGCGGCGCCTGGAGCCCCGCCTCGGAGGAGGTCCCACAATGACTGAAGAGCCGACTTTGACCTATTGGGCTGACCTCATCGAGCACCAGGCCAGGGTCCACGGCGACAAGCCGTACATCCTGTACGAAGACCGCGCCGTGAGCTTCGCCGAGTTCGACCGTGCCACCTGCCGCGCCGCCAACGGTCTGGCCAGGCAGGGCGGCAGGCCGGGCGAGGGCGTCGCCATATTGATGGGCAACTGCCCCGAGTACCTGTTCATATTTCACGGTATGCCCCGTGGGGGTTTCTACAGCGTGCCGGTGAATGTCAGCCTGAGGGGTCAGGGGCTGCGGCACGTGCTCACCAACTCGGACGTCAGGTACCTGGTGGTCGACGACGTCCTCTACCCTCAGTTCGCCGAGCTGGGCAGCCCGGTGGGTGCCATCGAGAAGGTTTTCGTCCGTCGCACCACCGATGCACCTCCGCCTTCGGGGACCCACGACATCGAGGAGCTGTTCGACGCCCCATCGGACAGACCCAACCACGTGATGCAGGCTGACGCCATCGCCTACCTCATCTACACCTCGGGGACCACCGGCTTCCCCAAGGGGGTGGTGAACCGGAACAGGTCAGGCAACGTAAGGGGGTTCATGACGCTCTCCTCGGTCCTGGTCAGGCCCGATGACGTGCTCTATACGCCCCTCCCACTCTTCCATGCCAACGCCCTGATCCTGACCGCAGGCTGGGCCATGTGCATGGGGGTGCCCCTCGCGCTGGACAGGAAGTTCTCGGCGTCGCGCTTCTGGGACTCGATCAGGCGGCATGGATGCACGCAGTTCAACGCCCTGGGGGCCATGATACCCATACTCATGAAGCAGCCGGAGAGACCGGACGACGCGGACAACCCGGTGCGACTGGTGATCTCAGCGGCATGCCCCACCAGCCTGTGGGAGCCTTTCGAAAAGAGGTTCAACGTCAAGATATGGGAGGCGTACGGCGCCGTCGACGGCGGCGGGCTCATCATGAACCTCGGCAACGCTCCGGTGGGCTCGGTCGGTAAGCCACTGGGCAACATCGAGTGGAAGCTGGTCGGCGACGACGGGAACGAGGTCTCTCAGGGACAGATTGGTGAGTATGTGACCATGGTCCCGGAACGGACGAGCGCAGTCGAGTACTATAAAGACCCGGAGGCTTCGGCCACGAAGGTCGCCGGCGGCTGGCACCACAGCGGCGATTTGTTCTATGCCGACGAGGAGAGCAATCTCTACTTCGTCGACCGCAAGGCGGACTTCATGCGCCGTCGCGGGGAGAACATCTCCTCCTTCGAGGTGGAGACTGTGGTGCAGAAGCATCCCGCCGTCGAGGACTGCGCCGCCTTCGGAGTCCCCTCAGAGCTGGGCGAGGATGAGGTCATGGTCTGGGTCAAACCCAGAGAGGGGATGCAACTCGATGTCGAAGACCTCGTCCGCCACTGTGCGGGAAACATGGCCTACTTCATGGTCCCTCGCTACGTG
>JAXHUA010000104.1:0-21336 GCA_034189695.1 Chloroflexota bacterium | reverse complement strand
CACTACCTCCTTTCAGCCTTATCTGAACGGCGTTTGACACGACAGGTTTGTGTTTGTTGCAGCCCAACTTGCAGATAGGCCATGAACGATAGCCATTTGTGTCCCCAGTGTCAATAGTCTGACCACCGCCTATGCCCTATTTGAAGGTGACAGACTTGCGTTCCCTCTCACCAGCACGGGGATAATACGGAGTTCATTCAAAGGGACAGGGAGTCCCTGGGGTTCAGTTGACCGAGATCCCGTTCGGACAAAGAAACGCTAGCCTCCTGCGGCTAGCGTTTGTGCATTCTTGGTGGAGACGGGGGAGAGTTGAACTCCCCGTCCAGAAGAGGGCTGCTCAGGATATCCTACAGGCTTAGTCGGCTCTTTGCTCTCGCCCAACCGACCTCTGCCGACCGAGTCCGGCTGAGCCTAGTCGATACAGTCTTTGGCAACCCCTATCGACATCAGGGCCACCGCACCTCGACTACTCGGCGTTCACCCCATCCATCGAGGGGGACGGAGGAACGTGTCGACGCTTAGCTCGCGTAGACGTATTCGCCAGTTACTTTTTTGCCACCTGTTTTTCGAGGCGGCGGCACCTCGGCCTGCAATCCTGGGACGCTCCTCCCCTGTCGAAACCACTCGTCCCCATTCGGTTGTCTTGACATAACTGGCGCCAGCAACTCACATAGTGGCCAACGGTCGAAGCTACGCCTACCGTGTGTAGCTCTTGGCCAGCTTGAGGGCGCGCTCCATCTGGCGCTCCGTCTCGCGCTGCGCGATGGACTGGCGCTTGTCGTAGAGCTTCTTCCCCCTGGCCAGGCCCAGTTCGACCTTGGCGTTTCCCTTCTTAAAGTACAGCTTCAATGGCACTATAGTATAGCCCCTCTGCATCACTTTGGCCGAGAGGTCGTTGATCTGTCGGCGGTGAAGCAGGAGCTTCCGGGGCCGTGTCGGCTCGTGGTTGTAGCGGTTGCCACCCTCGAAGCGGGCGATGTGCGTGTTGAGGAGCCACAACTCGCCGCCCTCGGGACGGACGTAGCCGTCACCTATGTTCGCTCTTCCGGCGCGAATGGACTTGACCTCAGTCCCGGTGAGCACAATCCCTGCCTCGACACTATCAAGGATGTGATAGTCGTGACGCGCCTTTCGATTGAGAGCGACGGTCTTTGTTGCCTTCACACCCTATTCTATCACATTTGGCCCTAGTCGTTTCAATTGACACCTGCAACGTTCGGCGTCAATGGCCACGCCGCAGTCTCGCGGGGCGGGATGGCGATGGGGGACCCACAGCACGCCAGTCAGCGGCCAGGGCTCGTTTGGGCCACATCACAGCTCAGATGAGACATGCTCCAGGGCGAAATCGAGCTGGGGGTCACGGTCGTTGGCTATATCATCGGCGCTGAGCTCAACCTCGAAGTCGGGGGTCAGGCCCTGTCCCTCAATGAGGTTGCCGTTGGGGGTGAGCCAGTGAGCGACGGTGACGTAGATGGCCGAGCCGTCGCTGAGTTCGATCATGACGTTTACGCTGCCCTTGCCGTAGGTTGTCGTGCCGACGAGTGGAGCACGCCCGCGGTCTTGCAGGGCTCCGGCGAGCACCTCGCTGCCGCTAGCGCTGCTCTCGTTGACCAGGACCACTATCGGCAGGTCCGTGGCCAGGCCGCCGGGGCTCGCCTTTGACTCGTCGAGTGCCCCCTCGGTGTCACGCTGGTACAGGACTGTGCCGCCGTCGAGGAATTCGTCCGCCACATTCACCACCACGGAGAGGTAACCGCCGGGGTTGTTTCGCAGGTCCAGGACGATGGCTCTCGCGCCGTCGTCGAGCGCCTCGTTGAGGACAACCACCATTTCCTTGTCGGTGCGTTCGGAGAAATGGGTGATTTGAATGTGGGCGATGTCACCGGCCAGCATGTCGAGGTGGACGCTGTCGAGCGTGATCTCCTCCCGCACGATGTCGATTGCGACCGGCGTAATCTCGCCGAGGTGAATGATGAGGAGCGACACCGTGGTCCCTTGGGCGCCCCGTATCTTCAAGACCGCCTCGGCCAGGCCCATCCCCTCGGTAGGCTCGCCGTCGATCTCGACTATCCAGTCGCCAGTCCGGACCCCTTGCTCCTCGGCCGGGCCGCCGGCGATAGGGGAGACGACGGTGAGTTGCCCATCGTCCATGGTCACGACTGCCCCTATTCCTTCGAAGGAGCCCTCGAAGGCGCTCCACTCCAGTTCATACAGCTCGGCGTCGATGTAGGACGTGTACGGGTCGTCGAGGGCATCGAGCAGACCCTCTATCGCCGCCTGGCTGAGTTCCTCGGGGTCAAGGGCGGTCTGATTGACATAATACCTGTCCAGATACTGCCACACCTCGCCCAGGCGGGCGAACTCGCCGGGGAGTCCGGTGGTGGGTTGGGAGGTCGACTGCGCGAAGACGAACCCTACGGCGAAGGCCAGCACAATGGCCAGCAGCACCAGAAGTGAGGGGAAAAGCCTTCCTCTGCGGTCCATGTCAGCAACCTCCCTGTGCCTTCCCTGTGATGAGACACTATACTACAACCATGGCGGGTTGGGGAAGTTTCGCAAGCTGTCTTATGTCAAGCATTGTGGAGTAGGGGTCAGGAGATGTGACATAACGGTTATTGTGCGAACCACTTCCACGCAGAATCCAGTACTCCGTCGATTCTTCGTACCAGTCCGTCAAGACCCCAGTGTCGGGCGGCGGACACCAGGACCGCATCCTGGGGGATGTGAACGGCGTCGGTGGTGAAGCTGGCGAGGTCTTGTTCCTCGGAGACAAGAACGTCGGCCTTGTTGAGGACGGTGATGGTGGGCTTGGCTTCGAGGGAGAGGTCGGTGAGGAGGTGTTGCACGGCATCAGCCTGTTCTGTTGCGTTCCTGTGAGTTATGTCAATTGTATGAAGAAAGAGGGCTGCCTCGTCCAGCTCCTCGAGGGTGGCTCTGAAGGCGGCGACCACTGAGGTGGGGAGTTTCTGGATGAAGCCGACGGTATCGGTGAGGAGCACCTCCCGGGTACTGGGCAGGAGGAGTCGTCTGGTGGTCGGGTCAAGGGTGGCGAAGAGCTTGTCCTCGACGAGCATAGCGGCGTCGGTGAGGGCGTTGAACAGGGTGCTCTTGCCGGCGTTGGTATAGCCGATAACGGCTATGACGGGGATGCCCTGTTTGGCCCTCTGGCGGCGATACAGCGCGCGGTGTTTCCTGACCCCCTCAATGTCGTGCTTGAGCCGGTGGATCCGCTGGCGTACGAGGCGGCGGTCGGTCTCGATTTGCTTTTCCCCTGGCCCTCTCGTACCGATACCTCCGCCGAGACGCTCGAGGTGGCTCCACTGTCCGGCGAGACGCGGCAGCAGGTACTCGTGTTGTGCCAGTTCAACCTGAAGACGCCCCTCGTGGGTCTGGGCACGCCTGGAGAAGATGTCCAGGATGAGAGCAGTGCGGTCGATTATCTTGACGCCCAGTGCGTTCTCCAGGTTCCTCTGCTGGGTCGGTGACAGCTCATCATCGAAGATGATGAGGTCATGCCCCAGCTCATCCCTGGCCCTGGCGAGCTCGTCCAGCTTGCCCTTGCCGACGTAGTACGCCGGATTGGGGTTGTGCAGGCGCTGGACGACTGCCCCGGCGACGTCGGCTCCTGCGGTATCGGTCAGCAGCGCGAGCTCTTCAATGGAGTCCTCTATGGCCCATGAGCCCCTTCGGCCCTTGACCTCCACGCCTACAAGTAGGGCTCTCTCCCTGGGGGGCTTGGTGGGTATGGTGTTCCTGGCGATGGCTTCTCCCCTCGCGTCACGGCGTTCTGCGCTTGTGCCACGCCTTGAGCCGGGTCGCGGCCTCGTCGAGGCGGTGGTCAGGCACGGTGAGGGAGATGCGTATGTAGCCCTCGCCGCACTTTCCATACCCGATTCCAGGAGTGACGACCACGCCGACCTCGTCCAGCAGAGCCGTGGCGTACGCTATCGACGTGTAGCCATCGGGCACCCTGGCCCAGATGTAGAGGCACGCTTGAGGTGGCCTAGCGGTCAGACCCATCTCGCCGAGCGTTTGCAGAAGCAAGTCGCGCCGGCGCTGGTAGATGGCGTTGTGCTCGGCGATGCAGTCCTGCGGTCCGGTGAGCGCCTCGATGGCGGCACGCTGAATCGCCTGAGGGATCCCCGAATCCAGGTTGGATTTCACCCTCCTGAGAGCGTCCACCGCCGTGGCGTTTCCCACCACCATGCCCACTCGCCAGCCGGTCATGTTGTAGGTCTTCGAGAGGGAGTGAAACTCCACTCCCACGTCTCTGGCTGCCGGTATCTGCATGAAGCTCAGCGGCTCATAGCCATCGAAGGCTACCTCGGTGTACGGGCCGTCATGGCAGACCGCGATGTCATATCTCTTCGCGAAGGCGACGACTCTCTCGAAGAACTCGGCTCCGGCCGTGGCCCCCGTTGGGTTGTTGGGGTAGTTCAGCCACAGGACCTTTGACCTCTTCGCCATGTCCGGAGGGATGGCCTCCAGGTCCGGGAGGAAACCGTTCTCCTCGAGGAGCGGCAGGTAGTAGCATGAGCCTCCGGCGAACATGGTGCCAACCGAGTAGACCGGGTATGCCGGGTCGGGCACCAGCGCCACATCGCCCGGGTCGACGAAGCACAGAGCTACGTGACCCACTCCGTCCTTGGCCCCTATGAGCGGCAGGACCTCGGCGTCGGGGTCGAGCGCCACTCCGAAGCGGGACTGGTACCAGCTGGCAATGGCGCGTCGGAACTCCGGAAGCCCCTCAGATTCCGGGTAGCGATGGTTCTCCGGCTGCCGTGCCGCCTGGCAAAGGCGCTCCACGACATGACGTGGTGTGGGGATGTCCGGGTCGCCTATTGCCAGGCTGATGACGTCCTCTCCACGGGCCCGCTTCTCGGCGATCTTCCTGGAGATCTCGACGAAAAGGTAAGGCGGTAGACTTTCAATGCGTCGTGCTGTTCGCATTCCTCAGACCCAATCTTTGTTCAATGGCCAGCGGCCTTCCCGCTCGCGTTTCCTCTGGCAGTTAGTGAGGCTGAGGCGAACGCGGTGTACAGTCCAGCAGCCTCGCTCCTTTGCCCCTTCCTTGCTTGGCGCGGTCGCGCTGCTTCTACCCGTGCTTCGCTTTCAGCTTCTCGAGGACCGGCGCGTCCCACTTCGCCTGTTCCCATGCGCGTGCCCCCGAGATGTCCAGCTTCTCCGGGTCGATTTTCGCCCCACGGAAGTCGGCATCTTGAAGATCAGTCTGGGCCAGGATAGCACCCGTGAGGTCGGCCCCGTTGAACATGGTGCCCCTGAGTCTCGTTCTGGTCAAGTTCGCATCGACCAGGCAGGCATTGGAAAGGTCGGCATCGGTCATGTCCGCCCCGGTCATGTTTGCGCCTTTCAGGTTGGCCCCGCTCAGGTCGCAGTTCAGCAGGTCGGCTTGAACAAGGGTAGCGCCGGAGAGGTCGGCATCACAGAGCATCTCTCCCCGGAAATCCGCGCTAACCAGGTTGGCCCCTGCCAGATTCTTTCCCGATTCAGTCATACCAGAAAACCTCCAAGCTGTTATTTGTAGCCATGACGTGATGCGTCCATCATTGGTCAGGCCATTCTCCCGTGAACACAAGCTCAGCAGGCCCGCTGAGCCTCACCTCTCCCTCGCCGTCCCAGTCGACGGTGAGCGTCCCGCCTGGTAGCAGGACATCGACAGCGTTGCTGTCCACATAGTCGTGGAGGCGCGCCGCCACGGCCACGGCGCACGCCCCGCTGCCGCACGACAGGGTCTCCCCTGCCCCGCGCTCCCATACCCTCACGGCGATCCTCCCCCGGTCAAGGACGTTCGCTACCTCGAAGTTCACCCTCTCCGGAAAGAGCGGGTGATTCTCGACCTGGGGGCCGATCGCCAGCAAGGGGAACTCCGACACGGCCCCGTCCAGGAAATGGACTGCATGTGGATTGCTCATCGACAGGCAGGTGAGTTTGAGACTCAGGCCGCCGACGGCGACCGCATGGGCTAGTATTATGTCAAGTCTGCTGTCCACCGTCATCGGGATCTCGCTTGCCTTGAAGGCAGGCATCCCCATGCTCACCTGGATGAGAGAGGGACCGGCATGTACCGTTCTGATGCCGCCACGGGTCTGCACCCGCAACTCGGAGCCGCGTGCCCCCCTGTCGATGGCATATCTCGTCACACATCTGAGCCCGTTGCCACAGGCCGCTGCCTCCGAGCCATCGGGGTTGAAGAAGCGCATGCCGACTTCCGCCACGTCTGAGGGGGCGACGACTATGAGTCCATCCGCGCCGACGCCGAAATGCCGGTCGCACATTGCCCTGGCCAGCAGGTGCCAGTCCCGGTCGGCGTCGGCCTCGACAATCACGAAATCGTTGCCCGTTGCCTGCATCTTGGCGAATATCATGTCCGTCCTGTCCCCTGGGCCTCTACAGCGTGTTGCAGGAAACGGTGGACCGTGTCCTCAACCGCCCCTGCTGAGCCATTCCGTACGTCAAACCAGTTGATCCTCTTGTCATTGAGGCGGAACCACGCGTACTGGTGGCGGGCGAAGCGGTGTGTCTCATGCTTGATATACTGTACCACGTCGTCAAGTGCGACCGCGCCCCCGCCCTGGAGATACGTCGCTATCTGCTTGTAGCCCAGCCCTGACAGAGCCGGGAGGTCGGGCGAGTAACCGCGGTCGAGCAGCTCTCGCATCTCCTCGACCAGGCCTTGGTGCATCATGGCATCCACACGCTTGTCGATTCTCCGATACAGGTCCTCCCGCGTGGTAGTGAGGCCTATTGTCAGCGTCTCATAGCGTGACTCCCGCCTCTGCAACTCTGAGAAGCGCAGGCCGCTCGTGTGGTAGACCTCCAGGGCTCTGATTACCCTCCTCACGTTCCTCGGGTCGATGCGCGCGGCTGCTTCAGGGTCCACCTGCTCCAGCTCGGCGTGGAGGGCCAAGTGGCCCTCGCATTCTGCCTTCGCTTCAAGGCCCTGCCTCAGTCCTGCGTCCGGCGGAACCTGAGGGATCCTGAAGCCGCCGACCACCGAGCGGACATACAGCCCGCTGCCTCCCGTCAACAGCGGCAGCTTCCTGCGGTCGTGGATGTCGTCTATTGCCTCATACGCCATGTGCTGGTATTGGGCCAGGCTGAAATCCTCATCCGGGTCGACGATGTCGATGAGGTGATGGGGAATGAGAGAGCGCTCCTCCAGGGTCGGCTTGGCCGTCCCTATGTTCACGTATCGGTAGACATGGCGGCTGTCCGCCCCGACTATCTCCGCGTCGAAGAGCTGTGCCAGGCGCATGGCCAGGGCGCTCTTGCCGACGGCGGTCGGGCCCACGATGGCGACAAGACGGCTCATCTCCCAATAGCTGCTGACTGCTGGACAATAGCCACGAACTGGTCTGCCTTCAGGCTTGCACCGCCCACAAGTGCTCCATCGATCTCGGCCTGCATGACAAACTCGGCGACGTTATCGGCAGTCACGCTCCCCCCGTAGAGAATCCTGATCCCCATTGCCGCTTGCTCTCCCATAAGCTGGGCCAGTGTATTCCTTATCACCGCCACGGTGAGATTGGCGTCCGGGCCGTTGGCGGCTCTGCCCGTTCCGATGGCCCACACGGGCTCGTAGGCAACGACGAATCCGTGCGACGAATCGACACCTTGAAGCCCGCCCGTGATCTGCCGGGTCACCACCTCCTGCGTCCTTCTCGCTTCACGCTCGTCGAGGGTCTCGCCGACGCAGAGGATTGGAGTAAGCCCGAACTGCAACGCTGCACGGACCTTCCTGTTCACGTAGTCGTCGGTCTCGCCGAACAGGTGTCGCCGCTCCGAGTGACCGAGAATGACGAACTGGCACAGCTCCGCCACCATGGCTGGAGATACCTCACCGGTGAATGCGCCCTTCTCTTCGAAGTACATGTTCTGGGCGCCCAGTCCCACAGTCGAGCCTTCGAGAAGGTCTCTCACTGCCGCCAGGGACACGAAAGGTGGACAGAGCACCTTGTCCACTCCGTCAGTCCGGTCGAGTTCGTCCTTCATCTCCCTTACAAGTGCGGTCGCCTCGGCCACCGTGGTGTTCATCTTCCAATTGCCAGCAACGAAGGGTGTTCTCATATCCGTATCCTACGCACCATACTTGTCCAGTTTCTGGGCGTTTGCCAGGGCGAGCGGCATTATGTCAACCGCTGGGAACCTTCCCAGCGCCCCCCGGGCACACGCCATCTCGGAGAAATGTGTCACGTCGTCCCTCCGGCACCACTTTGAGTGTAGCAAGAAGGGGACGGGATGCCAACTGTGGCCCCGCAATACCGCCGGGGTGGAATGGTCGGCGGTGACAATCGTGACATCGGGTCCGAGCTTGGTGAGGGCTGGCAGTTGCTGATCGACTTCTTCGATGACTTCCACCTTGCGGTGGAAGTCGCCGTCTTCGCCCGCTGAGTCAGTCCCCTTCACATGCACGAAGAAGAAGTCGTAGCTATCGTAGCTGCGCTCGAGCGTGGACAACTCCTTCGCGAAGCTCAAACCTGTTGGCAGGACATCCATGCCGACGGTCTTGGCCAAGCCGCGGTACATGGGATAGGAGGCTATAGCTGCTGGCTTAAGATGGAATACATCGTTCATTGACGGGAAACTGGGACAGCACGCGAAGCCGCGGAGCAGCACCATGTTGGCCGGGTGGCGCTCGGCGAGAATGCCCCTTGCACGCTCGACGAACTCGGCTGCGATGTGGGCGGTCTTCTCGGCTGTTGGCGTCAGCGGGGTGATTGGCTTGGGGGGAATGCCCTCTCGTTGCGGGTCGGAGTCGGTCACTTCGCTGGCCAGCCCCTCGCCTCGAAAGACCACCAGGAAGCGGTGTTCACGCACTGGTGCCACGATGACCGCTACGCCGTCGATGGTCATGCCGTCCAGCATTTGGCACAGTGCGGCGCACACCTCGCTGGAAATACGCCCGGCCCGTCGGTCGGTGACAATGCCGCGATGGTCTGTGGTGCAGAAGTTGCCGCGGGCTGCTACGTCACCCGTTCTCAGGTCGAAGTCCACGCCGAGGGCCTCGAGGGCGCCTCGGCCCACTGTGAACCTGAGCGGATCGTAGCCAAAGAGCCCCAGGTGGCCCGGCGCGCTTCCCGGCGTGATGCCGGGACTGACTGTATGCACCAGCCCGCATACCCCTTCTCTCGCCAGCCGGTCCAGATTGGGGGTGCTGGCCGTCTCCAGTTCGGTCTTCCCCGTCTCGGGGTGTGGCAGACCGCCCAATCCGTCGAGAACCAGCAGCACGATTCTGGTAGGAGTCGATTTCGCGATCGCAGCGATCTGCTCAAACGCGATCATCAGGTATCCTTGTCCTGAAGCACGGCTACGCCGGGCAGCGGTCTACCTTCGAGGAACCTCAATGAGGCGCCACCGCCGGTTGAAACATGGGTCATCTTGTCGACCAGGCCCAGCTCTACCACAGCCTCAGCCGTCGAGCCGCCTCCAATCACGGTGATGGCGTCGAGGCCCACCAGCACCCTTGCGATGGCCTCAGTGCCCTTGGCGAACTTGGGGAACTCGAACACGCCGACCGGCCCGTTCCAGATAATCGTCTTGCTCTTGCGGAGCTTCGCTTCGAACAGCTCGATGGTCTGCGGCCCGATGTCCATGACATACCACGTTGCCGGCACCTCACTCACCGGTACTACCTTCATTGGCGCGTTGGCGGCGAACGTACTGGCCACTACCACATCGGTGGGCAGTACCAGGTGCACCCCCTTCTCCTTGGCCTTCTCGATTATCCACTGCGCCAGGTCGACTTTGTTTACTTCGACTGATGACTCGCCGACATCGTACTTCAAAGCCTTGAGGAATGTGGAGACCATGCCACCACCGACGAGCATAGAGTCGACCTTGCTGAGTATGTTCTCGATGACGCCGATCTTGTCACGTATCTTGGCTCCACCGACGATGGCCGTGAGCGGGCGTGCCGGATGGTCAAGAGCCTCGCTCAGCATGTCGATCTCCCTCTCCATCAGCAGCCCCGCGACGCTGGGAAGGTACTCCGCAACACCTACATTTGACGCGTGCGTCCTGTGCGCCGTGCCGAACGCGTCGTTGACGTGGATGTCCGCCAGCTGAGCCAGTGCCCAGGCAAACTTGGAGTCGTTCGCTTCCTCCTCAATGTGGAAGCGAAGGTTCTCCAGCAGAAGCACGCTGCCCTTCTTGAGCTTGGCGACCGCCTTCTCGACATCGGCTCCCACGCAGTCGGGGGCCAGGTCCACCTGCGAGCCAAGAAGTTCCGAAAGCCGCTTGGCTACAGGCGCAAGGCTGAGTTCAGGGACCACCTTTCCCTCAGGACGGCCGAGATGAGAACAGAGGATCACACGAGCCTTGTTCTCGACGAGGTAGTTGACGGTGGGGAATACCGCCCTGATTCGGGTGTCATCGATGACGGTGCCCTTCTCGTCGAGAGGAACATTCAAGTCAACTCTCACCAAGACCCTCTTGCCTCTGACGTCGACATCTCTGACGGTTTTCTTGTCCATTCGCTTCGCACGCTCCTCAACCTTGCGTTAACAAAAATATCAGGCGGTCAACGGTTGCTCACCTGACATTTCCTACAGCAAACTAGACTCGGTCACTCACTGAGTCCCCGGCTCCCATGTCGTATCCCGGTTCTTGCCTCAGCAGGAGGCGTGAACACCGGGAAGGACTGCAATACACGTTTGACGATTCCTTCAGCGTCGAGTCCGTATTTGGCCCGGAGCGCCTCCTGGGAGCCATGCTCCACAAAAATGTCGGGCAATCCGATTCGCTCGACCCGAACCTCGGGCAGATGAGCATCCTGGATTGCCTCCAGCACAGCGCTTCCGAATCCGCCTCGCAGGGCGTTCTCTTCGACGGTGACCACACGTCCTGTTCGGTTGGCCACTTCGAGAATGAGGTCACGGTCCACAGGCTTCACGAAGCGGGCGTTCACCACAGTACACTCCACGCCGTCTCGTGACAGTCTCTCTGCCGCGTCCATCGCCGGGCCAACAGCGGCACCCACGGCTGCAACCGCCAGGTCATCCCCGTTTCTGAGTACCTCCGCTTTGCCGAGCGGCAGTTCCTGGAGACTCTCGTCAATCGGGACACCCAGACCATGTCCTCTGGGGTAACGAAGTGCGAAAGGACACCTCGCTTCGAGGGCAGTGAAAAGCAGGTGCTGGAGTTCGTTCTCATCCTTGGGGCAGGCAAGCACCATATTCGGCACAAAACCCAGGTACGAGAGGTCGAAGGTGCCCTGGTGCGTCTTGCCGTCCTCGCCGACGATGCCCCCACGGTCAATGGCCAGCACGACGGGCAGGTTTTGAAGACAGACATCATGTATAACCTGGTCGACGGCACGCTGCAAGAAGGTCGAGTAGATGGCAACGACTGGAATGTACCCTTGCGTGGCGAGCCCCGCGGCGAAGGTGACGGCGTGCTGCTCGCAGATACCCACATCGAAGACCCTGCCGGGGAGCTCCTGGGCCATGATGCTCAGACCAGTCCCCTCGGGCATGGCCGCGGTGACAGCGACTATTCTGGGGTTCTCCCGGGCGAGGCGCAGCAGGGTCCTACCGAACACCTCGCTGTATGAAGGAGGGTGGTGGCTGTGGCTGCGGCTCGGAGAGACGCCGTGAAACCCAGCGGCATCGGTCTCCGCCGGGCGGTGCCCCTTCCCTTTGCGGGTCACGACATGGACGAGAGTGGGGCCATTGGGATGCTTCTTGACTTGCGACAGCACTGCCGCCATGTCAGCAATGCTATGACCGTCGATTGGCCCGACGTAGGTGAAGCCCAACTCCTCCCAGAACATGGCTGGGATGATGAAACCCTTCAACCCCTTCTCAACACGCTTCCAGAGCTGCCACGCCCTGTTACCGGCGGGGAGCCTGGCCAGAATGTGGGACGTCTCTTTCTTGGCGCGGTGGTAGCGCCGGTCGAGCCTGAGCCGGTAGATTACTCTCGCCAGGGCTCCGACGCTCGGTGAGATCGCCATTCCGTTGTCGTTTAGCACGACGATCATCCTGGTACCTAGGTGCCCCGCATGGTTGACGGCCTCGAAAGCCATGCCACCAGCCAGCGCCGCATCGCCGATGACAGCGACCACATTGTAGCCCTCCCCCGACATATCCCGCGCAGTGGCCATGCCCACGGCGGCGGATACAGATGTCGACGCGTGGCCGGTGCCGAAGTGGTCATGAGGGCTCTCGCCTGGCTCGGCAAACCCGCTGATGCCTCCGTGCGTGCGAATCGTAGCGAAGTCATCTCTACGTCCGGTGAGCAACTTGTGGGCATAGGTCTGATGGCCTACGTCCCATATGATCTTGTCGCGCGGGCTGTCAAACGACCGATGGAGGGCGATGGTTAGTTCTACAACTCCCAGGTTGGAGGCGAGATGCCCACCGTTCGCGGTCACCGTGGCGATAATCTCCTGTCGAATCTCGACGGCGAGCTGCTCCAGCTCGGCGAGGGTCAGTCTCTTCAGGTCGGTGGGCTCATCGATGCAATCTAGTAGCTTGACCATACTACTTTCTCGTTTCGGAAAGCAACTTCATGTTAGCAATCTGAGAAACACATTGTCAAGGAAGCTACAATCGCTCGAGAGCTTTCACCTTATCGAAGCGCTGCGCGTGACGCCCCCCCTCGAATTCGGCGGCAAGGTGCGCTTCGACTATCTCCAGAGCCAGTCCCTCTCCCAGAACCAGCGCTCCAAGGCAAAGGACATTGGCATTGTTGTGTTCACGGCTCCGCCGGGCACTGAAGACGTCATGGCAGAGGGCGGCATACGCACCAGGCACCTTGTTGGCGACTATGCTCATGCCGATACCGGTGGCACAGATGAGGATACCATGTTCGAAGTGACCTTCAGCCACGGCGCGGGCCACGGCCCGAGCGTAGTCGGGGTAGTCAACCGATTCTGTGCCGTGACAGCCGAAGTCCTCGCAATCGTCTCCTCTTTCCGAGAGGTACTCGATGACGGCCTTCTTGAGGACAATTCCTCTATGGTCACAGCCTATGGCAATCCGCATGTTGCCCCCCTTCTAGAAGATGTGCTCGCCGCAGACGCGTTCGACCTCGTCGCGGCTCACCGCCCCTTCTCGTACTATTCTCGGTTTCTCTCCGCTGAAGTCAATCACCGTCGAGTCCACGCCGTGCGGGCACCTTCCGCCATCGATTATCAGGTCTACTGTTTCTCCAAGCTGGTTGCGGACCTCCTGGGCAGTCACCGGGCTGCGCCTGCCACTGAGGTTAGCACTGGTCCCGGTAATGGGTCCTCGCAACTCTTCGATTACGGCAATGGGGACAGGATGGTTGGGTACACGTATGGCGACGGTGTCGCCACCGCCACTGACGACGGCTGGCACTGAGGCGGACTTGTGGAGGATTAGCGTGAGCCCTCCGGGAAGGAAGCGCTCGGCGAGAGACCATGCGAGTTGCGGCACATCGCTCGCTACCACTTCCAGTTGTGAGATGCTGCCAAGGAGCAGTGGCAGGGCAAGGTGATGAGGTCGGCTCTTGATCTCATACACTCTCGTCACGGCCGCGTCGTCGAATGGGTTTGCTCCCAGCCCGTAGACGGTGTCCGTGGGCAAAGCGACGACTCCACCCCTCCTGAGAACCTCGACCGCGAGCCCGACTTTGCTGTCCACCCCGTTCGGAGTATAGCACAGCCGGAGCCAGGGGTCGACGATTTTGGGGAGGGACGCAGTGTCGCGACGCTGGTCTTTCCGTCCAAATACAGATACTATCGACTAATATCGTTTATTATTGCTTACTAATTTAACCGCATGCCGTAGAGGATGATAACATGAATAGATGGGACCATCATCAGCCCCCACGTGAGGCACTCTACAGTACCGGCGTCACGAGCGCGAACACGGATTAAGGGACGTAATCACGCATGGCATCTTTGGACGAATTGACGAAGTCAGCGGCAACACTCTCCAATCTGCACATCGAGAGGTGGAAGGGAAATGGTGGCAGGGTGATCGGCTCCTACTGCACCTATGTACCAGTGGAGATAATCCATGCCGCCGGCATGCTCCCGTACCGTATGCGGGCCACTGGGAGCACTAGTTCGGACTTGGGAGACGTCTACGCCTATCGTACGATGTGCACCTTTTGTCGGCACTCCCTCGACCAGGCGATGAGGGGTGAGTTCGGGTTCTTGGACGGGCTCGTTGCCTTCTATAGCTGCGACCACGTTCGACGCCTGTACGACGTGTGGAAGTTTGGCAAGGTGGACTTCCCGCGTTCCCCTTTCTATCTGCACTTCATGAGCATACCCATGAAGTCCGATGAAGAGACAGTGGAGTGGCTTACCTCGGTTCTCGGCAGGTTCAGGCGCAGTCTCGAGGACCATTTCCAGGTGACGATAACAGATGACGCCCTTAGAGAGAGCATCCGGGTCTACAACGAGAGGCGAACGCTCCTCGGTAGACTCTACGAACTGAGGAAGGCGGATGCGCCGCCTCTCTCCGGCACCGAGATGCTGGGGATCATGATTGCCGGCACAGCGATGCCGGCCGAGGAGTTCAACCAGAAGTTGAAAGACCTCCTGGAAGAGCTCAAGGGCCGTGAAGGTTTCTCTGGATACAGAGCCCGTCTGCTGGTCGGCGGTGGCGAACTGGAGGACCCCGACTACATCAAGACGATCGAAGACCTGGGCGGGCTGGTGGTGACCGATTTCCTCTGTTTCGGGGTAAGGGATTTCTGGATCCCCGTTGAGGAGGATGGTGACCCCCTGCGTGCGCTGGCGAAACGCTATCTCGAGCGTCCCTCCTGTCCCCGCATGATCGACTATCCCCGCAGGCAGGAGTTCCTCATGAACCTGGTCAAGGACTACAAGGTCGATGGAGTCATCATGCAGCGGATGAAGTACTGTGATACGTGGGGTGGCGAGGGCGCCATCATGGAGTGGGACCTCAAGAAGGAGAGAATGGCGACGCCCTACATGGTGCTGGAACGCGAGTACATGATGGGGGCTGTTGGCCAGATGCGGACCAGGGTGCAGGCCTTCTTGGAGACAATTGGGAGGTAAGCGATGGAAGATAATCTGAAGATACATAGAAGCGTGTACGACCTCATCAAGGGGGCGACGCCTCCCGGACTGCTGGCGCGATGGCTCGGGGGGGTGATCAACGCCGTTGATGAAGGGAAGCCGATAGTATACCACCCGTTCACCACGTACAACGAGATCATGGTCGCCATGGATGTGGTGTCTCTCTGCTGTGAGGCATGGGACATAGTGGGGCTACAGGTCGACCAGGACCACGCTATAAGAAGCGTGGATGCTGCGCACGAGGCGGGAATCCCTCCCGAGCTGTGCTCTTTTGACAAGGCCATTATCGGGAGCATACTGCGGGGTACCATACCGAAGCCGGCGGCGATCGTGCAGGCTGGCATGCCCTGCCAGAATGCCTACATCACGTGCCAGGCCGCGGCGGCCCTCACCGGGGTTCCCCTCTTCGTGTGCGATACACCCTATGACCTGGACGAAGATGGCGCTCTTGACCACTGGGTCAACCAGTACAAGGGCATGATTGCCTTCGTCGAGGAGCACACCGGGAAGAAGATGGACTACGACCGGCTGAAGGAGGTTGTGGAGGAGAGCAACCGCTGCGTCGAGTACTGGCTTGAGGCGGCGGAACTGATGAAGCTGAAGCCGGCCCCTCGCAGTGGCCCGTTGTCGCAAGGCACGCTGGCGGGGATGATGTCGTTTGGGACGCCGGAAGGCACCGCGGGCATGAAGGCTCTGCTCGACGAGATTAAGGACAAGGTCGCCAAGGGCGAAACGGCCATACCCGAGGAGAAGGCGCGGGTCATCTGGTTCCACTTCCAGGTGTTCTGGGACAACCCGCTGATGGGTTTCATCAACGAGCTCGGGGCAACGGTCCCCTACGTTCTCTTCGATGACTTCCGCGTGGAGCCGGTGGATACCTCCTCGACCGAGCGGATGCTGAGGGGAATGGCTCGGAGAGCGCTGCAATCTCCCATGGGGAAGGTCGGATGTGGCAAGGTTGAGATCCTTCTCGACGACATGCTCTACGCGGCGGAGCAATGGAAGGGGGACTGCATCATCATCGGCGCCAATCCTGGCTGCAAGTGGTTCACCGGTGCCTACGGGCTGATAAGGGATGCCTGTCGCGAGCGCGGTATTCCTCTGATGCTGTACGACGTCGATCTGGTCGACCGGAGGGTCACGTCAGCGGAGGAGTCCCGGACGCGGGTGGAGCAGTTTCTTACTACTGTCATGGACAGATGAGGTTAGAAAGGAGATACACCAGATGATTGTTGCTGGTTGCGACGTTGGCTCTACGACTGGCAAGGCTGTGATTATGAAGGACGGTGAGATCACTTCCTCCACCATCATCTCATGCAAGCCGAGGCCGGAGGAGACCGCGCGCATCGCCATAAGCGAGGCAATGGAGAAGGCTGGACTCTCATCGATGGAAGAGATGGACTTCATCGTGGGCACGGGGTACGGGAGGATGAAGATACCCTTCGCCAACGAGAACATCTCTGAGATAACCTGTCACGGCGTTGGTGCCTACTGGCTCTGTCCGTCGGTGAGGACGATAATCGACATCGGCGGCCAGGACTTGAAGGTCATCGGTCTGGGTGAGGACGGCAAGGTGGCTGAGTTTGTCATGAACGACAAGTGCGCCGCTGGTACCGGCAGATACCTGGAGAACCAGGCTCGGGCTCTGGAGCTTACTCTGCATGAACTCGCGGATATCTCGCTCACTGCAACCAAGGACCTGACGATCAGCAGCCAGTGCAGCGTGTTCGCCGAGTCGGAGGTCATTACCCTGGTCAATGAAGGCGAGGAGCTTCCGAACATCGCCGCCGCCATCCATGAGTCAGTGGCCGGCCGGGTGCTGACGCTGGTCAGGAGGGTCGGCGCACGCAAGGACATAACCTTCGCCGGTGGGTGCGCCAAGAACGCGGGGCTGATCGCTGCTCTTGAAAAGGGACTGGGGACGGCATCGTGAAGCTGCCCGAGGACCCGCAAATCATCGGGGCGCTCGGCGCGGCTCTTCTGGCGGCGGAGCGCTACCGGAAGAATGCTGCAAAGGAGCAGGGCGCTTCCATTAACTAGGAAGAGGAAAGCACGGAAGGGACGGGCTGGATGCGGCCTGTCGCTGGACCGGGGTGCATCACATGAAGGCTTACGAGGTTCATCTCACCAGGCTCAGGCAGTACGTCGAGGAGAAGAGACGGCAGAGCAGGCCATTGAAGGAGGTGTGCTGCGAGACTGACGCTGGCCGGCTTCTCGCTGGCCTGCCCGTCTCGGTTGGCGCCACGGAGAAGGCGAACGTGATTCTCAAGGAGGATACGTTCATTGAACTCGGCAATCCGAGCGTGGCGTCTGCCGCCTTTGTGATATGGAGTGATGACTCCTCCTGCGTGGAAGACGGACGGATCACCTTGATTGGCCCCGACATTCAGGAGAGCGAGGGGCAGAGCCTGCCCTTCGGACAGGTGATCATCGTTGGCGGCACCGGACTGAAGGAAGAACACTACCTGGACCTGGAAAGGACGCAGTTCGCGTCGGACCAGATTGAGGGCTACATGCTGAGAAGCGTGCCGCGCCGGGTGTGGAGCAGGGTGAGCAATGACGCGGCGCGCCGTGGGTTCTCCTTCGAAACCCTGGGACGAGCGCTCATGGCCATCTTCCGGGACAAGATGCCGCTGATTGAGGCGACCGAGGTCGTTTTCGTTACCTCGAGCAAGGACGATGTCAACGAGCTTGATGATATCGCCGCGGCAGTCCGGAAGTTCAGCGGGGAGCTGCGGAAACTGGTGAGGCAGGATGACGGCACCTACGAGTGCACTGAGTACAACTGCTCGACGTGTGACAACCAGGAAGTGTGTGATGCGGTGAGGCGGTGGATAGTCCTGCGTCGCAACAAGGACGCCATTGAGGCTGGGGAAACCGGCTGAGGCCGACCTGATGTGAAGGAAGGAAGAGTCGGGAGATGAGCAAGAGTGAAGCATCGAGGGCGGTCAGGTCGATCGCCATGGTGGGCAAAGGGGGCGTGGGCAAGACAGCGCTCACGGTGCTCCTCACCAAGGCCCTCGTCGGCCGGGGAAAGAAGATACTGGTGGTGGACGCTGACCCGGTGGTGGGCTTGCCGCAGGCACTGGGCGTGAAGGTGACCAAGACCATCGGTGACGTGAGCGAGGAGATAATCAAAGCCGCACGGAGCGGGGGCAAGAAAGCCGAGATCGAAGTGGTCAGCATGCTTGATTACATGGTCTTCGAAACCCTGCTCGAACTGGATGGATTCGCTCTTCTGCCCATGGGGAAGCGGGAGGGTGAGGGGTGTTTCTGCCCGGTGAACGACATACTGCGGGATGCCCTGGACTCCCTCTCGAAGAGCTTCGACGTCATTCTCATCGACGGTGAGGCGGGTGTCGAACAGGTGAACAGGCGTGTTACCCAGAGGGTGGACACGCTGCTGATAGTGAGCGACCCCACGGTCAGAGGGGTCCAGACGGCTGCGCTGGTCAACGATGTGGCGCACAAGCGGGATGCCGCCGGAGTCACCAGGACCGGCCTGGTCATAACCAGGATCAGGAACGGGCAGGAGAGCCTGCTGAGGGAGTCTGCCGAGAAGATGGGCCTGGAGGTGCTGGCGATCGTGCCTGAGGACGAGAACATCAGGCGTTACGACCTTGCGGGCATGCCGATATACGAACTCGATAGCTCCTCGCCCAGTGTAGTGGCCGTCAGAGAAATGGCGGGGAGACTGGGCCTCTTGACCTAGCGTTTGCCGTGTTCAGCCCATAGACACGCCTCGAAGGGCGTGTCGTCTTGAATCCTGGCAAGACTGTCCAGTGAGTTCGTGGTGTGTGAGTAATGGGCTGTTTCGCCAGTCCACTCTGAACAAAGGGGGTAGTAGCGAATGGCCGTACTGGAGGAGTCTAGCTGCGACGCTGTCCAATCCCTACATTGAGCGCTGGAAGGAGAAGGGCGGTGCAGTAGTTGGCTACTACTGCACCTATGTTCCGGTCGAGATTATCCATGCTGCCGGCATGCTGCCCTATCGGATGAGGGCTACGGGAAGCACCAGCTCGGAGCTCGGGGATGTTTACGCATGGTATTCCACATGCACCTTCTGTCGCCATTCCCTCGATCAGGCGATGAGGGGCGAGTATAAGTTCCTAGATGGGCTCGTGGCTCTCTACAGTTGCGACCATGTCCGCCGTCTTTACGATACCTGGAAAGCTGGAAAAGTGGAGCTTCCCCATTCACCCTATTACCTTCATTTCCTTAGCATGCCTTTCAAGGTTGAGGCGGAGGTTGAGGAGTGGCTGGCAAGCCAGTTCGCCGGGTTCAGGCGGAGCCTGGAGGAGCACTTCCAGGTGGCGATCACCGATGATGCGTTGCGTCGGAGCATCGAAGTCTACAATGAGAAGCGCAAGCTGCTCCGAGCCCTGTATGAACTGAGGAAGCAAAAGGCGCCGCCGATCACTGGCACGGAGGTAGTGGAGATTCTTATCGCCAGCACCGCGATGCCAGTGGAGGAATTCAACCAGATGTTGAAGACCGTGCTGGAGGAGCTCAGGGGGCGAGACGGTTCAGCCGCCCACACAACTCGCATATTGCTGGGTGGCGGTGAGCTTGAGGACCCCGAGTATGTCAGACTGATCGAGGACCTTGGTGGGCTGGTGGTCGCCGATTTCCTGTGTTACGGCGTCAGGGACTTCTGGGACCTGGTCGATGAGGGTGCCGAGCCGATGCCGGCTCTGGCAAAGCGCTACGTCCAGCGTGTTTCCTGTCCCCGCATGTTCAACCACTCGCGAAGGCAGGAGTTCCTGATGGCCCTGGCGAAGGAGTTCGACGTTGACGGCATCATCATCCAACGGATGAGGTACTGTGATGCCTGGGGCGGTGAGAGCGCCATGATGCACTGGGACACAAGGAAAGAGAGCACTCCCATACCGTACATGGTGCTCGAAAGGGAATACCTGATGGGCGCGGTTGGCCAGATGCGTACCCGGGTCCAGGCTTTCCTGGAGACTGTCAGGGGGTAATGTGATGGCAGAGAAGTACCAGCTACATCGAATGGTACATGAGTTGATAAAGAGCTCGGATGAACCCGGCCTGAGAATGACAGCGAAGTACCTGGAGGGGGTGCTCCGCGTAGCGGATGAAGGGGAGCCGATAGTCTATCACGGGTTCACCAGCTACACCGATATCATGGTCGCGATGGACCTGCAGACCATCTGTCTTGAGGGATGGGACATGATAGGAGTCCGGGTTGACCCGGACCATGCTATAAAGAGTATTGATGCAGGCCATGAAGCCGGCATCCCTCCCGAACTGTGTTCCTTTGACAAGGCAATCATCGGGAGCATACTACGGGAGATATTGCCACCACCCTCGATGATTGTGCCATCACTGATGCCCTACCAGAACTCCGTGATAGGCTACCAGGCTGTAGGGCATCTGACAGGTGCTCCCCTGTATACGCCGGACATACCATACTACATGGATGATGAAGGGGCTATGGACTACTGGGTGCGCCAGTACAAAGGGGTCATTTCCTTCCTGGAGGAGCACAGCGGGAGGAAGATGGACTACGACCGGCTGAAGGAAGTGGTGGAGGAGAGCAATCGCTATGTCGAGTACTGGTTGGAGGCGGTGGAGCTGCAGAAACTGAAGCCAGCACCCTGGAGCGGGGCCATTTCGATTGGGACACAGGCCGGTATTATGGCATTTGGCACCCCTGAAGGCACCGCGGCGGTGAAGGGCGTTCTTGACCAGATCAAAGACAGAGTAGCCAAGGGGGAAACGGCGGTCCCCGAGGAGAAGGTGAGGGTCATCTGGTTCCAGCTTCCGGTATTCTGGGACACTACATTGATGAACTGGATGGCGACAGAGCTGGGAGCAGTGACTCCTTTCGTTCTATTTGACGACTACCGTGTTGAGCCGGTGGATACCTCTTCACCCGAGAAGATGATAATGGGCATGGCCAAGAGAGCGGTGGAGACCCCTATGGGCAGGGTGGGGCGGAGCGATTATGATCTTGTTATCGAGGATGTGTTCTACGCCCTTGACGAGTTCAGTGGCGATTGCGTCATTTTTGCCTCTCATCCCTCCTGCAAGTGGATGTCAAATGCTTTTGGCCTGATGAGTGACGTCTTACGCAAGAGAGGAATCCCCGCCCTGATGTATGATGTAGACCTGATGGACCGGAGGGTAACCTCTGCCGAAGAATCCCGAACATGCCCGTCTACCTCTTCACCTTCCACGCCTACCGCTCGTGGAGTCCGGACCATCCGCGAGGGTACGTGCGAAGAGACGAGGGTGTGTTGCCGCCGGACCCGGAGATGGCCGGGCGATAC
>JAXHUA010000103.1:0-6362 GCA_034189695.1 Chloroflexota bacterium | reverse complement strand
CAAGAAACACACAGGGATATGATGTTGTTGTTCTCGACCCAATCGATAATGAAGCGATTGGCATTCAAGTCAAGTGTACGGACAAGAAGGAGTTCCCAGTCTTATCTGCCCATTGGAATGACTGTGAACAGAAAATTGATGAGAAGATACTGTCCGCTTTCATCTTCGTGAACATATCGGATGTCGACAATCCAAGATACTTCATCGTGCCCCGGCATGAAATGCGAAACCTCCTCAAATCCGAGACGAAGAGATACATGCAACGGTATCAGGACAAGCACAAGTTGACCTGGGAAGAAATGCTTCAGAAAGAACGGGAAGAGAAGAGAAAGCCCAACCTATGGGTAGTCAAGCTGGATGATGTTCGCGGGTATGAGGATAGGTGGGATAACATAGTCAAAGAAGTGAAGGAGAGTGAATAGTCCTGTCCTGAGAAGTCGTGAAGCTCGGGGGAGCACGACTGCAGAACAGAGGGCCCAGCATAACCGCATGCTGCAATGGGCCCTCTCTCATGTCCTCTCCGTCACGCTATCCATCTCTCCATCTCCCCCTCAACCCCCTTCATCACCATCCACGTCATCACTTTCCTCACCGCACATTGCACGATCCTCACCGCCTCATCGGGCTCGGTGAGCGTCACCGTAGAGAGCTCATCGATCACCGACCGGCAAGGGTCGAGTGACGGTGTGGGTTCTGGTGATGCTCGATGAACGTCAAACCACGGACGTCGAACTGGACCCGCCGTACAACTTCCTGATGAGGTGGAAGCCCGAAGACACGGGTGCGCATGTAGCAGCGGATGGCATACTCAGGGTATACTCGTCTCCGACAAACGCTTCTCAAGGAGGGTGACATGGCGAGCCACAAGCAGTGCAAACCCTACGGCAACCCAGCTACAGCTAAGGTATTCGTGATCGGTCATGACCCTACACTTCAAACAAGTCCTACGGTGGCCGATTATGCCTTCTTCATCGACTACATCATGAAGCCTCGCCCCACTCTGAAAGCAGAAAGAACAAAGCATGACTTTGCTCTCGGAACATACATCTATATCAAGGCATTGTGCGGGCGGTCGATATCATTTGAGGATATGTATTTCACCAACCTGTGCAATAGGTCCCTTGACCATGAGAACAAGGGCATGATTCTGATTGACAAACGGATAGCTGGTCAAGGTATCCAAGAAATCGAGGCAACGCTGAGGGAAGGCTCATTTCAAGTGATTCTACCCATGTCGCAACAAGTATCCTACCACCTGGCCAACTGCAACTTCGTCAAGGAAGCATCGTCTGACCGTCTTGTCACATTTCTTAAGAAATCACAGCCAAAGCCTGAACAAGCCAAACAGGGTGTCTATGCCCCGGTCGGTGCAGAAGCATTCGTCGATGTCTGTGGCAATACTTACACTCACAGAGGCGGAGTCCCAGTGGTGCCGATTCTGCACGTGAAACAATGGCTGAATGGATTCACGATATCCCCGAAGTACTTCGAACCGATGAGCCGAGCAGGCAAGAACGTGAGGCGTGTGCTGAAAGGCTGACGCGGACGCTAGGATTCACCCGTGAAGGGGAGACTCTGGTGCCCCCAAGCGGATTTGAACCGCTGATTTCCAGCTTGAAAGGCTGGCGTCCTAGACCGCTAGACGATGGGGGCACGGCTCACTCAAGTATATCAGCCAGGCATGCCAGCGGCAAGCTGGGCTACGGGTAAACGCCGACCACGTCGAGGCCCCTCGCCTCTGGCAGGCCGAGCATAAGGTTCATGCACTGCACCGCCTGGCCGGCCCCACCCTTCACCAGGTTGTCGATGCAGCTTATGACGATGAGCCGGTCCGTCCGCGTGTCGACGGTGGGGTAGACCAGGCACGTGTTGCTGGCCCAGGTCTGCTTCGTCTGCGGCGGCGAGTCAGCCACGCTGACGAATGTCTCTCCGCGATAGAACTCCTGGTACACCTCCCTCACCTCATCGACCGTCTTCGCTCTGGTCAGCCTGGCGTAGCACGTCGTCAGTATCCCCCGGTTCATCGGGATGACATGGGGCACGAAGGTGACCGACAGCTCGAGGGCCGGATTGAGCTTGGACAGCTCCTGCACGATCTCCGGCAGGTGGCGGTGCCCGCCCAGGGCGTAGGCCGAGACGTTCTCGTTTGCCTCGGCGAAATGCGTGAGCAGGGTCAGCCCCCGCCCCGCTCCGGACACGCCCGACTTGGAGTCGATGACGATCTCCGGCTCAATGAGGCCCTCCCTTACCGCCGGCGCAAGCGCGAGGATGGCCCCCGTGGGATAGCATCCCGGGTTGGCCACCAGCCGCGCCGATGGGAGCCGCGCCCGGTTCAGTTCCACCAGGCCGTATACCGCCTCGTTCAGAAGCTCCGGCCTGCTATGGGTGAAGCCGTACCACTGCTCGTAGGCCTTCGGGTCATCCAGCCTGAAGTCAGCGCTCACGTCGACTACCCTGGTTCCCCTGTCGAGCGCCGCTGTTATGGGGTCCACGCCCGTCCTATGGGGCAGCGCCGAGAAGGCCACCTCCACCTGCCCCAGCTCCGGCTCTATCATGAGGTCGAGGCCGCCGAAATGGGGAAGAAACTGCGACAGCCTCTGCCCCGCCGCGCTCCGGCCGGTGACCGAGACCAGCTCGACGTCGGGATGGCGGTGCACCAAGCGGGCAAGCTCCATGCCGATATAGCCGGTGACGTTGATGATGCCTATCTTCGTGGTCCGTTTCATCAGTGTTCTCCTCTACGGTATTGCAGCCGCGAACCTCACGGCGACGCGCTCACCCCGACTTCTCCTCTTCGATCTCGATCAGCCTCTCATCGGTGATGCCGAAGTAGTGTGCGACCTCGTGGCGCAGTGTCTCTCCGACCCTGATCCTGACCTCTTCCTCGGTGCGGCAAATCCTCTCTATCGGCTTCTGGAAGATGGTTATCTTGTCCGGCACCGGGCCGTGGTGCCGCGGCCCCTCTATCAGGGGAACGCCTTCGTACAGGCCGAGAAGCTGGGTGCGACGGCGGATGCCGAGGCTCTCCATCAACTCCTGGCTGGGCCAGTCCTCGACAACGACCACGAGGTTCTCCAGCCTCTCCTGGAACTCGACAGGCAGGCCGTCAAGCGCCTCCGCCACGAACTCCTCAAACCGCTCTCTGTCCATCCATACGCTCTCTACACATACACAGGCTCCCCGTCGCCGCCGACCCGCTGCGGCACGATACGATATGACGGACAGCCAGAGGTAAGAACACATTCAGCGCACAGCGGCCGCCGCGCCCGGCACACCTTCCTGCCATGAGCCAGTATGTTCACGTGAAACTGGTGAACATCCCCGGCCGGCACGATTTCCTGCAACAACCCGTGCGCCTGCTCAGGCGAGACCCGCGAGTCGAGCAGTCCCAGGCGTTTGGAGACACGAAGCACGTGTGTGTCCACGGGCAGCGCCGGCATGCGCAGCCCGAACAGCAGCACGCAGGCGGCCGTCTTCGGACCCACGCCGGGAAGCCGCTCAAGCCACGCCCTGGCCTCGGGAACCGGCAGCTCCCGCAGGAAGCCGAGGTCGAGAGAGCCCCGTTTCTCCAGGACCGCTCTGAGAATGGCCTTTATCCGCTGCGCCTTGATCCTGTTGAGCCCGCCAAGCCTGATGGCGCTGGCGATGTCTTCAGGGTCGGCGTCCGCAAGCCTCTGCCACGTATCGAAGGCGTGTCGAAGGGTCTCGAACGCCCGGTGCGAGTTGACGTCGGAGGTATTCTGAGAGAGGACAGTCCCGATGAGCACCCCCATGGGGTCATCGCTCGGCTCCCACCGGGGAACACCATACTCCTGTGCCAGCAGCCGCACAATCTCGCCAACGGTCATAGGGCTCTCAGATGGCACGTGTCGTTAACCAGCGTGACTGTGCTCCTCCCGGCGGCTATCAGGAATCCGTTCACCGCGGTGGTATCCTGGGCGATCTGCCAGAAGTGCGACATGTCCAGCCCGAGGAGATGACACAGGAGCACCTTGCATACCACACGATGGCTCACGAGCACAACCGCATCGTCCTGGTGCTCCGCGGCAAGCTCGTCGACCGCCGCCGCCACCCGCACTCGCACCTCGTCCAGGGTTTCGCCCCCCGGCACCCTGAAGCTCTCCGGGTTCAGGGCCCACACCCTGAATTGCCCCGCCTCACGTTCCCGCACCTCGGCCACGGAGCGCCCCTCCCATTCCCCGAAGTCCATGTCGACGATGCTTTCCAGCGGGGTCACCTCCAGACCAAGGCGTCTGCCGATGGCCCCGGCGGTGCTGACCGCCCTCTTCAACGGGCTCGAGTAGACGGCGGTGGCGTCGCAGCCGGCCAGCCTTTCGGCCACCGCCTCGGCCTGTCTCATCCCCATCTCGTCCAGGTCGATGTCCACCCGACCCCTGAACCTCTCCTCACGGTTCCAGCCTGTTTGACCGTGCCTTACCAGAATGAAGCGAGCCAAATCGACCTCCTGCTCAGGTCGTTCCCTCCTGCCTGAGCGTGTTCACAATTATCTGAATCTCCGGGCCGGTCAACCCGTAGCGATGCAGCGTATGGCGGATGATCTCCAGTCCAGCCTCAAACTCGGGCCGCACCAGCTCCGCCACCCCCAGTCCGCGGAGGGTCTCGACCTCGCTGTCCAGGTGCACGCGGGCCACCACGTCGAGCCTGGCATTGATGCGCCGCGCGTTCCTTGCCGTCATCTCAGTGGCTATGGGATCGTGGAAGGTTATCACCAGCACCCTTGCCCGGTCCAGCGCAGCCCACGAGAGTATCTCCGGGTTGCTCGCGTCACCGTATATGCACGGCACGTCGCCGGCGCGCAACGTGTCAATCACATACGGGTCTATATCGATCACAAGATGCCCGAAACCTCTCCGTCCCAGGACGTCGCCCAGGACACGCCCCACCCGCCCGTAGCCGCAAATGACCACGTGGCCTCTCAGCTCGGGCCCGCTGTCAAGCAGCGCCGCTTCCCTGCCGCTGGCCAGCAGCCTGGCGATACTCTCTCGCTGGCTGAGCCGGCTGTACAGCACCGACACCAGGCTCAGGGCGAAGGGCGTCAATAGTATGGTAATGACCGCACTGGTCAATATCAAGTCGTACATCCTGGTGGATATGGCGCCAACCGCAAGGCCGGCGGCGGCCAGCACGAAGCTGAACTCGCCTATCTGGAACAGGCCGGCGCCCGAGAAAAGCATGGTCTTGATACTGTAGCCGAAAAGCCGCGGAACAAGGGCGCAGATGATGAACTTGCCCACTATTATGGCCGCCACTGCCGCGCCGACCATGCCCATGTTGTCCAGAAGGAAGCTGGGGTCGACGAGCATGCCGAGAGAGGCAAAGAACAGCGTGGCGAACACGTCGCGCAGCGGCACCACGTCGGCCAGCGCCTGGTGCACGTATTCCGACTCGCTTATCAGCAGACCAGCGACGAAGGCGCCCAAAGCCACTGAGAGGCCGAAATAGTACGTGGCGAAGGCGACCCCCAGGCCCAGGGCGAACACGGTCAGCAGGAACAGCTCCCGCGAGCGCACCCGCACAACCCGCTTCATGACCCACGGTAGCACCCACACCCCGAGCACCAGCATCGCCCCGAGGAAGGCCACAGCCTTGACGGCGGCAAGGCCGAGACCTGGCAGCACGCTCGCCGTCGACTCGCCCAGCAACGGAACGATGACCATCATCGGCACCACGGCGAGGTCCTGCACCAGCAGGATCCCGATCATCACCCGCCCATGCAGGCTGTCAACCTCTCCCCGCTCCACGAGGATTTTCAGGACGATCATGGTGCTGGACAGCGAGATGACGAATCCGAAGAAGACGGCTTCCTCGATAGGCCAGCGAAGCGCCACGCCCACCACCAGCCCCAGCGCAATCGTGACCAGGATCTGGGCTATGCCACCCAGCACAGCAACCCTGCCCATCTTCCTCAGCGTCTTGAGCGAGACCTCCATGCCTATGGTGAACATGAGCAGGACGACGCCGATGGTCGCCAGCGTCTCGATCTGGCCGGTGTCACTCACCAGACGCAGCGCGTACGGCCCCACGGCGATGCCCCCTACCAGATAGCCCAGGATGACCGGCAGCTTCACGGTGCGCGCGATGAAGCCGCCCACAAGGGCCGCTACCAGCACAATGACAAGGTCAACCAGGAGACTGACTTCTTCCAACGCTGTCCTCTGAAAGGGGGAATCAACGGAGTGACACAACATTGTAGCATAAGAGTATTGCCAGGCACACACTGCGAACGTGTTGCGTCAATAGAAAGTGTTACCGAACGGTGGTTGGTTGCCTCATAAATGAGGTTACCGAAGCCTCCTTTCCTTGGGCATGCTCAGCCATGGCCCATAGTGTTTCCAGTTGAC
>JAXHUA010000102.1:0-25850 GCA_034189695.1 Chloroflexota bacterium | reverse complement strand
CCTGAGTGCATGAACCCTAGTGGAAATCCATTACGGCGTCGATCCACGCCGGCGTGGTGCGCTCGATGGTCAGCACCGCTCCAGTGGGCGGCTTGACCTCCACGCTGAATGTGGTGTCCGGGCCAAGAGAGAGGTCAGTCAGGTCCACGGTGACCTCGAACTTCTCATCCCCTTCCAACAGCTGGTCGTCATCGGTGTTCCCCACCTTCGCGATGGTCCAGTCGACGTCCCGCGCCACCTGGGTGCTGTCAAGGTAGGAGATGACCACCACGTTGTCCGTCGGCTCGGTGAAGTCGATGGCCAGTCCCTGCATGGCGCCCTCAACAGTGAAGGTTATGTCATCTACTGTGCCGTTGACGCCGGTGGTCGTGGCAGTCGCGATGACGGAACCCTTGATCTGCAGGGTGGCCTCCACCTCTTCAAGACCGGTGTAGACCGACTCCTGAGCCTTCTGCGTGGTGAATATGCCGGCCGACAGCACGGTGTAGGCGAAGACAGCCGCCACCACGACAAACGCGATCAAGATGATGGCTGTCTCCAGACCCGTAATGCCCTTTTCGTCTTTGTGCACATGATTGAGCATTCTCTTAAACATCCAAGCCTCCTTCCGTTTCTGTTTCTTCCTTCTTCCTTTGTGTTCCACCGACCCATCTGCCAAAAGGTGCCTGTTTCCCTAGTGCGTCTGGCGCGAGCACCCGGCCCGGGGGCCGCGGGCCTGACTTCGTGATGGGCCGTACACGATTGATGTCCACTATCGGGACATGCAACATCCTTGCTGGCCCCTGGTCTCCTTCTCCTGCGCTATCTGCTCCCCGTCACCCCCTTTCAGTCCTCTCCGACTCATGGTTTCTTGGCATGGATACGCTATCCTTAAACGAGCGTGTCAGTGCAGGTTCACCAGTTGGGTGACTCTGGGAGGAACAATCCGCTCGATGGCCAGCACGGCGCCGATCGGCGGCTTCACCTCCAACACGAAGGTGTGGTAGGCGCCCAACTTTGCCTCCTCCGAAGGAGCGCTCTCGTTGACGATTGACGTGTCAACAACGATCTGGAAGAGCTCGTTCGCGTCGAGCATGTTGTCATCGCCCGCGCTGGTGATCTTGTGCAGCGTCCAGTCCAGCGCCGGAATCTGCTGGTACTGGTCGTGAAAAGAGATGACAACCGTGTTATTCGCCGAGGACGTATCACTCAGATCGATGCGATTCCCCTGGCCCACGGTGCCAACGCACAAATACACCTCGTCCACATACCCCGCCGTCATGTTAGCCAGCACATCCCCTTTCAGCGCTATAGTGCTCTCGCTCTGCTCCAGCCCCTCATAAATAGCTTCCTTCGCCTGTTGGGACGAGAACAGGCCTGCCGAAAGGACCACATAAGCAAACACCGAAGCCACCATAATGAAGGCGATCAGTATGATGGCCGTCTCCAGGCCCGTGATTCCTCTCTCGTCCCGGCATATGCCTGTGAATTGCTGGCCTGCCATTGTTCCCCCTCTCCAACTTGAACCACGAAGCCATCTGCAAACAGACGGCCTTCGTACTCTAACTCGCGCATGCGGTTCTCAGTAACGATGCCATCCCCTGTTTCGATGGCTGTTTCACCACCAATGTAATCCCAGCCCTGGCGCCCACTGTCCCTCCGTGGAATCTCTGAGGAAATTGGGTGCTACCACCACTTGCGCTCACATGTGCGTTTTGATACTACTTTAGTATTCTTCTCATTTATACGTGGTAATCTATCTTTGCAGTCGTGCTTTGGAGTTTGTAATCACTACAATATAGTAGTTGACAATAGCAGCTTCGTATGATATAATCGCGGTAATATAGGTGAGGATTGATGAATAGAAGGTATATGCAGCCACACGAGCTCTTACGAAATCCCAGCTCGACGTGCGGCAGAACTCTCTGAGGAGGCTCAAATATGGCGGCACCGAAGACCAAGCCGGTGAGGCTCTACGTGGCAGAGGAACAGGAGATATACAGGGGAGCGTATAAGTACATTCTCCCTCCTTCGGCACCCGTCGAACTGCTGGGCATGTCGACGACTGCCGATGCAAGCGATCTGGGCGACGAAGTGGCGGCTGTAGACCCCGATGTCCTCATGGTGGGCACCAAGACCCTCGATGAAGAGATGATCGCCCAGATGCAGACCCTGCGCACGCAGAAGCCGCGGATGGGCATCGTACTGCTGCTAGTGTCCTACACGCCGGACAACGTCAGACTGCTGCGAGAGCTTGCAGTGAAGGGCAGCGGAGGAGTGGCGCTATTCCTCAAGCAGTCTATCGATCACGTGGAGCAACTGCTTGGCATCATCCTCGCCGCTAGCCGGGGACAGGTCATTCTTGACCCCGCCCTAATTTCCTACCTCTTCGCCGAGAAGCCAGAATACCCGTTCCTCAAAGAACTGACGACAAGAGAGTTGGAGATCCTCAGCCTGCTATCAAAAGGGTACACGAACGCAGCCATCGCGGAGGAACTCTACATCGACGTCAAAACCGTCGAGCATCATATCAACAGCATGTATGCCAAGCTGAAGGCGGAGGCCAACTTCGACAACAGGCATGCACGAGTCAGTGCGGCACGTCTCTATCTCGAAGCCATGGGGGAACTCGTGCCCCCCGTAATGCAGCAAAGGATAACCGTTCCGGCCTACGCCACCTGGTGACGGGTGCAAAACGCTGAAGCAGGAGGAACGCACTGTCCCGCTCGCCAGGAGTGAACGCTACAGAAACACCACCAGGAGTTCCTTAACATCCCATCCCACGATGAGCGCAAGGAGGACAATGGCCGGTATCAGAAGTCGACCCGGAACGAGCCAGGCAACCATGAGTGGAATGGCCAGCTTCATCAAGAGGAGATAGAAGGGTGAGGCCGCCAGAGTACGCATCAATGGATTCACTTCTTGAAAGCCAAGGGACAGAGCGAGAACAGTCAGCACGAGGTCAATTTGGTTCAGAAGAACGAAGGACAGCTTCGCACCGACACCCCTTCGGAATGTGAGCGCTGAATCCCACAGAGTAGGTCTCATATTCACCTCGGCAGCCCGGCGGGAGAAATGCTGCCATCCCGGCGGGCTTGCTGTTTTTTTGTGGCTCACGCCTCTTGGTTCTATCAATCCCCAACGCCTGGGCGCTGCCAGCCCAAGCACGCTAGAACGCACAAAACCGACCTCGCGGTCGGTTTCGCTACTGGCTCCGTGGAACCCAAGCTACCACATACAGGCTCCACATCGTTGCCCCCGCCTTCAGAGATGGAACCAAGTCAAGCGTGATTCTAGAACAAATGACCGTGGTTTGTCAACCTCACCTAAGTACCCTTTAGCGTCGTCACCTCGCCCCACGCTCGTGGCCACGTGAACCCCACTCCCCATTGTCGGTGCTGTCGCTCAAACACAGCGCCAATGGCCGCAGCGATTGCCATTCGGTGCGAGTGTGTCGGGCATCTCGAACCTCTGAAGCAGGCCATACCGCCCGCGGAGTCAGTTATTTCCCGATTGCCGACTCGAGTGTGGCACTGTATGGTGACTGCGAGATGAGATGGTACGACAAACGGCCCATTGACTCAGCGTGCAGGTTGTTGCACGTCGACGGACTCTCCCGCAGGTCATGTGAAGGGTGACGCAGGAGACGCCCGATACCGGTGGGCATATGAAGCAGCCTCCACCACCAGCCTTCGCGTGAACCCGAACCTGACACAATCGACCACTACCGGCTGCCAAACCAGGGGGTATGCATATGCACCAGCTCACCCAGGTGGATTGAAATGACTGTCAAAGTTGTCCTTGCCGATGACCACAAGATCATGCGTCAGGGACTGCGCGCTTTGCTTGACAAACAGCCCGACGTACAGGTCGTCGGCGAGGCAGACAACGGACGCGCCGCCGTCGAACTGGCCTGCCAGATTCAACCCGACCTCGTCGTGATGGACATCACCATGCCAGAACTCAACGGCATCGAAGCCACACGCCAGATCACAGGTCGAGACAACGGCGTCAAGGTCCTGGCCCTCTCCATGTACTCGGATAAACGCTTCGTCTCCAGTGTCCTGAGCGCCGGCGCATCCGGCTACCTCCTCAAGGACTGCGCCATGGAGGAATTGATCCAGGCCATCCACGCCGTCTCGGCACACCACACCTATCTCAGCCCGGGCATTGCCGGCGCAGTGGTCGAGGACTACATGCAGCACCTCAGAACCACCGCCCACCCCACTCCCACCACTCTGTCCCCGCGAGAGCGCGAGGTCCTTCAACTCATAGCCGAGGGCAAACCCACCAAGGAAATGGCCCGCACTCTCAACTTGAGCACCAAGACCGTCGAGACCCACCGCCAGCGTATCATGAGACGCCTCGACATGCACAGCGTGGCCGAACTCACCAAGTACGCTATCCGAGAAGGCCTCACCTCGCTCGAACCGTGACCATCGCTTCCCCAGTCTGCGAACGCACGGCAGCACTGTATCCTGCCATGCCGGAATTCACTGCGGTTGTGTGGCCACGCGACCACACCACCGCCTCAACCACGTTCGAAACCGCCAAGGACGCAGTGCTACCCCCTCAGACTCAGGTGCACCCATACACCTTGACGACCGGCACGCCACGCCCTACCATGAAGGTGCCAGGGGGCAGCACAGGGGCAGGTTGAAGTCTCGCCAGCCCAGGTAGAGCCCCCAAGCGGGCGGGAGTAACTCAGTTTGGTAGAGTCCCTGCCTTCCAAGCAGGTTGTCGCGGGTTCGAGTCCCGTCTCCCGCTCCAGTTGAGGGCCGTCTCAGGCATGCTTTCGACCCGCTCCTCAGGGGTCTGTTCCTGAAACGCCTGCGGCTTGGCGCACCCCCCTCCCATCCAACAGGCTTCCCCAGCGCGGATGCACCACCCACTGTGCTATACTGCCCTGGGCATCGGCCGAACGCGGGCATCCCGTTCTCAATCCAGAACCCATAGGGGGAGCGGACGCGCCGACAGCCGTCACGAGAGTCTCGACCAGCCTTCACCCACTGATGCCGCCAACTCGCACAGATGGGGCAGTTTCCCACGATCGATAGGGGAGGAGATGCATGACAGGAGAACAGCCTACCCAACGAGCGCGCCAAGACAAGGACCTGATGGCCTACTGCGGCCTCTACTGCGGCGATTGCTTCGGGTACAACGGCAGAATTGCCGAGCTAGCCAAGGAACTCAGGAAGGAGTTGAGACACGCCAAGTTCGACAGAATCGCGGAGAGCCTGGCCGGCAACCCATTCTTCGAGGTGTTCGGCAACTACGGGCAATGCTACGATGTCCTCGGCGCTCTGGTCCAGTTCAGATGCAAGAAGACCTGCCACGGCGGCGGCGGGCCGCCCTTCTGCGAGATACGCAAGTGTTGCCAGAGCAAGGAGATTGAAGGCTGCTGGCAGTGCGACCAGTTCCGGACCTGCGACAAGCTGGACTTCCTGAAGGCGGGTCATGGCGATGCCCCCCTCAAGAACCTCAGGAAGATCCGAAGAGCGGGAGTCGATGGCTTTCTCGAAGGCAAGAGGTACTGGTAGGCCGGCCGCAAGCCCACACAGCCCCCTCGACGCGCGCCGCTGGTTGTGACGTGCCAGGAGAAGGCGAGGACAGTCTCGCCCAGCCGAGTGAGTCCGACTCACTGCGGCGCGAAAGCGCTCCAACAGAGGTACACCATGCCCACGTGGCTTCCATCAACCGGCGATGTGCGTGTTCCGCCGGCGCTTAGGAGCCCGCCTCCGCAGCCACCACACCAGACCCAGGAAGGCCAGCGCCAGACCGACCAAGATGGCCAGCTTCTGCACCAGCCCCGTATTGACCGCCACTGCGCTCACAGCCACGGCCGGCAACAGCAGAGCTCTCACTATCGGCTTTGAGCCAGGGTGGTCGTCAATGAACCCGGCCGCTGGCGGGCTAAGTCTGTAGTAGAGCGACGTCAGCATCCGCCCGGCGGGGTTTGTAATCAGGTACGTATCGCGGAACTCGCGAAGGACTTGAACATGGCTGTCGAGAGTGGAGCCATATGCAGCGGTGGCAATGAAGCACAAGGCATTGGCGTTCCGCAACGGATAGGGGTCTTCCGGGTCCTGCAACTCGTCCCCGTCAGTATCAGCCTTATTGGGGTTCGTCCCGGCAATCGCCTCTTCGTCGTCACTCCAACCGTCCCCGTCTGAGTCGACGGCGAGCTCGTCTTCATGTGAAACGAGCCCGATATCGACCATGCTTGCCGCGCCGATGTTGGCTCGCATCTTCGTGAAGCAGTACTGGTCACCTTCCAGAAGACCGGAGAACTCCGTCAGTTCGTAGTCCCAGTAGGCATAGTCAGGTCCGGGGTCACAGAAGACATACGTGGAGTTCTGAGAACATAGCTGCTCCCTGCATTCCAGGTAGAACACATCGTCGTCCCGTTCCATGTCGATTATCTGTTCGGCGCGGTTGAGGGTGAGGTACCGATACTCCCTGGGCACAACCTCATGACCGGCGAACACATAGAGCAGGACCTCGCATCTATCGGAACTCAGAGAAGTAATCCGCAGAGGATAGACTATGTCCTCCGAGTCGAAGCTCAGTCTCAACGGCTGGACCGTCCCTTCGGCCAGACCTTCAGCTTGCTCGCCTGCATTGATTCTGATGGCTACGAAGTACCACCCCTTGTCCACGTAGTAGTCAACGGTCTCCGCGCCCTCCTCCGGGAAGGGGTAGCCGTTTGAATTCAGCCAGTCCACCAGACCCAGCGGGTCTTGAGCGGACAGGATGGCATAGTGATAGACGCCGACCTCGGCCTCTTCCCATACATCAACCGGGGATGTCTCTACACCACTGGCAGGCAAGCAGGCGAAGAAGCCTCCGCCTTCGTACGCTTCGACAGCCGTCAGATAGGCCAGTTCCTCGAACAACTCAGGCCGTGAAACACCCACGTCGGGGTAGTCTGGCACCGGGACGACCCAGGCGAAGTCATCGACATCGCCCTCGTACTTGACCTGGAGAATCAGGTCTTCTCTGCCATTCTCGTGGAGTATTATCGCTTTCTGGGCAGGTTCGTGGATGTCTATCGACGGGTCGGAGCTGATGAATCCACCGTCGCCAATTACAGGTGTCGCTGCAACCAGCAGGAGGGCCAGGGCCAGCACCGCGGCTGTAAGGCTTCTCATGGGTCCCCTCCGCGTCCGTGCGTAGTGCCAATTATACTGGCAAGGCGCCGCAGGTCAAGCCGATTCGGGCGTCGGACCCGTCGGCTGGCGGCCGCGAGCGGGCGCAGAGCCCATAGCCACGGCAGAGCAGCGGAACCACCTGTCGACCGGTTCGTTGTAGCAGTCACCCCCTTTGACAGTGTTCGTCCTCGGGGGGAGAATGAGCACGCCTTAGCGGCAGCAACCCGGTTCGGCGGAGTCCCTGACTTCCAAGAAGACTGTCGGAGTTCGAGTCCCCTGCCCTGCTCCGGTGAGTTTTCCAGAAAGCTGCCATTGGAGTATAATGCGCCCTGAAATAACCCAAACCGCTACTCTGACGACGAGGGAGGCATGGAAAACGGGATGGAGAAGTATGAAGTCTCAGTTGGCAGACTCCGATGGACGTACGATCCGACCGAGGTAGGCTTCGCCCGCACCGATGACCTGACCCCTCTGGAGGAGTTCATCGGCCAGGATAGGGCCATAAGCGCGGTCAAGTTCGGCCTGGAGATGAACCGTCCCGGCTACAACATATACGTCGCCGGCCTGACCGGAACGGGTAAGACCTCAGTGGTCAAGTCATACATTCAGAGGCTCATCAAGGAGCGGGAGGAGAAGGAGGGGCAGTTCAAGCCCGATGATTGGTGTTATGTCTACAACTTCTCCGACACCGACCGGCCTCAAGTAGTGAGGCTCCCGCAGGGAAGGGGCAAGACCTTCGGCACTCAGATGGCGACACTGTTGCAGCAACTGCAGGAGCGACTGGGCAAGGTGTTCTCCAGCCAGGAATACGAGGCGGAGAAGAAGAAGATAGTTGACGAAGGGCAGGCCCGGCAGCGTGAGGTCGTCGAGCAACTGTCGAGCGAAGCCCAGTCTCAGGGCATCCTGTTCCAGATCACTCCAATGGGGCCGATCCTGGTCCCAATGACACCCGAGGGCGAGGCCATGTCCCAGACGCAGTACCTGTCCCTCGACGAGAAGGTACGGAAGGAACTGGACGAGAAGCGCGAAAAACTCTGGAAGCAGATGGAGTCATCCTTCGACATAGTGCGTGAGTCGGAGAAGAACGCGCAGGAGAAACTGCAAGAGCTCGACCGTAACATAGGGGAGCGGTCAATTCGCAGGCTGTTCAGAGATCTCCTCGATGACTACCGCCAATTCGACGACATCGACCAGTATTTGAAGGGCCTCGAGAGCTTCGCGCTGGACAACCTGGACCTGTTCAAGCAGCAGGAGGCGCCCACCCAGCTTCCACCAGTTGTCCCCGGTGCACAGATGCTCGCGAACAGGGACCCCTTCATTCCTTTCCGCGTCAACCTCTTCGTTGACAACAGCGATACGGTTGGCCCGCCGGTCATTATCGAGAGCAACCCGACCTACGTGAACCTTTTCGGCAAGAAGGAGAGCCGCTTCTTCTTCGGCGCATACCTGAGTGACCACACCATGCTCAAGCCCGGCTCATTCAGTCTGGCCAATGGAGGCTACCTGCTGTTGAACCCCCGAGATGTACTGACGAAGGTCGGCGTATGGGAGGCCTTGAAACGCGCCATTCGAAACAAAGAGGTGCGAATCGAGGAACCTTTGGACCAGTTCGGTCTCTTCGCCCCAGTAGGCATGCGACCTCAGCCGATGCCCGTCGATGTCAAGGTGATTCTCATCGGCGACAACTACGTCTACGGGCTTCTTTCCGAGTACGACGAGGACTTCTGGGAGCTTTTCCGGGTCAAAGCCGAGTTCGACTTCGAAGTGGACCGCACACCGGAGAACATGGAGGCGTACACATGCTTCATCACCCGTTGCTGCGAGGAGGAAGGCCTGCGTCACTTCGATCCTTCGGGAGTCGCCAAGGTGCTGGAGTTCGCTGCGCGGGCGGTGGCCGACCAGGACAAGCTCTCATCCCGGTTCGGCCAGATAAAGGAAGTGCTGGTGGAAGCCGACTACTGGACGGGCAAGGATGGGGACTCCCTGATAGCAGCCGAGCACGTGCAGAAGGCACTGGATGAGAAGATTTACCGTCACAACCTGCTCGATAACAGAATACGGGGTCTGATCCTGGACGGCACCCTCATGATCGACGCCGACGGCGAAGCCGTGGGCCAGGTGAACGGCCTCAGCGTGTATGCCCTCGGCGATGTTATGTTTGGCAGACCGTCTCGCATCACGGCCAAGACATTCATGGGTCGAGGCGGGGTGGTCAATATCGAGCGGGAGTCGCAGCTCAGCGGTAGAATACACGACAAAGGCGTGCTGATACTGAGTGGCTACCTGGGCTCGAAGTATGCCCAGGAACGCCCCCTCTCCCTTTCCGCCAGCCTCTGCTTCGAGCAATCATACGAAGGTGTAGACGGAGACAGCGCCTCCTCCACTGAGCTGTACGCCGTCCTTTCCAGCCTGTCAGGTGTGCCGCTCAAACAGAGCATCGCCGTGACCGGCTCGGTCAATCAGATGGGTGAGATACAGCCGATAGGCGGTGTCAACCACAAGATCGAGAGCTTCTTTCGCGTGTGTAAGGCAAGAGGTCTGACCGGCTACCAGGGCGTCATGATTCCAGGCAAGAACCTGCGCAACCTCATGCTTCAGGAAGAAGTTGTGGACGCAGTGGCCCAGGGCCAGTTCCACATCTACGCTGTCAAGACCATCGATGAGGGCATCGAGGTGCTCACCGGCGTTCAGGCCGGCGAGCGAGGCGACGACGGCTCCTACCCGGAAGGAACCGTCAACCATCTCGTCGACAAGCGGCTCAGAGAAATGGCCGAGGGACTCAAGTCCTTCGGTGCCGAGACAGAGAAGAAGTAGCGCACGGACGGCGTCACAATGAGCCTACTGCGGCGACTGTTGCAGGTAGTGTACGTCCTGATCCTCGTGATCATAGTGGGCGTAATCGGCTACATGTTTCTGGAAGACTGGTCATTCATCGATGCGCTCTACATGACCATCATCACCATAAGCACCGTCGGCTACGGCGAGGTACACGGTCTGTCGACCGGCGGACGGCTCTTCAGCATCTTCCTCATCGTTGGTGGCGTCGGGGTCATGTTCTACACCGTCACCGCGATAGTGCAGTACCTGGCCGAGGGCTATCTCTCGGGTGTCTTTGGGAGGAATCGAATGAAGGGGAAGCTGTCGAAACTGAGCGGGCACATTATTCTGTGCGGCTACGGGCGCGTTGGCCAGGAGGTCGCGCATGCCTTCAAGCGCGAGGGCGCAGGGTTCATTGTCATTGAACAGGGGCCTGAGGCCTTCGCCAAGGCGGCCTATGACGGCTACCTGTGTCTTCAGGGGGACGCCACCAAGGATGACGTGCTTGACCAGGCGGGCATCAACAGAGCGAAGGCGCTCGTCGCCGCCGTGGGCGGTGATGCCGACAACATCTACATAACTCTTTCGGCAAGGGGTATGAACCCCAGACTCCTCATAGTGGCTCGTGCTACAGACGCTGAAACGGAGTCGAAACTCAAGCGGGCCGGCGCTGACCGCATCATATTCCCGCTCCACGTCGGCGGCCGCCGTATGGCCGTGTCCGCCACACGCCCGCTGGTGGTCGACTTCATCGACACGACGATGCAGATCCACGACCGGGAGCTGGTGTTGGAAGACGTGAAGATCGACGCCGACTCACCTCTCGCTGGCGCGACTATCGACGAAGGGCAGCGCCATCTGCGAGGAGCTGCCATTCTGGCCGTCAGGGAGGGAGCAGGCAGTATCCTCACCAATCCATCTCCAGAAACACGCCTGGAGCCCGGCGACGAGCTGGTGGTCATCGGCACCCGTGAGCAACTGCGCCTGCTCGAGGGGTCATCACCTGAGAAGACAGGTCCCAAATCCGGGTAATTCGAACACATCGCAGGCCGCACGGCCCGCCCCGGCCTCGTTTGCCAGATGATGGGATATTTCCGACTACTCAAGCCGCCCAGCCATCGACCTCTCGATGCAGGTGTCTATGTCCTCCTCTGCCTCGCCGTGGCGATTCTTGCCCCCCTGGCTTCTCTCTTCGGAAGAAGACCGGTCGGACGGTCAGCCCGCATCATGTTCACCAGTCTGATGCCGAAAGACCTCGTGATAGACTTCATGGGCGCCAGGTTCCTGGCCAGAAAGGGCAAGGCAGACGTCCTTTTGCTCAACCCATTGAGCAGCCCCGAGATATGGCGCTACTTCAGGCCACGGGCAGGCGACGTGGTGGTCGACGTCGGAGCCCACGTCGGCAAGTACACCGTGGTCGCCGCGAGGCAGGTGGGGGAACAGGGTAAGGTAGTGGCCATAGAGGCGCATCCCGACAACTTCCAGGCGCTGCTCCATAACCTGAGTCTCAACGACCTTCAGAACGTCACACCGCTGAACCTCGCAGCGTACAGTGAGAACGGCAAAACGATGAGGCTATTCGGCCGGTGGGACAGCGCCTACACCTTGAAGGCGTGGAGCGAGACTGCGGTCAGGGTCAAAACGAGGACTGTTGACTCGCTCCTCATGGAATGCGGAATAGAGAGCGCGGACTGGGTCAAGATCGATGTTGAAGGGGCAGAACCAGAGGTCTTGACCGGCATGAGACGGACGATTGAGAACAGCCCCAACCTCAGAGTGCTGGTTGAAGTGGCCCCCACCACCGAGTCCGAGATAGATGGACGCCTGGCTGGCTTCTCGAAGCAGCGCACCGGCGGCCTCGACGTGCTCTACAGCAAGAATCGGTCCTGACGAAGCTTGACGACTTCAGCCCGCTCCTGTCAGGACGTGTCTCTCCGAGAAGGCAGCCATCTTCTCTTACCCCAGCGTCGTGAGCGAGCGGCGGCCCCTTTTTGACCTCAAACACTGTTGATTTTGCCCCGAGCGCTGCATTATACTCCTGCTAATCACCCTGGCGGTAGCGATGCTTCGGATGCGGAAGGACACCAGTCTATGACCAACAACAGAGTAGTAGTCACAGGCATCGGCGTGATTAACCCGATGGGCCTGGACGTGCCTTCACTGTGGGACGCCACTGTCGCCGGCAAGTCCGGCGTGGACCACATCACATCCTTCGACACCACCGGGTTCGCCACCAAGATCGCCGCTGAGGTGAAGGGCTTCGATCCCACCGACTACATTGACCGCAAGGAGGTGCGACGAACCGACCGCTTCACGCAGTTCGCAGTAGCGGCCTCGCTCCAGGCCGTCGAGAACGCTCGCCTGAACATCGACGGCACAAACGCGGAGGACATCGGCGTAATAATGGGGGCTGGCTTCGGTGGTCTGGGTGCTCTCGTCATCCAGCAACAGATACTGACCGAGAAGGGACCGGACAGGGTCAGTCCCTTCCTCATTCCCATGATGATCGCCGACGCAGCAGCCGGTCAGGTGTCCATAACGCTGAGAGCGAAGGGCCCCAATTTCTGCACAACATCGGCCTGCGCCAGCGGCTCCGACGCCATCGGCGAGGCCTACGAGACCATAAGGCGCGGCGACGCCCTGGCGATGCTCGCCGGAGGTACCGAGTCCCAGGTGATACCCCTTACAATTGCCGCTTTCAATGCCGCGCGCGCCATCTCTGTTCGAAACGACGAGCCGCAGCTAGCATCCCGCCCCTTCGATGCCCAGCGGGATGGGTTCGTCGTGGGTGAAGGTGCCGCCGTGCTTATCCTGGAAGGCCTCACTTTCGCCAGCAGGCGAGGCGCCCCCATTCTGGCCGAGATCGTGGGGTACGGCGCCTCCGCCGACGCATTCCATGTCACTCAACCAGCGGAGCATGGCGAAGGGGGCGCACGCGCAATGAAGATGGCGCTGCGGAAGGCCGGGCTTCAGCCGGAAGAGGTAGACTACATCAATGCACACGGCACCTCGACCCCATTGAACGATGTGAACGAGACCGCAGCGATCAAGACCGTTTTCGGGGAGCACGCATACCGGATCCCGGTCAGCTCCACCAAGTCCATGATGGGCCACCTGCTTGGCGCCGCCGGTTCCACCGAGGCGGCCATCTGTGTCCTCGCCATCCAGAACGGTATCGTACCACCAACTACGAACCTGACCTTCCCGGACCCCGATTGCGACCTCGACTACGTACCCAATGTTGCCCGCAAGGCAAAGGTGGATGTCGCTGTCTCCAACTCCTTTGGCTTTGTTGGGCACAACTCCACTCTCGTCTTTCGGAGGTATAGTGACTAATGACAAGCTAGGCCATTGCCGGTGGCTGATGCCACCACCGGCTGTGGGCGGACACCTCGCTGGCATCAGTGTCCCACCCTTTTTCACCCAACTCCTCCAGAATCGCGGCGTCAGTGACCCAGCCCAGGTTGACCCCTTCCTCAAGGTAGATGACCGTCTCCTCAACGACCCGTTCTTGCTTCCCGATATAGACAAAGCGGTGACAAGGTTGCAGCAGGCCCTCCTCAGTGGCGAGCATGTGGCTGTGTACGGCGATTTCGATGCCGATGGCATGACCGCAACGGCAGTCCTCGTTCAGGGCCTATCGCGTCTCGGCGCTACAGCCACACCCTACATCCCTCATCGCGTGGAGGAAGGCTACGGCCTGAACAATTCCGCACTCAAGAGACTGTCCAGCCAGGGGGTCAGCCTGGTCATCACCGTGGACTGTGGCATCAGCAACGCCCCCGAGGTGGAGGCCGCCCGGTCCATGGGAGTCGATGTAATCGTCACCGATCACCACACTGTGCCACCCCATCTGCCACCGGCAGCGGCAGTGGTCGATCCCAAGAGGGCCGACTCGCGCTACCCTTTCCCAAGGCTCGCCGGGGTCGGCGTCGCCTTCAAGCTACTCGAGGCGCTGTTCATCTCTCTGGGCCACAACAGCGACATGCACGACTTTCTCGACCTCGCCGCACTGGGTACCGTGGCCGACATGGAGCCACTCCTCGGCGACAACCGCTATCTGGTGAAGCATGGCCTTGATGTCCTGCGCGACTCCAGCCGGCTGGGACTCCAGGAAATGGCCAGATGCGCTGGCATACCATTGGCCAGTGTCGACACTGAAGCCATCTCGTGGACGCTCGGGCCGCGCCTCAACGCGGCTGGGAGGGTGGAACATGCCCTGGTGGGCTATGAGATCCTGCTCACCGAATCCCCAGATGAGGCACAAAGGCTGGCTGCTATTCTGGAAAGCAGAAACGCCGAGCGGCAGAAGATCACCGAAGCAGTCCTGGAGAAGGCGCGACGGAAGCTTGAAGCCAAGGGTACCGATTCGCTGCTTCTGGTAGTCGGTGACGACGACTTCCACAGCGGCGTCCTTGGCGTGGTCGCCGGCAGACTGGCCGATGCGTGGCACCGCCCGGTCGTCGTTTATGAGAAGGGCTCCAAGTGGAGCCGAGCCAGCGCCCGCAGCATACCTGAGTTCGATGTCGTCGCGGCGTTTACCGATTGCACTGACATCCTTCACCGCTACGGCGGACACCCTATGGCCGCGGGGTGCACCGTGGCGACCGAGAGGCTGCCGGAGTTTGAGGAGCGCCTGCTGGCTATCGCCGAAAGCCAGCTATCCTCCCTCGACCTTCGACGCACGATCGCAATCGACGCCGATGTTCCGCTCTCCTGCCTCAACGGCGATACTTTCGGCATGTTGCAGAAGCTCGCCCCCTTCGGGTCAGCCAATCCGTACCCCACATTCATCACCCGCAACGTTGCCGTGAAACACCGGCGCAATGTGGGCGTCAATGGCAGACATCTCAAGTTCAAGTTCAAAGACGGCAACGCCGTCTGGGACGGGATCGGATTCAGAATGGGCAGCCTGGCTGGTGAGGTCACGTCTCGCCTCGATATCGTCTACAACCTGGAGGTTGACCAGTGGAGAGGCGACGAGATACTTCATCTCAACGTTCTTGACTTCGCCGCTGTTTCCTGAGCCTGCCACGCTCTCCGCGCCCTCGTAGCCTCGTCGCTCACTACACCTGCGGTTGACAACCGTCTCCCGTTTCAGCTTCTGGTGCAATTCCTCGGAGATTATGTTAAAATGTCGTACCGCAGCTAAGGAGTCGTTGATGAGAAAGGAACGCGAGAGCTTCCTGAATCACCTTGCTACGCAGAAGGGCTTCTCGTCGAACACTGTCGAGGCCTACCGAAATGACCTTTCTCAACTCGCCAGCTATATCGAAGAGCAGGCAGTGGCCAAGGGCTACAGCGCGGCGTGGTCCTCTGTCGACCGCAACCTGCTGATCGGCTACATCCTGGACCTTAAGGAGAGAGGGTACGCTTCGGCGACCGTGGCACGCAAAGTCGCCGCAATGAAGTCCTTCTTCGATTTCCTCGTCTCTGAGGGAATACTCAAGGCCGATCCCACCGAGAACCTGAGTTCGCCGAGGGTCGGCAAGTCGCTTCCCAAAGCCCTCTCCGTGCGCGACCTCGAAGCACTGTTGAACGAGCCCGCCAAGTCCTCTTCAGTCGAGGCCATGCGGGACAGCGCCATGCTGGAGTTGATGTACGCCTGCGGCATGCGGGTATCGGAGCTGGTGTCCATGAACGTCGCGGACCTGGACCTCTCGGCCGGCTTCGTGCGCTGCTTTGGAAAGGGTTCAAAGGAGAGGGTCATCCCCATTCATGACAAGGCAATTGGAGCGCTTGAAGTCTATCTGGCCAAGGCAAGGCCAGCCTTGCTGCGCGACACAGATGAGAAGGCCCTCTTCCTCAACCGTCGCGGCGAGCGACTCACCAGGCAGGGTTTCTGGCTGATTCTCAAGGCGTATGTGAAGGCCTCAGGCATCACTGCGGCTGTGACACCTCACACGCTCCGTCACAGTTTCGCCACGCACATGCTGAGAGGCGGTGCCGACTTGAGAGCCGTTCAGGAACTCCTCGGACATGCCAATATCTCCTCCACCCAGGTATACACCCATCTCACCAGTGAGCATGTCCATCAGGCCTATGAGAAGGCCCACCCGCGAGCGACAGAGTGAAGCTCTCTGTGAGCGGCTTCCCACAGGAGGCCAGCATTCATATTGGGCGGGCTTCCACCCAGCCCCTTAAGATGGTAGTATTCTCAGCGAACGCCAGTTAGGCCACTGAACTGGAGTAGACATGCCACAGAAGAAATCACGCCGCACCGGCTCTAAGCAGGCGTCAGGAAGCAAGCAGCGCAAGCGCAAGAAGAGAGCACAGGCACCTCCGCAGAGGGCTCCGGTTGCGCCGCCCGCGCCTGCGCCGGCCGATGTCGTCACTGAGGAACCGGAGACGCGTCCGGTCGCCGGGGCGAGCCAGCAGGTTCCCATTCCCACCCATGGCTCGATCACTAGCGACCTGCGGAAGATAGGGATCATCGCTGGCTCCGTCTTCGTTGTTCTTATCGTGCTCGCTTTCGTGCTGTAGCGGGGGAAGCCATGGAGGCCAGGCGGTTTGAGAAGCAACTGAAGGCATTGCCTCGCAAGCCTGGCGTCTACCTCTTTCGTGATGCCTCCAGAAACGTCCTCTACGTTGGGAAGGCGACCAGCCTCCACAATCGTCTGAGAACGTATTTCGCCTCCACATCCGGTCTTCCGGCGAAGCAGCAGAAGATGATGGCGCGCGTCGCCGACTTCGAGTTTCTTGTCACGGATTCGGAGCAGGAGGCGCTCATCCTCGAATGCAATCTGATCAAGAAACACCGTCCCCGCTACAACGTACGCCTCAAGGACGACAAGACCTACCCTTACCTGAAAATCACCCTCAACGAAGACTGGCCCAGGGTGTTCGTCACCAGGCGGGTCGACCAGGACGGCGGCCGCTACTTCGGCCCCTTCGCCAGCGCAGGCTCGGTCAGGACGACGCTCGAACTCCTCAACAAGCTGTTCCCCTTCCGCTCCTGCCGCAGAGAGATCACCGGCACGGACCGCAGACCCTGCCTCGAGTATGACATACATCGATGTGCCGGTCCGTGTATCGGCGCCATTTCCAGGGAAGACTACCGGGACATCATCAGACAGGTGGTTATGTTTCTCGAAGGCAGGCAGGAGGCGGTCCTCAGAGAACTGGAGCACAAGATGCGAAACGCATCGGCCCGGTTGGAGTTCGAGAGGGCCGCTGTTCTTCGCGATCAGATCGCCGCTGTCCGCATGGTGACCGAGCGGCAGAAGATATCGTCCGCGGCGAGAGGAGACCAGGACGTCATCGCCATTGCCCAGAACAGGGACCACGCTTACGTCGAGGTATTCTTCATACGGAAGGGCAAGCTTATCGAGAGGGACCATTTCATCCTTCAGGGCACGCAGGACGAGGAGCCAGGCCACATAATGCGCAGCTTCCTCAACCAGTTCTACGACTCCGCGGCCTACGTCCCGCCTTCGATACTCCTCCAGCACCTCCCCGAAGACCACACCGCCATCAAGACCCGCCTTGAGAGGAAACGAGGCGGCAGAGTCGCCCTGTCGGTGCCAAAGCGTGGTGAGAAGAGAAAGCTCACAGAACTGGTAGCGGAGAATGCCCGGCAGGGCCTTGAGCAGCTCGTGGTCAGGTGGTTCGCCGAGCCGGACACCATTGCCGCAGCCCAGGAGGGACTGCAACGCGAACTGGGCCTGCCACGCATCCCTGAGCGGGTGGAGTGCTACGACATATCCGACATCCAGGGGACGTCGGCGGTGGGCAGCATGGTCGTGTTTCAGGACGGCCAGCCCAAGCCTTCTGAGTACCGGCGATTCCGCATAAGAGCGGTGGAGGGCGCCGACGACTACGCCATGATGCAGGAGGTATTGAGGCGACGGTTCAAGAGGGCAGCCGCCAAGGACGCGCCAGGGGAGAACGGCTCCTGGCGGAGACTGCCTGACCTGGTGCTCATCGATGGGGGCCGGGGACACCTTTCCTCGGCCCAGGCCGCTCTCAACGAAACAGGCGTGGACTCCATTCCACTCGCCGCCCTGGCCAAGGAGCGTGAGGAACTCTTCCGGCCAGGCGTGCCGCACCCCATCGTATTGCCGAGGACGTCGCCGGCTCTCTACCTGGTACAGCGAATTCGGGATGAGGCGCACCGCTTTGCGCTGGGCTACCACCAGAGGGTGCGCCGCACCAGGGCGATGGCCTCAGCCCTGGACAATGTGCCCGGCATCGGGCCCAAGCGGAAGCGAGCGCTTCTCAAGGCTTTCGGCTCCGTTGGAGCGATCAAGGACGCGCCCACAGACCAGGTGGCGGCTGTGGTTGGGATGACCGCTTCGCTGGCCGAGCGGGTCAAGGACTATCTGTGAGTCAGGCACCGCAACCCGTTTTCACTCGCATCCCCTGCGACATCTGTGGCACGTGGGACTACACCCCGGTCGGCAGGCCCAGGGTCGGGAGTGACATGGAGAGCATCGTGTCCATTCCCGAGGATATCTGCGTAGCCAGGTGCACTCAGTGCGGCTTCCTGTACACTCAGCCAATGCCATTCTGGCGAGCGGAGCATCTCCAACAAATCTACGGTGCAGCCTACTTCCCGAAGATGACCCGATGGTGGGAACGCACCAAGACCAGGGCCAATCCACGGCGCCGCCTCAATACCGTCGAGGGGCTCACCGGCTCCGGGCCAGTTCGGTTCCTGGAAGTGGGCTGCGGGCTCGGCTATGGCATCGAGGATGCGATGAGGCGGGGGTGGACAGTCAACGGCCAGGACGTCTCTCGCTTCTTCGCTGGGGAGGTCCAAAGCCGGTTGGGCGTCGATGTCTTCGTAGGCCCCCTGGCCGAGGCAGGCTATCCCAGCAGCTCATTCGATGTCGTGTATGTCGACAGCGTCCTTGAGCATCTGCCGCAGCCGATGGAGATGCTCAGGGAAGTCCGCCGCATCCTGAAGCCCGGTGGAGTGGCCTACCTGACGGTGACAAACGAGGACGCCCTTATCGCCAGATTCAGAGCTTCACTGGGCAGGCTCACGCGGTCCAAACGGTCGCCCGCACTGAGTCCGTTGGACTACCCGGTCCACCTGGTAGGGTTCACTCCCTTCACGCTTCGGCTGGCGTGCGAAGGCGCCGGCTTTGAGGTGGCCAGTATGCTCCTGCTCGCCGGCCCCAACGAGTGGAGGAAGTATGGCCTTAGCGACGCCGGAAAGCTCCTGTCCCATCTCACGTGCTACCCGGTCTACGTGGCCGGCGAGTGGCTGGGGAAAGCCATCGCCATTGAAGCGGTGGTCGTGGCCCGAGAAGAGGGGCCCAATTGAGAGTGGCAAAGGTCGTCATAGGAGACATCAACGCGTTCACCGGCGGATACCTGTACGAGAAGAAGCTGGTCGAGTACCTGCGAACCAGAGGCGTCGAAGCCGACGTAGTGAGCTTGCCGAATCTCCCCTATGCGCTCCTTCCGCTGTGCAACCTCTGGCTCGGGTACCACCTGCGGGGCCGCAACTACGACGTGGTCATTGAGGACGAAATGGCCCATCCAGCGGTGTGGCTATACAACCTGTGGTCCAGACGTGTCGCGAAGCACAGGGTGGTAGCCATCGTCCACATGTTCCGGTCGGTAGCCTGTGAGGGCGAGTGGCAGGAGCCGTTTATCAGGCTCATGGAGAAGGCGATGCTGAGGTCGAGCGACCTGGTGGTCGCCAACAGCGGGCATACCAGGGAGCAGGCGCAGCGGATGGGGGTACGTCCTGACGCCATCACCGTGGTCTACCCGGGCTTTGATACCAATCTGGTGCGACGCCGGCCGAGCCGTGAGAGCGACGAGGTGAGGCTCCTCTTCGTCGGCAACTGGGACCCGCGCAAGGGACTGGAGACGCTGGTGGATGCGTTCCTGCGCCTGGACAGGCCGAATGTCGGACTCGACGTCGTGGGAGACGAGACTTTCTACCCACGCTATGCCAGGCGAGTGCGGCGGAAGGCGTCGCAGGGGAAGCTTGAGAGCAGGATAAGGTTCCACGGCAGGGTAGGCCGGGAGGCCGTCGCCGAGTTCTATTCACAGGCAGATGTTTTCGTGCTCCCCGCCTCGTACGAACCCTTCGGCATCGTGTTCGCCGAAGCCATGTCTTTCGGCCTGCCTGTCATCGCCGCCAATGCCGGGGGCGTACTCGAGCTGGTCGAGCACGGCCGGAACGGTCTCCTTGTTCCACCCGGCGATGTGGACGCCCTGGCCGGCGCCATTGACACCCTTGTTTCCGATGTCCAGTTGCGGCACCAACTCGGCGAGAGAAGCTACGAGAGGTCGAGACAGTTGAACACGTGGGAGGACTGCTTCCAGGCTATTCACGGCCATCTGACCCAGCTTCTGAACGACGGCAAGTGACCCGCCCGTGTGGCGCTCGTCCCCTACTCGCTCCAATACGAAGCGAATGCGGTCGGCGATTCCCACACCGTCACCCTCAGGTGGCCAACGTCGCCCCCAACGGCAGCCGCCATGCTCTCGTGGACGTGCCTCGCCACGTTCTCCACTGTAGGGTTGGTATCCCTGAACTCGTCCAGTTCGTTCAGGTTCTGATAGTGCAAACGGCCCAGAATGCTCCTGAGATGTTCTCTCAGCCTGGCCACGTCGTACACAACGCCGTCATCGTCCAGCCCATCGCTCCTGAGGACTACCTGGACCCGGTAGCAATGACCGTGCAGACGTGTCGCCGCACCGAAGTCCCCCTTGAGCGACAGGACGGCGTCGAAGTCATCGACAATGCCTATCTCAAACATATTTCAGCACCACCTGTAGCACTTCCTCCGGGCGTCCGTCTATCTTCTCATAGGCCTGCTGCGCCTCGTCGAATGTGAATACGTCGGACACCAGGCCGCTCAGGTCAAGCTGCGGCAGCAGCTTGAGTACCACATCCATGCGGCGTGCCGTACTCCATCGAGGGGTGAGCGCCGGGTCGATACTGGACACCTGCGAGCTCTTGATGCGTATTCTCTGCCTGTGGAACTCGTTCCCCAGGTGCAGCGTCGCTGGCTTGCTTCCGTACCACGACACGACCACCACCTGGCCCTGGAAAACCGCTGACCTGATCGCGTCGTCCAGGGCATCCGGAGACCCCGACGCCTCGATCACCACATCAGCTCCGGCGCCGCCGGTCAGGTCCCTGATTGCCGCGGACGCGCCGCCTGGCTCCGGGTCAAGGCTGTAGTCGGCGCCGCTGGCCAGAGATACCGCTCTTCGCCCTTCTATCCTGTCCACCGTGACGACAGTGCCGGCGCCGCTCCTTCTCGCCAGCTGTGCAATCAGCAGCCCGACCACGCCCTGGCCGAAGACCGCCACAGACTCGCCCAGACGTATGCCGCAGTCGAGAAGGCAATTCAGCGCCGATTCCAGATTGGCCACAAACACGCCGAGCATGGTGTCCACATCGGCCGGGAGCTTCACCGCTGCCTTCTCAGAGACGGTGTAGAGCGTCTGATGAGGGTGATGAACGAAAACGACATCGCCTTCCCGCAGTCGAGCCGCGTCCGGGCCGAGCTTGATGACCCTACCCACGCTGGCGTAGCCGTACTTGACCGGGTAGCCGAAGCCACCTTTCATGGTGGTCAAGGTCAGGTCAAGCGCCATGTCCCCAGGCACCTCCCCACGATAGACCAGCATCTCTGTCCCGTGGCTTATGCCGGAGTAGAGCGCCTCGACCAGCACGTCGCCACCATCCGGCGGTTCTACATTCTCCTCCCTGAACTCAACCCGCCTCGGGCTGCAAAACCACAGGCTACTGGCTTTCATCCCCCACCACCTTCGCCTCAATGACAATATCCTCGCCGACCCTGTGGATGCTGACGAACGAGAGTCTGAGCGCGTCACCAACGCCCCGTATGCTCAGGTCTTCCACCGCCTCAATGCCCTTGCCCATAACCTTGGGTGCAATCACGAGCACGACCTTGTCCACCAGGCCCTTCTGCAACAGCGACGTGATGATGCCCGCCCCTCCCTCCACCAGCACGGAGCTTACGCCCATCTCCGCCAGCCTCCGGAGCAGGACTTTCAGGTCCACACCTCCCCGGTCGTCCTCGTGGACTGTGACCACCTCGATGCCCATTCCCTTCAGAGCAAGCGCCTTCTCTCTATCGCGATGCGACGTGGTGGCGATGAGCGTCCGAGCCATATCCTGGTCCCTGAGCACTTTTGCCTCAAGCGGGATTCGCAGCGTGCTGTCGGGAATCACACGGATCGGGCTGCGGCCTTTGACGAGACGAACCGTCAACCGTGGGTCATCGTTCAGCACCGTCCCCACCCCGACAAGGATTGCATCGTGAATGCTGCGAAGGTGGTGTGCCAGCTTCCTGGTCGATTCGCAGCTAATCCACTGGGAGTCGCCGGTGAGCGTGGCAATCCTGCCATCAACCGTCTGAGCGAACTTCAGTGTTACGAACGGAAGGCCCGTCTTCATGTACTTGAAGTACGCCTCATTCAATTGCGTACATTCCTCGGGGAGAACACCCACCCTCGTTTCCACCCCCCGCTCGTTCAGGATATCGATGCCTTTTCCATTCACCAGGGGGTTCGGGTCCAGCGTTCCCACGATAACCCTGGCCATTTCATGCGATAGAATCGCGTCCACACAGGGAGGGGTCTGCTTCCGGTAGTGACAGCAGGGCTCGAGGGTAACGTACAGCGTCGCACCCCGCACATCCCCCCCTGCATCCTCAATGGCGTTGATCTCGGCATGGTTCCCGCCGAAGCGGCGGTGATAGCCCCGTCCAATGATCTCGCCCCCCCTCACAATGACGGCCCCCACCATCGGGTTCGGGCTCGTCTTCCCCAGCCCCCTCCAGGCGAGCCGTAGCGCCTTCCTCATATAGTACTCGTCATTCATATCAGCCGCCGATATCATCGAAGCTCAGACCGGACACAACATACCTTCCGCAGAATCCGCAGCGACGCCCCCAGGTCACTGGACATCATAGTCTGAGCCCATAGGAGCGTCAAGGAAAGGACGCCTTCAGCACCCGAGCGTGACGCTGGGGCTCGTGCCCCTCGCGTTGCTGGCTTCGCGCTCTGTGAGGTATAATCATCGGGGCAGACCCGAGGCAGCTACCCCACGTGTATCATGCCCAGCACAGACAGTCTCCTTCACGGCACTGAGAGAGAAGGCGGAGTATGCCCATAATGTCACAACGAATGACCGACATACCAAAGGCCTACGACCCTCACAATGTAGAGAAGAAATGGTACGAGTTCTGGATGGAGCGAGGCTACTTCAGGCCTGGCATAGACCCCGATAGGAAGCCCTTTGTCATCATAATGCCACCGCCCAACGTCACAGGAGAGCTCCACCTGGGTCACGCCCTCACCGCAACCATCGAAGACCTTATGATTCGGTGGCACCGCATGAAGGGCGACCCTACGTTGTGGCTTCCGGGAGTCGACCACGCCGGCATTGCTACCCAGTTCGTTGTGGAGCAGAACCTCGCCTCGCAGGGTCTCTCCAGGCATGACCTCGGACGTGAGAGGTTCCTCGAGCGAGTGTGGGAGTGGATCAGCAAGTACAGGGGCGCCATATCCGAGCAGCACCAGAGACTGGGAGTCTCCTGTGACTGGGAGAGGGAATGCTTCACCATGGACGAGGGGCCGTCGCGGGCGGTGCGCACCACTTTCTTGCGCCTGTACGACAAGGGACTCATCTACCGTGGCGAGCGAATCATCAACTGGTGTCCACGCTGCACCACCGCCCTGTCCGACCTGGAGGTCGAGCACCAGGAGCTGCCGGCGCACCTGTACTACATCCGGTACAGGCTGGCCGGTGACGATGGATACATCACCGTCGCCACCACCAGACCCGAGACGATTCTTGGAGACACCGCCGTGGCGGTGAACCCCAGCGATGAGCGCTACACCGGACTGGTGGGAAAGAAAGCCGCCCTGCCCGTCATCGGCCGGCTCATACCCATCATAGCTCACGATGCGGTGGACCCGGCTTTTGGCACGGGTGCGGTGAAAATCACCCCATCGCATGACCCGGTCGACTTCGAGGTCGGCCAGGAGCACGGCCTGGAACTGGTCAACATTCTGAACCCTGACGGAACGATGAACGAGAACGCCGGCCCCTACGCCGGGCTGGACCGTTTCGCCTGTCGCGAGGCCATCCTCGCCGACCTCAAGAACGAGGGGTTGTTCATCGAGACGAAGCCGCATGTCCACTCTGTTGGACACTGCTGCCGCTGCGGCACGGCGGTGGAGCCGTGGGCGAGCAAGCAGTGGTTCATCAAGATCGCGCCGCTGGCCGTGCCGGCCATCGACGCAGTGGTTGACGGCAGGGTAAGGATAATCCCTGAGCGTTTCACCAAGGTGTACCTCAACTGGCTGGAGAATATCCGCGACTGGTGCATCAGCCGCCAGCTCTGGTGGGGCCACCGGATTCCGGTGTGGTACTGCGACCGCTGCGGCGAGATCATCGTCGCCGTGGATGAGCCGCAGGCCTGCACCCAGTGCGGCTCGGCGGACCTGGTCCAGGACCCCGACGTGCTGGATACCTGGTTCAGCTCAGGGCTGTGGCCACACTCGACGCTCGGCTGGCCGGAGCAGACCGATGACCTGAAGTACTTCTACCCCACCTCGGTGATGGAGACAGGGTACGACATCCTGTTCTTCTGGGTGGCGAGGATGGTCATGATGGGGCTGGAGAACACCGGCCAGGTCCCCTTCGACACAGTGTACCTGCACGGGCTGGTGCGCGATGAGAAGGGCGAGAAGATGAGCAAGGTGAAAGGCAACGTCCTGAACCCCCTTGACGCCATCGACCAGTACGGCACCGACGCGCTGCGCTTCGCCCTTTCCACCGGCACGTCGCCCGGCAATGATATCAGGCTGAGCAGCCAGCGACTCGAAGGCGCGCGCAATTTCGCCAACAAGCTGTGGAACGCGGCGCGCTTCGTGGCGGGCAACATGCAACAGGGGACGAAGACGGCCGGAGTTGTACCAGATGGCCTGCCCCTCGAGGACCGCTGGATACTGAGCCGCCTCAATCGCCTTCTCATCACCGTCAACAGACTGATGGACGATTTCCAGTTCGGCGAGGCTGAGAGACAGATACACGACTTCCTCTGGGGCGAGTTCTGCGACTGGTACATCGAAATGGCCAAGCTCCGGCTGAACGAGTCCCCCTCCCCCATACCCGTCCTCGGCCACGTCCTTGAGACCTCGCTCCGTCTACTCCACCCGTTCATGCCTTTCATCACCGAAGAGATATGGCAGAACCTCAGAGAGCGGCTCGGCGACCCGGCGCCGGACTCCATCATGATCGCGCCCTACCCGATTGGCGACGATACAGCCATCGACGCCGACGCGGAGAGGCAAATGAACCTGGTGATCGACGTCGTACGGGCGATAAGGAACGAGCGAGCCGAGTTCAGAGTTGAGCCATCAAAATGGATCGAAGCATTCGTGGTGGCGCACGATTCGCGACCAGCGCTGGAGGCACAGGCGGCGGCCATCCAGACGCTCGCCCGTGCCCGGCCGCTCCACCTGATCGGGCCGGAGGACGCCAGGCCCGACAAGGCAAAGACACTCGTGCTGACGGGGGCGGAGGTCTTCCTGCCGATGGCCGGCATGATAGACGTCGAGGCCGAACGTGCGCGCCTGCAGAGCGAAATCGAACAGAACAAGGCCGACATCGCTCGATTCGAGTCGAGGCTCGACGACGAGAAGTTCGCATCAAGAGCGCCAGCCCATATCGTCGAGCGAGAGCGAGACAGACTCCAGGGATGTCGCGACAGAGCGACACGGCTCGCACAGCGCCTGGCCGAACTCAGCTAGAACCCCCGCGCCGGCCCACAAGCCGCGTGTTGCGTCAATAGAAAGTGTTACCGAACGGTGGTTGGTTGCCTCATAAATGAGGTTACCGAAGCCTCCTTTCCTTGGGCATGCTCAGCCATGGCCCATAGTGTTTCCAGTTGA
>JAXHUA010000101.1:0-4114 GCA_034189695.1 Chloroflexota bacterium | reverse complement strand
CTTTGGTGCACATGTTGTCCTTGATGATGGCTGGGATGCCAGTGAGGGGACGGCAGCCATCGCCGCGGATTCGTTTGTCGGCTTCCTCGGCCTGGCGGAGACCGGTATCCGCGGTGACCGTGACTATGGCGTGAACCTCGGGCTCCACCTGCGAGATCCGCTCCAGAACGGCCTTCGTCAGCTCGACTGAGGAGACTTCTCTCTTATCAAGCAGTTCATGGGCTTCGTGGATGGTCAGTTCATGGAGCTCCAATACGTCTCCCTCGTCAATCCAGAACCGCTTTCACCCTGAAACAGCCGTCTTCCTGGTGGGGAGCATTGGCCAGAATATCACTTTGTGGCAGGGACGGTGTCGAATCGTCCTCCCGGACCACGTTCTCCAGGGTGATGGGATACGCGGTTGGCGGCACGTCGGTCGTATCGACTTGCTGCAAGACCTCGAAGTTCTCCAGGATATCGGAAAGCTGTTCCCGGAACCGCTCCAGCTCCTCTTCGGATAGACTCATACGGCAGAGCGTAGAGATGTGGAGCACCTCTTCACGGCTCAGCTTCATCACGTTCCCTCCAAGTCTGAGATTATAGCACCAGTGCCCGTCGCTAGGCAATTGTGAGGCGTGACCGCCGCACCAGCACAGCGGACTGGTCACAGGCGTTGCCCCGTGAGCAGGCAGGCGTCCTTGGTTGCCACCAGACAGCGGCGAGCCTTATAATAGGGGCCTGAGAGACGGGTACCATGAGAGTGCTTCTCTACACGGGCAAGGGTGGTGTGGGCAAGACCACCGTGGCGGCGGCGACGGCGGTGCGGTCGGCGCAGCTCGGCCACAGGACCATTGTGCTGAGCACGGATGCTGCTCACAGCCTGTCCGATTCGTTCGAGGTGCCTCTCTCGGGCGAAGCCGTTGCTGTGGCAGCCAATCTGTGGGGTCAGGAGACCAACATAACCGACACCATGGAGACCTACTGGCGCGACATCGAGGACTGGATGTCGGCGCTCATGGCGTGGCGAGGGATGGAGCAGATTGTGGCCGACGAACTGGCGATTCTGCCCGGTATGGAGGAGCTGGCCAATCTTCTCTACATAACGAACTACTACTATGGCGGTGACTTCGATGTGGTGGTTGTCGATTGCGCTCCCACCGGAGATACACTTCGACTGCTCAGCTTCCCCGAAGTGCTGGGCTGGTGGATGGACAAGATGTTCCCCATCGGCCGGACGGCGGTCACGATGACCAGGCCGTTTGTCAGACGGGTGGTGGGCATGCCAGTGCCCGATGATAGGGTCTTCGCTTCCGTGGAGAGGCTCTACGCTCATCTGGACAAGATGCATGAGCTGTTGACTGACCCGAAGAAGTCGTCAGTACGCCTGGTGGTCAACCCGGAGAAGATGGTTATCAAGGAGGCCCAGCGCTCCTTCACCTACTTCACCCTGTACGGGTACGCGACTGACCTGGTGGTCTGCAACCGCCTGCTGCCGGACGATGTGACCGACCCGTATTTCGAGTCGTGGAAGGAGAGCCAGAGCAGGTACTACAAGATGATCGAAGAGGCCTTCTCCCCGATTCCAATCCTCGCCGTCCCACTCATGCATGAGGAAGTGGTCGGCATCTCCAGACTGGAGCGCCTGGCTGAGGTGCTGTTCGGAGACCGGGACCCGGCCGACATCTTCTTTCACGGTCAGGCGCATGACATCGTACGTGAGAACGGCTGCTACGTGCTGGCGCTGCCCCTGCCCTTCAGCAGCAAGGACAGTGTTTCCTTGATGAGGAATGGCGATGAACTGGTCGTGCGGGTCGGAAACCACAGGAGGAACATCATACTCCCCAGAACGCTGAGCCGGCTGCCGGTGAGAGACGCCAGGTTCGACAATGACACGCTTCGTATCAGGTTCGACGTGGAGGAGGAGAACGCTTAGTCGAGAGACCTACGGAGGGGTGAGACGATGGGCGACAAGATACTGGAGATTGAGCATAGCCCCGGCGACGAGTGGGTGGTGCGCTTCAGGCCGACCGGGCTGCAGTGGCTGCCTGAGGAGACCAGACGGCATCTGCTGGGTGCCCGAAAGGAGTTCCTGCTCGCTCTGAGGAGCGCGGTCGACCAGGCGATACAGCGCACGGACGAGGTGGAGAAACCAAAGTCGACACGCAGAACCAGGATCAAGGTTGAGTAAGAGAAGGGGGAATGTCTATGCAGCAACCTGCCACAGAGCAGATGCGTAATGTGGTGCTGCTTTCTCATAGCGGCGCGGGAAAGACATCGCTTTCGGAGACGATGCTGTTCAACACGGGCGCCATAACCCGTCTGGGCAAGGTCGAGCAAGGGAACACCACGTCCGACTACGATCCCGACGAGACGAAGAGGTCGATCAGCATCTATCTGTCCATGATCCCCTGCGAGTGGCGCGGGTTCAAGGTGAACGTCATCGATACGCCCGGATATGCCGATTTCGTGGCCGAGGTCAAGTCTGGAGTGCGGGTGGCGGATGGCGCCGTCATCGTGGTCTGCGCCGCGTCCGGCGTCGAGGTGGGCACGGAGCTTGGATGGAGCTACGCCGAAGAGCAGGAGACGCCGCGACTCATCTTCGTCAACAAGATGGACCGGGAGAACGCCGACTTCTTCCGGGTCGTCGACGAGATCAAGTCCCGCTTGGGTGGCAAGTGTGTGCCAATCGAGATCCCGGTCGGTTCGCAGAGCGACTTCAACGGCGTTGTCGACCTGGTCAGGATGAAATCCTACACGGGCCCCCAGATGCAGGAGGGCGATATACCGGGTGAACTGAGGGAGCGGGCTGAGGAATCTCGCGAGAAGCTGGTTGAGGCCGTGGCTGAAACAGATGACAACCTGATAAACAAGTACCTCGAAGGCGAGGAGCTCACCGAAGAGGAGATCGTTCAGGGCTTGCGCGCCGGCGTGGGCGCTGGGCAGGTGGTACCCATTCTCGTCGGCTCGGCGCAGCAGAACCTCGGTGTCAACAGGCTCCTGGATGCCATGTGCGACTACCTGCCCTCGCCGGCAGACCGGGGCCCGGTCACGGCGGTCAATCTGGCCACCAAGGAGGAGGAAGGGTTGCAGGCCGACGCCGCTGGCCCGCTGGCCGCTCTGGTGTTCAAGACGAGTGCCGACCCGTACGTTGGCAAGCTCACCTACCTCCGCGTCTACAGCGGCACCATTCACAGCGACTCCACCGTGTGGAACGGCGGCAAGGAGCGACAGGAGCGGATTGGGCAGCTCTACATGCTCCGCGGCAAGAACCAGGAGCCGGTCCCGCATGTCATCGCCGGGGACATCGGGGCGGTTGCCAAGCTGGCCGAGACGACTACCGGGGACACGCTTTGCGGTCGTGACCGGCCACTTGCGCTTCCCGGAATCGAGTTCCCCGCCCCGGTGATAAGCGTCGCCGTTCATCCGAAGACCAAGGCCGACCTTGACAAGCTGGGCTCATCTCTGGCACGCCTGGTCGAGGAAGACCCCTCTCTTCAGGTTCGACGTGATGGTAACACCATGGAGACAATCCTCTCCGGCGTCGGCGATTCCCAGCTTGAGGTGGCTGCCGAGAAGATGCTCCGCAAGTTCGGTGTCGATGTCAAACTGGAGACGCCCAAGGTGCCGTACAGGGAGAGCATCGCCGCTTCCACCAAGATGGAGTATAAGCACAAGAAGCAGACAGGTGGGCATGGGCAGTACGGTCATGTGTTCCTGGAGTTGGAGCCGAAGGTCCGTGGCGAAGGCTATGAGTTCGCCGAGAGGGTCGTTGGTGGAGTGGTGCCCCGCAACTACATTCCCTCTGTGGAGAAAGGGGTGGTGGAAGCGCTTCAGGAGGGGGTGCTGGCAGGCTATCCCGTTGTTGACGTGAAGGTCACTCTCTATGACGGAAGCTATCACAGCGTGGACTCCTCCGACATAGCCTTCAAGATCGCCGCCAGCCATGCCACCAGGAAGGGGCTGGCCGAGGCGCAGCCGGTTCTGCTTGAGCCCGTCGTGAACATGAAAATCACGGTGCCGGAGAGCTATACCGGCGACATTATCAGCGACCTCAATGGCAAGCGGGCGAAGGTTCTGGGCATGAATCCGGCGGGTGGAATGAACGTAATCGAGGCCCAGGCGCCGCTGGCCGAAG
>JAXHUA010000100.1:0-17437 GCA_034189695.1 Chloroflexota bacterium | reverse complement strand
CTCCCGGGATTGCTTCGTCGCTGTCGCTCCTCGCAATGACATGCAAGGCGGCACCGAGTGCGAAAAGAGAGGGTAAGGGCCTGCCCTGAACCAGTCGAAGGGTGAAGGTGAAAGGCCAACCATCAAGCGCCCGAACCAGCACTAGCTCCGCCTACACAACCAGCATGGCGTCGCCGAAGCTGTAGAAGCGGTAGCCCTGGCGCATCGCCTCGCAGTAGGCCCTAAGCACCAGCTCCCGCCCGGCAAAGGCCGACACCAGCATCAGCAGTGTGGAGCGCGGCAGGTGGAAGTTGGTGATGAGCGCGTCGACGCTCTGGAAGCGGTGCCCCGGAAGAATCAGGATGTCGGTCCACCCGCGGAACGCTTCGACTCCACGGCCCCCTATCGCCGCATGCTCCAGCGCCCGCACGACGGTGGTGCCGACGCATACAACCCGCCGCCCCTCCTGCTTCGCCCGCGACAGCTCCCGCGCTACCTCTTCCCGTACCTCGCAGTACTCCGAATGCATGGGGTGCTGCCGGGGGTCCTCCACCCGCACCGGGAGAAACGTGTCCAGCCCGACGTGCAACGTGATGAAGGCGAACTGAACGCCCTTACCAGCGAGCCGGTGCAGCAGCTCCGGCGTGAAGTGAAGCCCCGCCGTCGGCGCCGCCACGCTCCCTTTCACCCTGGCATACACCGTTTGATAGCGCTCCGGGTCGGCCACGGGCGCATGAATGTACGGCGGGAGCGGCACCTGCCCCAGCGCCTCGAGGGCGGCCTCATCGGCGAAGCGCACCACCCGGATGCCCCGCACCTTCGTCTCGACGATCTCACCGCACACGCCCACCGAGCCATCGTCGGCGCTGACCTCTATCGCCGTTCCCGGGCCGACGCGCCGCCCCGGCCGCACCAGCGTCTCCCATAGCCCGGGCTCGACCCGGCGCAGCAGCAGCAGCTCGACCCTCCCCCCCGTGCCCGCCTTGCGCCCCATGAGCCGCGCCGGGATGACGCGGCTGTCGTTGAACACCAGCACGTCGCCCTCGCCCAGGCAGTCCACGATGTCGTGGAACCGGCGGTGCGCCATCGACCCATCCGCTCGCTCCAGCACCATGAGCCGTGAGTGGTCTCGTGGCTCTACCGGTGTCTGGGCGATGAACTCCGGCGGGAGGTCGTAGTCGAAGTCGGCGGTGTTCATGTCTGCGATTATACGTCTGCCTTTCCGATAGTGTCGAGTTGCCACGCCTCGATCCCTACCACGGCAACGTCGCGACACGCTCCACCCTCACCCTTACCCTCTCCCCTCAAGGGAGAGGGTTTCTGCACTTGCTGCCGCTCCTGACATGTCATTGCGAGGAGCGGTGGCGACGAAGCAATCCCGGTGCGGTGAGGCGGGGAAACCCAGGCGAGACACGCTCCACCCCCACCCTTACCCTCTCCCCTCAAGGGAGAGGGTTTCTGCACTTGCTGCCGCTCCTGACTCGCGGCGCCCGTGGGAGAACAAGTGAGTGCTCCCTCCCCTGGCGGGAGGGAGCTAGAGGGAGGGGGTTTCTCGTACTTGCTGCCGCTTTTGGCGTGGTGCTGGCGGCGGAAAGGCTGCGTGCCCCCCCAATGTCGGGTAGCCTGGAGCATCCGCTCCAGGCCCGGGTGGAGCAGATGCTCCGCCCTACCCACGCCTGCTGCTGCCGTTCATGACAGGCGGAGCCCCCAGCAGAAACAGCGTGTACCCCCCCTTTCCTTCCAGCGCTGATACGTGTATGCTTTGGCACGAGGTACCCGCGCAGCCGAACATCCACCGCGGGCGCGGTACCCGGCAGGCGACGGCCAGAGCATGCTCGGCGCTGGAGGTCTTCAATAGAGTGAGCACTGACGGCAGTACCAGCCTGGAGTACCTGTTTCATCCCAGGTCGATCGCCTTCGCCGGCGTCTCCCGCATCGGACAGGCGCTGCTCGAAAGCCACCTCTCCGCCGGCTTCGAGGGCACCATCTACCCCATAAGCCGCTCGCTTACCGAGGTCTTCGGCCTGCCCTGCTACGCCGACCTCAACGATATCCCCGATTCGGTCGACTACGTGTTCGCCTTCATACCGGCGAAGTCCTCGCCCCAGTTCGTCAGGGACTGCATCGCCAAGGAGGTGAAGCTGGTGGCTTTCTTCACCGCCGGCTTCAGCGAGAAGGACGAAGAGGGCGCCAGGCTGGAGGCCGAGCTCGCCGCGCTGGTACGCGGCACCGGCACCCGCATCCTGGGGCCCAACTGCATGGGCATCTACTGCCCGGCGACCGGGCTTTCCCTGGCGCAGGGGCTTCCCCGCGAGAGCGGGCCGGTGGGGCTCTTCGGCCAGAGCGGCGGCAACACCACCTACGCCATCCGCGCGGCGGTGGCCCGGGGCGCCTACTTCACCAAGGCACTCAGCTACGGCAATGCTTGCGACCTCAATGAGTGCGACCTCCTGGACCACTTCGCCCGCGATCCGGACACCCGCGTCATCGCCGCGTACATGGAGGGGTTGAAGGATGCCGGCAGGTTCTCCACACTTCTTCGCGAAGTGACGTGCACCAAGCCGGTTGTTGTGCTGAAGGGCGGGCACACGCCGCTGGCGGCGGCCACGGCCTCGGCTCATACCGGCTCCGTCCCCGTCGCCGACGATGAGTGGGACGCACTGATGAGCCAGGCGGGGGCAATCCAGGTCCACGATGTGGACGAGATGGCGGACGTCATAACAGCTTTCCTGTTCATGCCCCCCCCACGCGGGCGTAACGTGAATGTTACCGGACTGGGTGGCGGGGCCAGCGTCGTGTCGGCGGACCACTGTGTGGAGGCCGGCTTGACCATGCCCTCGCTCCCCGACGACTTGAGGCAGAGGCTGGCGACGTTCGTCAACAACCCGGCGGGCAACATCTTCGTCAATCCGGTGGACCCACAAGCCACACCGGAGGGTACCGACGCCCTCATACGCGCGATAGCCGATTGGGACGGCGTGGACATGCTCTTCCTGCGCCTACCCCACAACATCACGCCCTTCTACCAGGACCCGGGCCAGTCGCTCGACGTCCTCATACAGTACGCCGCCGAGCGCACCAAGCCTACCGCCGTTATCCTGGAGTACGTCGCCACACCCGAAGGGGCGCAGTTGTGCTACGAGAGACAGCAGGCCTGCGCCGAGGCCGGTGTGGCTTCCTTCCCCTCGGTCCAGAGGGCGGCCAGGGCCATGAGCAAGCTCATCGAGTACCACGAGCGCAGGGCCGCCACCTCGTAAGCCGATCCGCCGCAGCCATTCAGTCCGGCCGCCTACCCTCCTATCACACCTCCTCGCCAACCTGCGCCGCCGCGTCGTGCACAGCGCCACGGGGCCGCCAGCCGCGTCGACTTCGGACGCTCGAAACCGAGTTTACCTTTCGCAAATCATGGGCTACACTGGATTTGTATATGCATGTTGCGGCAGTTTTGGACGTTCTCTGAGCCAAGCGACAACCGCTCCGCACCGGTTGCCGCTTTCCAAATGTCTTAGAAGGAGGGACCACGAATGGCGGACGAAGCGTATGACCGACTGGCAAACGCGCTGGATGCCCTACCCAACCGCTTTCCCCGGACCAAGTCGGGTGTGGAAATCAAGATACTCAAGTGGCTCTACACTCCCGAGCAGGCTGACGTCTTCAGCTGCTTGAGCCGCACGCCCCTTTCGACGGAGGAGCTGGCTGAGAAGTCCGGCCTGCCACTGGAGCAGGTGCAAGAGGCGATTGCGGTGGGGGCGGCCGGCATTCTGGGCGTGGCACAGAGACGGTTCGTCGACGGCCAGGAGAAGTTCCGACTGGGACCGTTCGTCCTCGGCATCTACGAGGGCACGGCGGAGACCATGGACAAGGAGTTCGCCGAGCTCTTCGAGCAGTACATGTTTGAAGAGGGAGCGGCCAAGGCCATCCTCGAGCCACAGCCCGGCATACTCGGGGTCGTTCCCGTTCGAAACTCGGTGAAGCGTGAGCTGCTCGAGCCCTACGAGGACATCGACGCCCATTTCGAGAAGTACGAGCGCTTCATGGTGATGAACTGCATCTGCCGCGTCCAGCAGAACCTGCTGGGGAGCACGTGCCCCACGCCGGTCAGGCGCTGCGCCTTCGTCGGGCTCCCGGCCGAGGTCCCGGTTTCCGAGGGTGTCCTCGACCGCGAGACGGCGGTCAAGCTCTTCGACGACCTCGAGCAGCAGGGCTGCATCCACCTCGGTTTCTACGGCCACATCATGGGCGGCGGCGAGCCCCAGTTCATGGGCTGCTGTACCTGCTGCGCCGACTGCTGCGGCATCATGCGTGGCATCACCGATATGGGCCTGGCCGAGGCGCCGACTCGCTCCAACTACCGCGCCGTGCTCAAGGTTGACGAGTGCATTGCCTGCGGCGACTGCATCCAGCGCTGCCAGGTCAAAGCCATAACCGAAGACAGCGAGGGCATGCCGGTGTTCAACCGCGACAAGTGTATCGGCTGCGGCCAGTGCGTGATCGCGTGTCCGGTGGAGGCCGTCGAGATGGAGAAACTCCCCGAGGCAGAGCGGTTCAAGACGCCGGGAAGTGTCGAGGAGTGGGAAGAGGCGCGGATGCGCAACATGGGGTGGATAACCTAGCCGCTCGGGACGGAGAGACAGCACCCGTCCCCGAGGACGGCTGAAGACTACCACGCACAGACCGATATGGTGGGTTCTGGAGCGGCGTGGTTCAGTTCCGCTGCTCCAGTACCATCTGAAGGAATTCGCCTATCCTCGTTCGTGATTCCTCGGCGGAGACCACCCGGAAGTCAACCAGGTCGACGTCATAGAGCAGCACGGGCACGTTTCGCTCACGGCATGCATCCCGGATTAGCCCGTACGCGCTGCTTATCCACTTGCAGCCGGGGTGGCCGGCGATGATGGCGCAGTCGCCGTGCCACTGCTCGACGACGTAGAGCAGGTCCTCGATGTACTGCCCGGTCTCGCCCTGGGCTATCTTGACCATGGGCACCTCCAGCGCCCTCCTAGCCATTCCGCGTATCATGCTTTCCGGCGACGAGGTATCGACCGGCTCGGCATGGTAGCCATCCATCTCAACGTAGGGGACCGCCGCGCCCAACTCACCCATCCAGTCGATCAGGCCCGTATCCCAGCCCACGGGGAAATGGAACCACACGACCCTGATTCTCTCATCGGGAACCGCCGTCTTCCCTTCGGCCACGTCCTGCTTCACCCTGTCGAGAAGCGCCTTCACCGCCGCGGTGCTTGAAGGAAGCCCGAAAGCGGTCATGCCAGCGTACGTACCCGTCCAGAGAGGGCCGCTCCGCGGCGCCGGCCTCAGCTTCTGCAGCTCCAGAAGCTCAAGCCAGTACTCGACGCAGCGATTGCTCTCCTCCACCACCTCCCGCAGCCGGTCATAGTCCATCTTCCTGCCGCTATGCTCTTCGAGGAATGATATGAGGTCCCGGTACTGCCCTATCCAGTACTCCATCGCCCCCCGTTCATCCAGGTCGTAGGGAATGTCGCTCACATGAAGAGGAGCGCCGGTCAGTTGGGCCACCGCCTGATACGTTATGTATACGTTCTGGCACGGCGTCGCCGACAGAGCGATCATGGCCGGGGGCGGCACTGTCTCCTGAAGCACACTCCCGATAATGGCCTTGTCGTAGGAGCACATCTCCGGCGGGATACCGGCTTCGTGGGCCGTATCGATGCTCCGTGCCGGATGCATCGGGTCCACGCTGGAGGCTATCATATCCCACGCCTCACAGCAGAGTGGTTGCAGGTCCATCGCCACTATCACTTCAGAGAACAGAGCGAATGAGTGGTACACAATGGGCCTTCCACTCTCGATGGCATCGAAGACCCCCCCGAGCCACCCCGCCACCATTCTCGCCGAAGGGGAGTCCCTTCCCCTCATGGCCTCGTACATCTGTCGGTGCACCTGATACTTCTCCCCCACCATGCTCCTCCTAGCAGCCTTCAATTGTCTCCAGGAACGCCTGGACACGAGTCCGCATCTGGCCGACCGGACCCATCAGATACTCCCTTTCCAGTATCATGCAGGGCGTTCCGTTCTTCGCGAGGTCCCATTGAGTCATGGCGCACTCGCCACCCCACAGGTCGCAGTACTTCATACGCTGCAGAAGGACGCCGTCAACACGGTAGTCCTTCACCAGGTCGTCCAGGAACTGCTGCCTGCCGGGACGGTCGATCATGCGCGGGCAGGAGACATTCGACACATACCGCTTCGCCAGGGCCGCCAGCGGCTCGCCGTCCTCATCGGTCATGTCCCAGAAGTCTCGAATCCCGAAACAGAGGAAATCGGCCACCACCAGCCCTCCAAGGTCTTCGATAAGCCTGACGTAGCCCGGGTCGTCCAGGTCAACGCCGCCGAGCAGCAAGCGCGCCCGGTAGTCCGAGCGGCCCTCGCGGCCCTCCAGCTCCACCAGCGCCTGACGCAGCACCTGGTTGAACTCCTCCGGCGGCATCGCCGTTGCCGAAATGAGCACCTCCAGTACCTCTGCCCCACTGACCGGAGGAGCGTCCCTCTTCCTGAACTCGTAGAGCCTCCTCAACAGCAGTCGCCGCTCATTGTACAACCTGATGCTGCGGGCCAGCGCCTCATCGGTGATCGTCACGTTGAAGTGCTCTTCCAGGCTGCGCTTGAACCGGTCCAGCTCGCCGGCCAGCCACCTCACGTTCGCCGGTTCAGCCTTGACAGGCACGCTGAGGAATTCGAAGTAGAAGGGCGAACAGGGAAGCTCGACCTTGCCATGCTTCCACACGTCATACGTCCGGCGGATGTGGTCACAGCTAAACAGCGACACCAGCCCATCAAGGAACCCGTACGCCCCCCTCATGGCCTGGTCCAGCGAGTGGCGGCAGAACGTGCAGGTGCTGCTGGAAACGTACACGTCGCCCAGGTCTGTGCTCTTGCTCCCCGTGGCTCGCATTCGAAAGGGAAGCATGCCGGCGGCATGGATTAGCTCCACCGGCACGTAGGTGCAGTAGTAACCGACAACCTTGCCGCCCTCGTGCTTCCAGCGTTCGATGTAAGGGTTGTCAAGCGACGCGGCTACCCTGCCGAAGTCCTCCAGCGCTGTCATGGCTGTCGCCCTCCCAGCGTGCTTCACGCGAAAAAAGAAGTGCTTACTACATTATAACTGAGAATCGGCCTGGGGGACGAGGCAAAGCCCCCTTCTTGAACCGCGATAGGCTCAGGCCCAGCCGGTCCGGGCCTCGTCCTGGCTCACAGGATCAGACCGGCAATGAAAACCGTAGTACCAGTTCATGTTGGCAATGGCCCTGGCTGCCCGGTCGAGGCTGGGATAGACAGGCACCTGAGCATCGGCCAGCTTCTTCTCCAGGCTCAGGATATCCATGCCCACCGCTCCAGCGCTCCCGAGCGTGGGCGACGATACCACAACCAGGGGCTTCCGCGCCCTGGCGCGTATGAAGACGTCGTTCATCGCATCTAGCGTATCCTTGGGAAGCTGCATCAGCAGGTTGTCGATATGTTCATTCACGATAACGGCGTCCACGCCAGGGTCGCCGAGCACGATCTCCATCGTCCTCTCCAGGACCTCCAGAATGCCACCCGACGCACCCATGTCCAGCGGATTCCGCAGGATGCAGCCCGCCGGCGGCAGGATCGCCTTCAGGTTCCTGCGCGTCTCGTCGGCGAACGCCGGCACCTTTAGCCCCGCACTTGCACAGGCGTCGGTTGACGACACGCTCTCACCCCCACCACCACCGGCCAGGCCGGCGACGATGGCCACGTTCTCTCCCAGAAATGGCGGGTAGTCCTGGAAGGTCAGCATTGTATCGCACAGCTCTTCCAGGCTGTCCACCCTGACGACGCCCGCCTGCTTCAGCATCGCGTCCCAGACTGTATCCCGAATGGCGAGCGAACCGGTGTGCGACGCGGCAGCCTCGGCCCCCGGTGCGGTCTTGCCCCCCTTCCATACCACCATCGGCTTGCTCCTGGACACCTGCCTGGCGAGCTCGAAGAACCTCCTGCCGTCCTTCACGCCCTCAAGGTAGGCACCGATTATCCTGGTGTCAGGGTCCGCCGCGAAGTACTCCAGGTAGTCCACACTGTCAAGGTCGGCGCCGTTGCCGAAGCTCACCACCTTGCTGAAGTGAATCCAGCGCCGCACCCCGGTGCCAATAACCCTGCCCGCGTGTCCCCCGCTCTGAGAGATGACACCGACCGTGCCACACTCCCCGAGAAGCTCAGACGGACCGAAGGGCATGCGATTGGCCGGCGAGTAGACGCCGATGCAATTCGGGCCAATGATGCGAAAGCCGCCGCGTCTCGCCTTCTCGACCATCTCCGCCTCCAGCCGCTGGTCCTCCTCTTCTCCCGTCTCGGAGAAACCGGCGGTGAAGAACTGCACCACCTTCACCCCCTTGGCGGCGCAGTCGTCCAGCACGCTCAGCACGTATCGCGCCGGAACGCACACGATGACGTACTCCACAGGTCCAGGCACATCTCGCACGGAAGGATAGACGGTGAGACCGCAGACCTGGCTCTCGTTTGGATTGACGGGATAGAGGCCACCCTGGAAACCGACCTTGACCAGCCCCTGGAAGTACTTGTGGCCGAACTTGAAAGGGTTGCCCGAGGCGCCTACAACGGCGATGGACCTGGGGAAGAAGACCGGCTCGAATTCCTTGAGCTTATCGCTATTCAGGAGCGTCTCCTCGCCGGGGATGCAGAACATGCGACTCAGGCCACCTCTCCGCCATCGCACCCGTCAACCCGTGGCCAGAGCGCGGAACTCACACACGCTACTTGTCCAGCTTGCCTTCCTTGACAAGCTCCGCCCTCGTGGGGTAGATGCCGCAGCTCTCAGCCTCGTCGCAGTACCCCAGGCGGTAGCATTTCGGCTTGAGCTCGGCGGCGATACGCGGGGCGACCTTCTCCACCTCAGCCTTGATGCGCTCGAACAGCTCCACGATCTCCCACTGCGCCCTGAGGCAGAGTCGCAGCGAGCAGGCGTGAACCAGCTCCCGGGCATTCATCGTCATCACCAGCCTGGTCTCAGCCGCGTTGGGCAGCACGTACCGCGCATCCTCCGCCGGTATGCCCGCGTCGAGCATCTCAATGTAGAGACAGTGGGCGGCCTCGATTGCCTCGCGGTACCTCTCCGTGAACTCAGGACTGCTGCTGATGGTCGCCGGCGTCACATACTCGAAGTCCCTCAGTGACACGTAGCGCTGGCTCTGCTGCGTGTAGCTCGCCATCCGGTGCCGCACCAGTTGATGGCTGGTCACTCGCGAGACGCCCTCGATGGCGAAGGTGAAGCTGGCGTGCTCCAGCACCGACAGATGACCTGACCCGATCAGGTGGCTGATCAGGCGCTCTACTCTCTCAGGCGTGAGCTTCTCAAGAAGCTCAGCGACGCTCGCTGGTGAGCTGGACACACGGCCGGCGGCGGCGATCGTCCTTTCGGGGTCTGGAGTGTGGCTGATCAGCACTACATTCATCATGCCGCTGCGTCCTGTGAGCGGTCTTCATTGTACCGCAGCCCCTCGCCCAAGGCAACCGCACCGCTCCTCACCCTCTCCCTCACCCTCTCCCCTACCCTCTCCCATGCTTCCACCTGTGTTGTGAAACCCCCGTTCACCACATATAATAGAGCGCAGCCAAGGTGCTCACGCTTGAGGACGTTCAGATGCACTCCGTCGGTGTGGACATAGTCGAGATCGAGCGAATCGGAGACGCGATAGCCCGATGGGGCGAGCGGTTTCTCAGACGAGTATACACCGAGGCGGAACTCGACATATGTCGCGACCGCGTCCCCGCCCTCGCCGTCCGCTTCGCCGCGAAAGAGGCGGTGATGAAGGCCCTTGGCACAGGCACCAACGGGGTCGCCTGGCGCGATGTCGAGGTGCTCTCGAACTCCGATGGCAAGCCACTCGTTCGCCTCTATGGGGGCGCCCGCAGCAAGGCCGGGGAACTGGGTCTGGTGGACATCGATATCAGCCTGTCTCACTCCAGGGAGTATGCCGTGGCCTCAGTGGTCGGAGGTATCCTTGAAGATAGTCACCGTGGATGAGATGAGGGATATCGAGCGGCGCGCCGCCGACATCGGTCTTCCACCCAACCTCCTCATGGACAACGCCGGCCTTTCGATTGCCCGCAAGGTGAGCGGCTGGCTGGGGAACGCGGCGCAACGGCAGATACTCGTTCTGGTCGGGCCGGGCAACAACGGCGGCGATGGGCTGGTCGCGGCGCGACACCTCCACGACTGGGGAGCCAGAGTACGCCTGTACCTGTGCACCGACCGAAGCGGCGACGACCCGAACTACGCGAAAGCCATCGAGCGGGGCATACCATGCGTGGCGGCGAGCCAGGACCCGGACCTGAGCCACCTCGGCGACGCGCTCGCTTCAAGTGACGTGGTTATCGACGCCCTGTTCGGCACGGGGAAGGCCCGTCCTCTCGACGGTGTTTTCAAGCAGGCTCTGGCCAGGGTCAGCGAGGCGAGACACGCCACACAGTCACTCAGGCTGGTTGCCATAGACCTGCCATCGGGGATGGATGCCGACACCGGCAGTGTGGACGCAGCGTGCGTCCCCGCCGACCTTACCGTCACCCTCGCCTGTCCCAAGCTGGGTCTCTTCTCCTTCCCCGCCCGGGACTATGTGGGAGAACTGACAATCGGCAGCATTGGAGTCCCTCCACACCTGGCTCAGAATATCAAGACCGAGCTGATCACCGATGCCGGCGTCGGAGCCACCCTCCCGGAGAGACCCCGCAACGCGCATAAGGGTACCTTCGGCCGGGTCCTGGTGTGCTCCGGTTCGCAGCAGTACATCGGCGCGGCCTATCTTGCCTGTGAGGGGGCGATGCGCGTTGGGGCCGGCCTGGTCACGCTTGCCGTTGCCCGCAGCCTCCAACCCATCCTGGCATCGAAGCTCACGGAAACGACCTATGTGCCACTCCCCGAATCGGATCCCGGCTTCATCGATAGCACTGCGGCGGATGTGCTCCATGAGCGGCTTCCAGGCTACGGTGTTCTGCTCATGGGATGTGGATTGAGCCAGCATCCATCGGTCCTCGATTTCGTCAGGAAGTCCGTGCTGGAAATGCCCGCCTCCGTCTCACCAGCCACCGTTCTGGATGCTGACGCGCTCAACACGCTGGCGCAGACCCCCGGCTGGTGGCAGAGGCTCAGCGTGAATGCTATACTTACCCCTCACCCTGGCGAGATGTCCAGGCTCTGCGATTGCACCATTGGAGACTCCACCGCAGAGAGAGTGAGGATAGCGAGACAGGCAGCAAGCATGTGGGGCAAGACCGTCGTACTCAAGGGGGCCCACTCCATCGTCGCCTCGCCTGACGGCGAGGTGAGAGTGAGTCCCATCGCCAGCGCAGCCCTGGCGTCGGCGGGCACAGGCGACGTGCTTGCTGGCGCTGTAGCCGGGCTTCTGGCGCAGGGTCTTTCGCCGTTTGACGCCGCCACATGCGGCGTTTACGTGCATGGCGCGGCAGGCGAGAAGGCGGCGCAGGACCAGGGTGACGCCGGCGTCGTCGCCAGCGACCTGCTGACCAGGTTGCCAGCCGTCATCAGAAGGCTCAAGGAGGGATAGGAACATGCTTCTAGCCGTGGATGTGGGAAACACCAATATCGTTCTTGGCGTATTCGAGGACGACACCCTCCGCGCCACGTGGCACATCGCCACCGATCTCCACAGGACCGCGGACGAGTACGCCGTGCCCCTGATGAACCTGCTGCCCAGAAGCGGTCTCCAGCTCGCCGATATCGACAGCGCCGTCATGGCCTGCGTGGTGCCGCCGCTCGAGCCCGTTTTCGAGGAACTCAGCCAGACGTATCTCGGCATCCAACCCCTCGTCATTCGCCCCGGTGTGAAGACCGGCGTGCGTATCTCGATTGACAACCCCCGCGAGGTTGGCGCCGACCGTGTGGTGAACGCCGCCGCCGCTCACCGGATTTACGGCGGCCCCCTCATCGTCATCGATTTCGGCACTGCGACCACGCTCGACGCGGTGTCCGCGGACGGGGACTACCTCGGCGGCGCCATCGCGCCAGGCATAGGCATTTCCGCGGAGGCCCTCTTCCAGCGAGCGTCCAAGCTGCCGAGGATAGAGCTCATCCCCCCCGAGCGTGCAATCGGCAGGAACACAGTCGCCGCGATGCAGTCGGGGGTCATGTTCGGCTACGTGGGGCTGGTGGAGAATCTGGTGGCACGCATACGCCTGGAGCTGGGCGGCAACGTCAAGGTGATTGCCACGGGCGGTCTGGCCAACGTTATCGCCAAGCAGACCAAGGTGATAGAGGAGGTTGACCCCAATCTTACCCTCATCGGGTTGCGGCTCATATACGAAATGAACAAGGCAGGGGAGCAATGATCAAGAACAAGAGCGTTGTGCTTGGCGTCACCGGAGGCGTGGCCGCGTACAAAGCGGTCGATCTTGCCAGCAGGCTTGCCCGGCAGGGAGCGAGGGTCAACGTGATAATGACCAGATCGGCCCAGGAGTTCGTCGGTCCGATGAGCTTCCGTGCCATCACCGGCCAGCCGGTTGTCACCGACATGTTCGACGTCAACTCCGAGTTCAGCGCGGCGCACATCGCCCTCGCGGCGCGCGCCGACGTGGTGGTCATAGCCCCGGCCACGGCAAATATCATGGCCAAGCTGGCATGCGGCATAGCCGACGATATGCTCTCGACCACGGTACTCGCCACCAGGGCGCCCGTGGTAATCGCTCCGGCGATGCACGCCAACATGTACGAGAACGAAGTCACGCAGGAGAACGTCGCGAAGCTCAAGGCGAGGGGGTTCACCTTCGTCGGTCCCGTTTACGGACTCCTGACGGGTGACGCAAAGGGACTGGGCCGCTTCGCCGACGTGGAGGACATCATTGGAACGGTACGCCAGGTTCTCGGCAGGAGTGCCGACCTTGCCGGCAGGCGCATTGTCGTCAGCGCCGGCGGGACCCGCGAGCCCATCGACCCAGCGCGTCACATGAGCAACCGGTCGTCGGGAAAGATGGGCCACGCCGTCGCCGAGGCGGCTCGTGACCGTGGCGCCCAGGTAGTCCTGGTCACCGCGCCGACCGCTCTGCGGCCCCCGGCAGGAGTCGAGGTCGTCCAGGTTGAGACCACTATCGAGATGCGCGACGCCGTGGTACAGGCTGCCGCCACAGCTGATGCTCTCATTATGGCAGCCGCCCCCGCCGACTTCCGCCCGGCGTCCCGCGCCGAGAGCAAGATCAAGAGGACGTCGGAGCGCATCACCCTGGAGCTCGTCGAGAACCCCGACATCCTGGCGGAGGTAACGGCCAACTGCATAAGGGTCGGCTTCGCCGCCGAGAGCGACCACATAGTGGAGAACGCCGCCAAGAAAGCGAAGAAGAAGAACCTCGACCTCATCGCCGCCAATGACATCACCGCCACGGACAGCGGCTTCGACGTCGACACCAATAAGGTCACACTCATCGACCGCGAAGGGAAGGTGGAGGAGCTGCCGCTGCTGTCCAAGTACGAGGTCGCCAATCGCATTCTGGACAGGGTAGCGGCGCTGCTGACCCAGCAGGCCTAGAGGAAGCTCTCTCCGAAAGGTATCTCCGCCGCATTCCGCCCAGACTACTTGCGCTCAAGCTCCTCGGCAAGCGTCCTGGCGTTCTTTACTGCGTAGCCTGCCGCGTCGTTGTTGAAGTAGATGTACACCGCGTCGAGGCTATCCCCCAGAGCCCGTATTCTCCCCGCCCACTCCGCAAGCTCTTCATCGGAGTAACAGCTATAGTAGAGGCCCGTCGCTCCGTGGAAACGGACGTAGGCGAAATCCGCCGTGGCGAGCAGCGGGCACGAGAGGTCAGGCATGTCGAAGACGCACAGGCCAGCGTTGTGCCTCCTCAGTATGTCAAAGACCTCCTCATCGAGCCACGACTCATGCCGGAACTCGACCACGTGGCGAAGCCCGGTTGGCAGGAGCGACAGGAAAGCATCGAGCCGTGCATCGTTTCGATGCATGTTCGGTGGCAGCTGGTACAGCAGGGGGCCAAGCTTGTCCCCAAGCAGCCTCGCCCTGGACAGGAAGGTCTGGACTGGTTCCTCGGCTTCCCTCAGTCGCTTGATGTGAGTGATGAAACGGCTGACCTTCACCGCGTAAACGAACCCTGGGGGCACCGTGTCGCGCCAGCCGCCGAACGCCTTCTCGGTGGGAAGACGGTAGAAGCTGTTGTTGAGCTCGACCGTCGAGAAGTGACTGGTGTAGAACTCCAGCCACCTGGACTGAGGCAGCTTTGAGGGGTAGAACACCTCCCTCCAGTGCCGGTACACCCAGCCGCTTGTTCCGATGCAGTACGTCGCCATACGGCACTACCCCGCGCCGCCAGATTATAGGACAGCCGGACAGGGCAATCAACCTTGATGCTGCTCCGCGTTTTGTGATAGATTTCGAGTGCCAATCACAGTGTGAGGTCGTTTGCACGTGCCGTCAACGTGTTGGTACCTACGATGTATCTGGAGCAGGACCGGGAGCGACTCATCCAACTCCTCCGGCGCGATATCACCGACAGCCGGGTGCTTGACGCCATGGCTCGGGTGCCCAGAGAGCGGTTTGTCCCGACGTCCGAGCGCCACCTGGCGTACGAAGACAGGCCACTGCCCATCGGTGAAGGACAGACCATTTCCCAGCCGTTTATCGTCGCGCTCATGACCCAGGCGCTGGGCCTGGCCGGCAAGGAGAAGGTTCTGGAACTGGGCGCGGGCAGTGGCTACCAGGCGGCCATCCTTGCTGAGCTGGCGCGGGAGGTCATCACAGTGGAGCGACTGGAGTCGCTCGCCGACAACGCACGTCGCGTACTGGACGAGCTGGGCTATACAAACGTGAAGGTATACCTGGCTGAGGAGACCATCGGCTGGCAGGCTGAGGCTCCCTACGATGCCATCATCGTGACCGCCGGCGCCCCGCGGATACCTCCAACGCTCCTCGAGCAGTTAAAGGTGGGCGGCCGGATGGTGATACCGGTCGGCTCGACGTGGGACCAGGACCTGCTCCTGGTGACCAAGCACGAGAAAGGCCATACCATCAACAGCCTGACACCCTGTCGCTTCGTCCCGCTCATCGGAGATGGGGCGTGGCACGAATCCCACCAGGCCTGAGCTTGCCCTACGAAGCGTTCTTGGCGCGCCGTGGCCACAGAGCAACCGTGACCAGCGCCGCCAGCGCAACCCCTGCGATGACCGCGCCAATCCATCCGAGCAGGCAGAGCACCGTCACGATCACCCCGGCGACCAACACCCCGAGACATATTGACAGGAAGGCGTCGCGGAACCTCAGGCCCAGTAGAAACGCCACCAGCGCGCCTGTCCAGGCACCCGTAACTGGCAGCGGAACCGAGACGAAGAGCATCAGCCCCACCCTTCCGTATCTCTCCACCAGTTGTCCGCGCCGTCGTGCCAGGCTCAACACCCACTCCACCGCCCTGCCAACCACGCCCAGCCGGGCGGCAAGCCGCCTTACGGAGCCGAGGAACAGCAGAAGGAACGGAACCGGCAGGATATTGCCCACGACGGCAATCGGCAAGGCGTAGTACCACGGTATGTGGAAGGCGTTTATCGCCACGGGCAGCGCTCCTCTGAGTTCCACGATGGGGAGCATCGAGACGACGAACACCGTGAAGGACTTGGAGATACCCAGGGCTATGAGGCTGTCAATGACGCTCACGTTCATGGCACGATACCACGAGGAGCGTGTGCGGTCAACCGCAGCCCCACCCGGGCCACAGCTCCGGGGCCCCTTTGGGGGCTCACCGACAACCAGATAGCGCCGCAATTCGCTCTCAGGGAGTCCCCGAGCCTCGGCTCTCCACGCGCACGCGAGGCATTGTAACCCCCCAACTGGGCTGATATACTGATATCGACATGGACTATGAGACCGTTGTTGGCTTGGAGGTCCACTCTCAGCTTCTGACCAAGAGCAAGATGTTCTGCCGCTGCAGCGCCAGCTACCAGGATGCTGAGCCGAACACTTACGTATGTCCCGTCTGTCTTGGGATGCCGGGCGTGCTTCCAGTCATCAACCAGCAGGCACTTGAGTACACGATAATGACCGCTCTGGCGCTCAACTGCACAATACCTGAGCATTCCAAGTTCGACCGCAAGAACTACCCCTACCCCGATCTTGTGAAGGGCTATCAGATATCCCAGTACGATGCCCCTCTCAGCGTCAACGGATGGATTGACATCGACGTTGACGGACAGAGCAAGAGGATCGGCATCACCCGCGTGCACCTCGAAGAAGATACCGCGAAGCTGCTCCACCGCTCCACGGCCGAGGGAGAGGCATATAGCCTGGTCGACGTGAATCGCTCCGGCGTTCCCCTCATGGAGATCGTGAGCGAGCCCGACATGAGGTCGCCCGAGGAAGCGAGGCAGTACCTGATAAAGCTGCGCTCCATACTCCAGTACCTCGGCGTCTCGACGGGGAATATGGAGGAGGGAAGCTTCAGGTGTGACGCCAACATAAGCGTGCGTCCGGTTGGCCATTCCATCTCCGGCGTCAAGGTGGAAGTGAAAAACATGAACAGCTTCAGGGCGGTCTACCGTGCCCTTCAGTACGAGGAGACGCGGCAGAGGGAGGTAGTCCAGGCAGACGGCAGGCTTGCTCAGGAGACCAGGGGTTGGATCGAGGACAGGGGAGTCACTGTCTCGCAGCGCAGCAAGGAGTACGCGCATGACTATCGCTACTTCCCCGAGCCTGACCTTCCCCCGCTTGCAGTCAGCCGCGAGTTGGTGGACAAGATCAGGACCAGTTTGCCGGAACTGCCCGACGCCAAGCGCGATCGCTTCATGCAGCAGTACGGCCTGTCGCTCTATGACGCCAGTCTCCTTACCGGGTCGAGGGCAACGGCCGACTACTTCGAACAGTGCGTCAGCCTTGCTGAGGGTGAAGCCCTGACGAAGACCGCCAAGACGGTGAGCAACTGGCTCCTGGGGGATTTCACCAGGTTGCTGCACGCCACAAGTACCGAGATAGGCGATGCGCGAGTAACTCCGAAGCACCTGATGGAGATGCTCGACCTGATTGAAGCAGGAACACTCAGTGGCGCGGCAGCCAAGACAGTCCTGGACGATATGTTCAAGACCGGCAAGCACGCCAACGACATTATCAGAGACAGAGGCCTCACTCAGATCAGCAATACGGAAGAGGTGGACGGCATCGTCACACAGGTGATAGCCGACAATGCCAAGGCGGTGGAGGACTTCCAAAAGGGTAAGGAACAGGCGCTGAAGTTCCTTGTGGGGCAGGTCATGAGACTCACGAAGGGGCGGGCCAACCCCGAGCTGGTCGCCCAACTCTTGAAGGAGAGGTTGCAGGGCTAATCATGCTGACCTATCTCAACATCGCTCAGATAATCATAGCCATAGTCCTCATTGCTGCCGTCTTGCTCCAGGTGAGAGGAGGCGGACTGGGAGGTATTTTCGGCAGCCAGACGGGCACCT
>JAXHUA010000010.1:0-8052 GCA_034189695.1 Chloroflexota bacterium | reverse complement strand
GCGGTTATCAGTAAAGGATGTGGATTATCGCACTCATTTGATACTCTTGATGTGGTAAGAGATGCGGGATATTTGACTGAGAAGAGTGCCCTTGAACTTTCTGAATATTCCAAATCATGGATTGAGCTTGACGCCGCCGGCGTCGGTCTTGTGGAGGACATCGGACGATACTATCTTCATCGCCACCGGGAAGCCCATCTCCCCCGCCAGCGAGACAGCCTCTTCCCTGGTGCGGGCAAGGCCTATCCTGGTGGAGTCTATCCCCGCTTCCTTGAGGACCTCCTTGGACTCCAGCTCGTTCAGAGCTGTTCTGCCTTCTTTGTGCGCTAACCCGACTATCTCGTCATACTTCATCGTATGTCCCTCTGTCACATGGCGGCCCCGATGGGATTTGAACCCACGATCTCCACCTTGACAGGGTGGCGTGTTCGGCCGCTACACTACGGGGCCGGGGGTTCGCGTCCCCCTCAAAGGATTCTATCTACTGCCGTGTGCCTTGTCAAGGAAAACCGCCTTCTGCTAAACTCGGTCTGCGAGAGGGGGTGGACATGGGTAGCCGGAACTACAGAAAGCGCGAGACCAAAAAGCCGAAGAAGGGGACCAAGAAGCCGCTGGGAGCAAGCGTCCTTCAAACGCCCGAGACCGTCCAGGTCGTCAAGAAGGGGAAGAAGGAGAAGCAAGAGGAGTAATGGCCTCCTACCAGGCGCTTTACCGGAGTGGGGAGTTGGGGAAGCGGGTGGAACGCGCCCGAGCCATCCTGAGGAGCTGTGACCTGTGTCCTCGTCGCTGCCGCGTGGACCGCACCGCGGGGCAGAAGGGCGTATGCCGCACGGCGGGTGAGGCGGTCGTGTCCAGCTACGGCCCCCATTTCGGCGAAGAGGCGCCCCTGGTCGGGACCCGCGGCTCGGGCACCATATTCTTTACGCACTGCAACCTCAGGTGTATGTTCTGTCAGAACTACAGCATCAGCCAGCTTGGTGAGGGACGGGTCGTGGGCAGGGAGAAACTGGCGCGGCTGATGCTCGACCTTCAGGGGGCCGGTTGCCACAATATCAACCTGGTCACGCCAACCCACGTCGTGCCCCAGATTCTGGACGCGCTTCAGGTCGCCGCGGGGCTGGGGCTCTCGGTCCCACTGGTGTACAACTGCGGCGGCTACGAGTCGGTGGAGACCCTGAAGCTTCTCGACGGCATCGTCGACATCTACATGCCGGACATGAAGTACTCCGATGAGATGAACGGGCGCAGGTACTCCGGGGTGAAGGACTACCCCTCGGTCAACCGAGCGGCGTTGAGGGAGATGCACCGTCAGGTCGGCGATCTCGTGCTGGACGGGGGAGGTGTGGCCACCAGGGGTCTCCTGGTGCGCCACCTGGTTCTGCCCAACGGCATTGCCGGGACCGAAGGGGTGGTGCGTTTCCTGGCTGAAGAGGTCTCGTGCGCCACGTATGTCAACGTGATGGCCCAGTACCATCCCGCCCATCGCGCCCACCGGATAGCGGCGCTGTCCCGCCCCCTGTCGAGGCAGGAGTTCATCGATGCGGTGGCCCTGGCGCGGAGGTACGGCCTCGAGCGACTGGATGGGGTGAGGCCGCGTATGCTGGCCAGACTTCAGTAGAGGGTGGTCGATGTCTGAGCGAGCGGCTCTGGCTGTGGTGGTCCACGGACTGGTTCAGGGAGTCAACTTCCGCTACTTCGTGATGCGCAACGCGACGGAGCTTGGACTGACCGGCTACGTGAGGAACGTCCTGCTGGATGGGACCGTGGAGGTTGTGGCCGAGGGCGAACGCGACAAGCTGGAGCAGTTGTTGAGGCATCTGAGGGTGGGGCCACGGGCGGCCCGGGTTCAGAAGGTGGACGTGAGCTGGTCGGAGTACAGTGGCGGCTTCTCGTGCTTTGAGGTCTCTTTCTAGAGGCCGTCTAGCGACTACTCCCCTTCTTCATGACCGTCCGTTCAATGAGGTCGGCAAGAGGAGCGATATCCCCAGGCGAGAAGTGAGGCACCCGACCGCTCGACGGGGTGTCGGCGACTGTCGCTATCAGCCCGCGGGGTGGTTCCTCAGCCCCCGAGTTGGCGTGTGACCCCATCACCTCGACCTTCGGTGCGTCCGCCGCCTTGTAGCCCTCGGCGAGCACGATATCGAAGTCGTTGCCGAGGAGGCTGACCACTTCCTCGAGTGAGGCGTCGTGCTCCTGCCGTCTGATGAGGGCCAGCATGGTTGATGAGCTCAGAACGACGGCGTCGCTTCCGGCGTGAAGGTGGCGCCAGCTATCCTTCTCTCTCTGGTCGATGTCGAATCCGGCGGGGCTGTGTTTCACCGTGGCCACCCGGTACCCGCGCCGCTTGAGTTCACCGACCAGCCCTACCACGAGCGCGGTCTTGCCCACGTTCGACCGGCCCACGATGCACACGACGGGCGGCATGGTCTACTCCTCACTCCAGTCCAGCATCAGAACGCGCACTTCGTCGCCCTCCTTCATTCCCGCGGCGTCCTCGGGAATGATGGCCAGCCCGTTCGCTCGGGCCATAGAGGTAAGAATGCCTGAGCCCTGGGGGCCGGTCAGGCGCGCGACGTAGTCGTTGCCCACTTTGCGCACGATGGCGCGGGCGAAAATGCGCCGGCCGTCGGTGTTCTCGATGTCGCTTTCCAGTCTTGCCATGACCGAAGGCTTCGAGAGGCTCTGCTTGCCCAGCATCTTGAGAATGGCGGGACGCGCGAAGAGCTCGAAGGTGATCATAGAGCTCACCGGGTTCCCCGGCAGGCCGAGGTGCGGCACGCCGTGGATGAGTCCGAAGGCGAGCGGCTTGCCGGGCCTCATTCGCACCCTCCAGAACGATATCTCGCCCTGCCTGGCCAGGACATCTCGAACCAGGTCGTAGTCGCCCATGGAAACGCCGCCGGAGGTGATGAGCAAATCGCAATGGAGGGCTTCTCTGATCTTGGCCTTGAGCTGGTCCTCCTGGTCGACGGCGATACCCAGTCTCCTCGGGATGCCGCCGTAGCGCAGCACCTGGGCGGCGATGCTGTACGTGTTGCTGTTGTAGATTTTGCCCTCGGGCAGCGGCTGGTCGACTTCCACCAGCTCGTCGCCGGTGGCGAGCACGGCCACAACCGGCCGGCGGATGACCTTGGCCGTCGTTCTTCCGACGGAGGCCAGAACGCCGATCTCCTGGGGGCGCAGGGTTGTCCCTCGGGCGAGGACTGTCTGCCCGCGGGCGATGTCCTCGCCGGCGTGGCGCACGTCGCGGTCGGGCGGCACCTGGCACAGTATGCCTATCTGGGATGGTGGGCGCTCGGTGCGGTCTGTCTCGTCCGTGTCTTCGAATCGCACCACGCTGTCGGCCCCTTTGGGAAGCGGTGCCCCGGTCATGATGCGGTAGGCGCTCCCGGGCGCGAGTTCCTTGGCGATGACCATGCCGGCCCGGACCTCCCCGGCCACGTTCAGGTAGATGGGGGAGGCGGCGGTTGCGCCCCGGGTATCCTCCGCCCGGACGGCGTAGCCGTCCATCGCGGAGTTGTCCAGCGGCGGGACATCGATTGGGGAGCGGACGTCCTCATCGAGCACCTGCCCCAGGCAGTCCATGATGGGCTTCTCCTCGCTGTCCAGCGGCTTGACGCAGCTCAGCACCCTGTCCAGGGCCTGCTCGACACTGATCATGCCAGTTGACTCCTCATGACTCGGCCAGCTGGCGCCGGATTTCGGAGTACCTGGCCAGACCCCACATCGCCCGAGCCGATTCCTCGGGGGTGGTATACATCGGTATGTGTCGCTGCTTGTACAGGTAGTTGGCGAACTCGGCGCCGCCGAAACGCCTGGTGACGGCGGTGCAGATGACCGGCTTGCCGTACTTCTCCGGGATGGAGGTCACCATCTCCGACTCGGTCACGAGCGAGAGAATCCGCTCTGGGCTGATGCCGGCGCCGATGAGCGGGCCATGGGTGATTATGCCATCGATGTAGTCCACCTGGGCCAGGAAGTCGACAATGCGAGGTCCGGTCATGGGGTCGTCCCCCGCGGCGGTATCCACCGGGTTTGTCGGCACCGAAGCGTGTGGCGGCAGAAGCTCCATCAGGCGTCGCTTGGTATCCTCGTCGAACTCGGGCAGCTCCAGACCCAGGGAGGCGCAGGCGTCCGCGGTGGCGACGCACTGGCCGCCGCTGCCCACCACGGTCACGCGGTTGCCCCTGGGCAGCGGCTGCTGGGTGAGGGCTTCGGCCAGGTCGAACGGGTGGGTCACCTCGTTGCACCGGATTATGCCCGCCTGCTTGCACGCGGCGTCGAACACCTCGTCCGAGCCGGCGAGCGAGGCGGTGTGGGACAGGGTGGCCCGGGAGCCGACCTCGGTGCGGCCGCCCTTGAACACGACTATGGGCTTCTCCCTGGCCACTTCCTTGGCGACCCTGACAAACCTCTGCCCCTCCTGGATGCCCTCTATGTACAGCACCACTGCCTGCGTGTCGGGGTCCTGCTTGAGATACTCGAGGTAGTCGGATGTATTGAGACTCGCCTGATTGCCGGCGCTGACGAACTTGGCGAACCCGTACCCCTTGTTGCTGGCCCACTCGAACAGGTAGCCTCCGAGCGTGCCGCTCTGCGAGATGAAGGAGATGCTGCCCGCACGCGGCGCCCTGGAGAACAGGAGGTTGAGCTTCACCTTTGAGCTCCATATGCCGTTGCAGTTGGGCCCTACAATGCGTATGCCGGCATCGTGAGCGATCCTGACCACCTCGTCCTGCAGTCTTCTGCCCTGCTCCCCCGCCTCAGCGAAGCCGGCGGTGATCATCACCACTCCCTTGACGCCCTTCTCAACGCATTCCTCCATGACTCTGGGCACCAGGGGAGCCGCCACCGCGATGACGGCCAGGTCGATGGCGTCGGGGATATCCAGCACGCTCGGGTACGCCTTTGCACCGAATACCTCGTCGCGTGACGGGTTCACCGGGTAGAGACGCCCCCGGTAGCCGGTCTCAAGAGGAAGAAAGAAAGCCCGTCCACCGAATTTGTTCACATCGGTTGACGCGCCGATGACCGCTACCGATTCCGGCTCGAATATGGGTTCCAGCTGGTCGACGAGGTCCTTCTCAACAACCTTCGTCATCACACCACCTCCTATACGCTCGAAGCGTATTTCCGCCTTTCCAGTATTCGCCGCGCCCGCTCCAGGTCGGACTGCGAGTTGACGTTGAAGAAGCTCAGGTGCTCCGGGTCGAATTCATCGATCTCCGCTTCCTCAACGTATCTTACCTTCATCTCGTCGAAGAGGCCGCTCACTTGCAGCCTGTTCTCCGCCAGCGCGGCCTCAATGCTTCCCAGGCAGCTCCTAGAGTAGACGGCGTGGAGCGGTTCGGGGTTGCCGCTTGCATGGGGCACGACGGCATCGAAGCCACGGCTCTGAGCCAGAAGGTAGCGCACAAGGTCCATGTTCAAAAGGGGCATGTCGCAGGCGACGACGAGGCTGTGGGAGGAGGAGGAGGCCTTCAGCCCGGTGTAGATGCCGCCCAGGGGACCCTTGTCGGGATACACGTCGACGGCCTCCCTGACTCTGAGGTCGGGCAGAGAAGACCCGTGCGAGACCACCACAATGATCTCGTCTCCAAGCGTGGACAGCCGCTCGATCACCTGCTCAATGAGGTACTGCCCCGCGACAACCTCCAGCGCCTTGTCCCGTCCCAGTCTGATACTCTTCCCACCGGCGAGAATGATCGATGCCATCGTTCTCATTCTATCACCTTGAGACTGGAAACGAAAACGCCGCCGTCGTGACCGAGCCTTCACCCCGAGAGTGCCGTTCCTTGACAGTCCGGATTGGCGCTGGGTATGCTGTCTGCGATTCCGCTCTGGAGGATGAGATGCAGCAGGTGACCGCAAACGTGTACGTCGAGACCGGCTTTCGGGGCTGCAATCCGGGCTTCGTGACCACGAACGAAGGCATTGTGATGATCGACTCCCCGCAGAACCCGTCGGATGTCATGACGTGGAAGGGGCATTTGAAGGGCAAAGGGGAGGTCCTGTACCTCATCAATACCGAGCCCCACGTCGACCACGTGGCGGGCAACTTCTTCTTTCCCGGTACGGTCATTGCCCACCAGGGTTTCGAGGAAGCGCTCTCGTCGCTGACCGTCGAGGGCATAAAGGAATGGGTGGGCACGGGTGACCCGGCAGGACTGCCGCTCATGGAGGGCTACTACCTGAAGAGGCCTTCCTTGACCTTCAGCGAGCGTTTCTTTCTCTACCTCGGCGACCAGACGTTCGAGGCCATTCACCTGCCCGGCCACACCGCCAGCCAGACGGCGGTCTACATCCCCCGGGAGAGGGTGGTGTTCACCGGCGACAACATCTTTCACAGGTGCCAGGCGTTCTTCCACGAGGCCTATCCGGTGGAGTGGCTGGAGTCGCTGAAGAGAATCGAGCAGTTGGACGTCGACGTCATAGTGCCCGGTCACGGCGACGTCTGCGACAGGTCCTACATCAGGGAGCAGAGCGCGTTCATCGAAGAATGGATGGATGCCGTGAGGGAGGCGATACGGCAGGGGCTGTCGAAGGAGGAGGCCCAGGAGAGGATATCCTTCCTCGACCGCTATCCGATGGATACCGGCATCGAAGCCCTCGGGCCGGAGGTGCAACGCTGGAACGTGGCGCGGCTGTACGACCTCCTGGCTCCTGAATAGGCGGTGCGGGCCGCGCCTTCGAAGGACGCCTGGGGCTGCTTGACAGGGCAGATTGGGCCCACGTATGCTGGGCCCGAATTCGATTCGTGGAGGACAGCATGCAGCAGGTCAGCAAGAATGTGTATGTAGAGACAGGGTTTCGAGGGTGCAATCCTGGATTCGTGACGACCAGCGAGGGCATCGTGATGATAGACTCGCCCCAGAATCCGTCCGACGCTGTGAAATGGCGGGAGCAGATGACGGGCAAGGGCGAGGTGCGGTACCTGTTCAACACCGAGCCTCACGGGGACCACGTGACCGGCAACTTCTTCTTCCCCGGAACGGTGATTGCTCAAGAGGGCACGAGGGAGGCCCTCTCCACCTTCGACCTGGATATGGTCAAGGAGCGAATGAAGGTGACGGACCCGGAGGGGCTGCGTTTGATGGAGGGGTACTCGCTGAAGAAACCGTCCGTCACGTTCTCCGAGCGCCTCGTGCTGCACCTGGGCGAGCACACCTTTGAGGCCATCCACCTGCCCGGCCATACCGCGAGCGAGACGGCGGTGTTCATCCCGGAGGAGCGGGTGGTGTTCACCGGCGACAATGTCTTCTACAAGGTGCAACTCTTCATCCACCAGGGGTACCCGGGCGAGTGGCTCGAATCGCTGAAGAGGATCGGAGAGCTGGAGGTGGACGTGATCGTGCCGGGCCACGGTGAAGTGTGCGACAAGAGCTACCTGGAGGAACAGGCATCCTTTGTCCGGGACTGGGTGCAGGCGGTGCAGGAAGCGATTGACAAAGGGCTGTCCAAGGAGGAGGCCAAGGAGAGGATATCGCTCCTCGACCGCTACCCGATGGGCGCTGGCCTCGAGGCCATGGGCCCGGACCTCCAGAAGATGAACGTCGAGCGGCTGTACGACCTGCTGTCATCGAAGTAGCATCCGCTTTGAGGCATGCGCAAGCCGGCACACTTCGTAGGAGCGTGCCGGCTTCTCATTGCGGTCGCGCGCGTTGGTCTAGCTATGTGCGGGGGAATCTTCAGTGCGCGGGTGCCGCTTGAGGAAATCGAGGACGGCGATGTTGGCCTCCTCCGCCGCTTCCACGGGGAAGCCATGCCCCGCATTGTCCAGAATGACCAGTTCGGCATTCGGTATCCGGGCGGCGATAGTCCGCGAGTTCTCCACCGGGACCAGTCTGTCGGCGGAGCCGGCCATGACAAGCGTCGGCGCCTGTATCTGGGGCAGCCTGTCGTACGTGTCATGTCCCATGATCGCGTTTCCCTGGCTCCTGAAGACATACAGCGGCGTGGGGTACTTGAGGCGGCCGGCTATGACTCTTTCCACCAGCTCCGGGTTCTGGTCGATGAACTCCTGGGTGAAGAGGAAGGGCAGCGACTCCCATG
>JAXHUA010000001.1:0-3391 GCA_034189695.1 Chloroflexota bacterium | reverse complement strand
CCTTTCCCGTTGCGGTTGGCCCTCTCGTACCTCTCCTTCATCACCTCGGTATACTCTGTCACGCTCGCTCTACTCATGCCTCTCATTGGGTAACACCTTTTTTGAGGCAACGATACCCCACTCGGTAACATTTATTATGAGGCAATTCGTACCGTTGACAGCCCTGCGTGTGGCTGGTACAATCTGACTTCGAGTGTGTAGAGCGGAGGTAGCGACATTTACGCCATAGTCCGAACAGGCGGGAAGCAATACAGAGTGTCCCCGGGAGACACCATCGACGTCGAACGGCTCCACGCGGACGAGGGGAGCACGGTTGAACTGGACGAGGTGCTCCTGGTCGCCGACGACAGCGGCGTCAGAGTGGGTGAGCCCACGGTTGAGGGCGCCAGGGTAATCGCGGAGGTCGTCGGCGAGAAGAAGGACAGGAAGATACTTGTTTTCAAGTACAAGCGCAAGGTGCGCTACCGCAGGAAGAAGGGCCACCGCCAGCTCCACACCAGGTTGGCCGTCAAGGACGTTGTCTGCCAGTAGGAGGTGACTTTGGAGGAGAAGCAAGCGAGGACGTACACACTGTGGGACATGGCGGTGTACGGGGCGAGCGCCGTGGCTGTCATCGCCTTCATGCTCCATTTCTGGTGGCCAACGACTATAGTGCCATACGTGCTGTGGGGCGTTTCGGGCTTCTTCGCCATCTTCTCGATATACGGCGGCGTAATCGGCAGGTCGGCCATCACCGAGCGCGGGACCAGGAGGGGAATGGCCACGGCAGCGGCCGTCGTTGGCAGCCTGACGCTCATCGGGCTGGCCATCAGCGCGGCGAATCTGCTGGTGGTGGTGATGCTGACGTTCCACGGCTACTAGTCGGAGAGACAGGGCCACAGGCCCTGCGAGAGCACATACTCCACGGAGGAAGAGGGAGAGACATGGCACACAAGAAGGGCGGCGGCAGCACGAAGCTGGGACGTGACAGCCACTCAAAGCGGCTGGGAGTGAAGCGCTACGACGGCGAACAGGTGCGGGCTGGCACCATTATCATGCGACAGCGGGGCACCAAGATTCACCCCGGCAATAACGTCGGCATGGGGCGCGACCATACCCTCTTCGCCCTGGTCGACGGCAAGGTAAAGTTCGAGCATGTCACCAGGTACAAGAAGAGGGCAAGCGTCTACGCCAGCTAGGGGGTCGTTGAGGAAATGAAGGAGAAGATACATCCCAAATACATGGAAGCGACGGTGACGTGCTCCTGCGGCAACACGTTCAAGATCGGCTCGACCAAGCCGGTGCTGAAGGTCGAGCTGTGCAGCAAGTGTCACCCGTTCTTCACCGGCGAACGGCGCATTGTCGATACAGCCGGAAGGGTGGAGCGGTTCAAGCGGCGCTACAAGATGAAGTAGGGGTCGCAGCGAAGGCCAAGGAGGAAACAGGGGCGAGTTGTGTGCTCGCCCCTCTTGCTTGAGTGAGACGGTGGCGAAGAGATTTCACTACGGCGGTCAGGCGGTACTCGAAGGGGTCATGATGCGCGGGCGCACGAACGTGGCCATTGCGGTGCGGCGTCGCGAGGGAGACATCGTGGTGCGCCAGGACCGGCTTGGCACTTGGGCCACCAGCCGGTGGGCGCAGGTGCCGCTGCTGCGCGGCCCGGTGGTGCTGGTGGAGACCCTCATCCTGGGCATGCGCGCCCTGTACTACTCGGCGGCGATGGCGCTGGAGGAGGATGGAGAGCAGCAGGTGGGTGCGCCGGTGATCTGGGCCGCCGCCGCCTTCGGCATGGTTCTGGCGGTGGGCCTTTTTGTCGCCCTGCCGTTGCTGATTGTCCACTTCATCGACCCCTTCATCTCGGCCACGTTGAGCAATGTGGCCGACGGCGTCATCCGGCTCATCGTTTTTCTCCTCTACCTGAATGTCATCACTCTCATCCCGGACATCCGCCGTGTCTTCGCCTACCACGGAGCGGAGCACAAGACAATCAACGCCTACGAGGCCGGCGAGGACCTGGAGGTGGAGCGGGCGCGGCTGTACGGCACAGCCCACTCGCGCTGCGGCACCGGCTTCATCCTCATCGTGCTGGTGATCGCTATCCTGGCGCACGCCTTCCTGGGGCGGCCGGCCTGGTGGCTTCGCTTCCTGGAACGGCTTGCCATTCTGCCGGTGATAGGCGCCTTCAGCTACGAGCTGATGAAGTTCTTCGCCGACCATATGAAGAACTGGCTGGTGCGCATCTCCCTCGCCCCGGGGCTGGCGCTCCAGGTCATGACGACCCGCGAGCCCGACGACGGCCAGCTCGAGGTGGCTATTACCGCGCTGCGCACGGTTCTCGCCGCCGACGGCCAGGCTGCGGCGGAGCCACCGGCCGAAGCGGGCTCCCCGGCGACACAGCCATCCTGACGGCTTCTCCCACATACGTGGGTAGGGTGGAGCATCCGCTCCACCCCCGGGTGGGGGAGCGAACGCCCGGGGCCGTTCATGCCCCTCACTGCGCTCGGGACATGGTTCGACGGGCTCACCACGAACGGCTGAGGCGCGCTTCGCTACGAACGGCTGGTTCCTGACCGTTCGCCCTGAGCCCTTCGGTGAACTCAGGACAGGCCTGTCGAAGGGTGAACGTTCTCCCCACATGTCGTTGCGAGCGTAGCCGCGCCCCCTTCATGTCATTGCGAGCGTAGCCGCGCCCCCTTCATGTCATTGCGAGCGTAGCCGCAGGCGCAGCGAAGCAATCCCGCTGGGGAGGTGGGCAGGGGTCTGGCCCCACGCCAGGATTGCTTCGGCGCTTCGCGCCTCGCAATGACAGAAGGACAGGCCTCGCAATGACAGGGAGAGCCGGGGAGGGAGGACTACACCTCGCCGCCTTCATCCTCCAGCCGGCGGAAGAAGCAGCTCCGGTTCCCCGTGTGGCACACGGGGCCGGTGGGCTCCACCTGCACCAGGAGTGTGTCCACGTCGCAGTCCTTGAAGATGCCGCGAAGGTTGAGGAAATTCCCCGAGGTCTCTCCCTTGTGCCACAGCTCCTGCCGCGAGCGGCTGTAGAACCACACCTGGCCGCTCTCGAGCGTCCGTTGCAGCGACTCCTCGTTCATGTACCCCAGCATCAGCACCTCGCCGCTGCGCGCATCCTGAATGATGGCCGGGACTAGACCTCTCTCGTCGTACTTCAGCATGATTCACAACCTCCAGCGCCCAGGGGGACCTAGCGCTGCCGCGCCGCCCTCCAAGTGTACGGTATATCGAGGGGAATTGCCACCGGCCGAATTGCCTCATAATAAATGTTACCGGGTGGGGTATCGTTGCCTCAAAAAGGGTGTTACCCAATGAGAGGCATGAGTAGAGGCAGCGTGACAGAGTATACCGAGGTGATGAAGGAGAGGTACGAGAGGGCCAACCGCAACGGGAAAGG